>NZ_JAZARS010000013.1:0-170077 GCF_036233855.1 Gordonia sp. Z-3
CTACGACCCCGCCACCGCATGGAAGGACCAAACCCCCGCCGCGGCTTGACATCAAACCTTCAGGGATGTCTCGATCAGCGGGAGTTCGCGGGCTACTCGATCAGCGGGAGTTCGCGGGCTTCTCGATCAGCGGGAGTTCGCGGCGCTTCTCGATCAGCGAACGGAGCCGTTGAGCATTCTGGTGGTCGAGTAGGGGGCGAGCCGCTAGGCGAGATCCCGTATCGAGACCATCACCACCACAACATCATTCACCAGGAAACACGATCCCGACCTGCGCTCTGATGCGATCCATGACATCGAGCGTCTCGATCACGTCGGCAGCCGGGTGGACCTCGGAGTCGGCTGCTCCCGCGGCGATCCGTCGGGCAGCGTCCACCGCGGAGAAATGCAGCCCGTCTGTGTGGGTACCCGGCTCCTCGTCGTGGACGAGCACGTCGCCGGTCCGCGGCACGAGCCGGAACGGCCCGGGCTGATAGAACGGCCCAGGCAGATCCAGGTAAGCGTCCTCGCCGGCGACGAAGGCCGTCGTCGGCGTGTTGGACAGAATCGTCGTGTGCACCAACGACTGGCTGCCCCCGACGTGTCCCAGCGTCGCCGAGACCTGGCCGTTGAGTTCGTCGTTCGCCGGTTGACCGATGGCCGACACGGTAGCGACGTGACCAAGCGTCCAGTAAGCGAAGGCGATCGGATAGGTGCCGAGGTCGAGCATCGGTCCACCTGCCAATGCGGTGTCGTAGATGCGGTGGTCGGTGGTGAAGAACTCGCCGTGATCGGCGGCGACCGTGCGGATCTCGCCGAGCAGGCCGTCGGCGAGGATCTGACCGAGCACGTCGAACTTGGGTAGGAAGCGGGTCCACATCGCCTCACCGGCGAAGACGCCGGAGTTCTGGGCGGCCGTGAACACCTCGCGCGCCTGACTGGCGTTGATACCCAGGGGCTTCTCGATCAGCACGTGCTTTCCTGCGGCAATCGCGTCCAGTGCGCAGCGATGGTGCTGTGGATGCGGGGTGCTGACATAGACGATCTCGACGAGGGGGTCGGCAAGCAACGACTCGTACGAACCGTGAGCCGCCTCGACCCCCATTCGCCTGGCGAAATCATCGGCGCGCTGGGCGGAACGCGATCCGACCGCGACGACCTGCTGGGTGGTGTTCTCATTGAGGGCTTCGACGAAGCGCTGCGCGATCCACCCCGGACCCATGACACCCCAACGCAGTGCCGGGGCGGTCACGGGATCGAGGGTGCGAGGTGCGGGCAACCGTGTCAGCACGTCAGCCCCGATACTTCGCGACGTAGTCGGTCATCGTGGACAACTGGTAGCGCGAGACCTTGTGGGCATTCTCGTTCTCCGCGAACACACTCGAGACCATGACCGTGTCGTCGCGATCGTAGAAGCCGATCTCACCCAAGGTGCCGAAGAATTCGTCCCAATTGACGTCGCCATCGCCGATCTTGAGGTGCTGATGTACGCGCACCGCATTTCCGGGCGGATTGGTGATGTAGCGAAGACCATGAGAGGCATGATGATCCATGGTGTCGGCGACATGCACCAGACGCAGCATGTCACCGGCGGTGGTCATGATCTCGGCCATGTTCCCGCCCATGTGGAAGCTGTGGCAGGCGACGTACACCAGCCCGAAGTTCTTCGAGTTGATGCCGCGGATCATCCGGATGGCGGCCAGGCCGTCCTCGACGAAATCGTCGGGGTGCGGATCGATCCGGACGTCGATGCCTTCGCGCTCGATGATCGGCACGAGTTCTTCCATCGACCGGAAGAAGGCCCGTTCGGACTCCTCGGGCTTCTCGGGGCGGCCGGAGAACTCGGTGTTCATCACGTTGACGCCGAGGTCGACGGTGATCTGAATCGCCCGTTTCCAGTAGCGGACTGCGGCCTCGCGGGCGTCCTCGTCGGGCCCCGACCAGCGCAGCACCGGCAGCACCGAGGCGATGCCGACGCCCGCGTCGGCGCAGGCCTTGCGGAACTTCGCCACCAGGGCGTCGTCGGCCTTGGGGTGATTGAAGAAGGGAATCATGTCCACGTGCGGCGTCAACTGCAGGTACTCGTAGCCGAGATCGGCAACGACGCCGGGCAATTCGAGCAGTGAATAGCTGTGGTGGAACGGGGTGGGGTCGAGTGCAACCTTCATCGTCGAAACTCCTCAGCGTGGTCAGCGGAAGCGGACGGCCGGGACACCGCAGGAACCCAGGTACCTCTGGGTCCGCTGGGCGATGGGCAACGGAGCATCCGGGGAGCAGGGGTACATATCCTGCTCGACGATGGCGAAGATGTCGATGTCGAGGTCGGCGACCGCCTCGAGCAGCGGCGGCATCTCCGGGATGCCACGTGGCGGTTCGGTCATCGCGCCCAGGCGCACGGCCTCACCGAACGGCAGATCGTCGGCGGCCACCTTGGCGCGTACCGTTTCGTCTACCTGCTTGAGGTGCAGGTAGCCGATCCGCTCGGGGTGGTTGCGGATGATGGCGAGATTGTCACCGCCGCAATAGCTCACGTGACCGGTGTCGAGGCAGAGGTTGACGAACTCACCGTCGGTGTTCTCGAGGAAGCGGTAGATGTTCTCCTCGGTGTCCACGTGACTGTCGGCGTGCGGATGATACTGCGCACGCACACCGTACTTCTCGAACATCGCCTTGCCGAGTTCGTCCATGCCCTCGGTCTTCTTGCGCCACTGCTCCTCGGTCAGGTCGCGGTCCTCGAGGACGTCACCGGTCGCAGGATCGCGCCACATCTCCGGGATCACCACGACGTGCTTGCCCCCGACCGCCGCCGTGAGTTTGGCGACGTCCTCGATCTGGGTCCATACCGCGTCCCACGAATTGTCCTGATGCAGGTGCTCGAAGACAGTGCCGGCCGACAGCTTCAGTCCACGCTCGCCGAGTTCATCGAGCAGTTGCTTCGGGTCGGTGGGCAGATAGCCGAACGGGCCCAGCTCGATCCACTCGTAGCCCGATGCCGCGACCTCGTCGAGGAATCGGGTGTACGGGGTCTGTTGCGGATCGTCCGGAAACCAGACGCCCCAGGAATCCGGTGCGGAGCCGACGACGATGTTGCTCATGTGGGTGTATCCCTTCGGTGGGTCGGGTCGATCAGTGCGTGGTGACTGCGCTGGGCGTCACCGGGTAGGTGATGGTTTCGCGGTTGCCGGTCCGCAGCGAGCGCGCGGCGGCCTCGGCGATGGCCTGCGCCTTGAGCGCCTCGCCGAGCGTGGGGCCGATGTCTGCGCCGGTGGTGAGGGCCGCGAGGAAATGATCGAGTGCGGCGCGGTAGGTCGGTGCGACACGCTCGAACCAACCGGCATGCAGCCCGTCGCCGACTAAGCGGCCGGGCCCGTACCGGGATACCGATCCGACTGGGCGGCGGCCGGATTCGATCATGCCATCCGAACCGAGAACCTCGATGCGTTCGTCGTAGCCGTACCCCGTTCGCCGTGCACTGTCGATCTGCACGAGTGCGCCGCTGGGCATCCGTAGCGTGACGACCGAGGTGTCGACGTCGCCGAGTTGGGCCATTCGCGGGTCGGTGAACACGGACCCGGCAGCGAACACATCGACCGGGTCCTCGCCGGTGATCCAGCGGGCCAGGTCGAAGAAGTGCACGGTCTGATCGCGCATCTGACCGCCGGAGGTCGCGATGTAGTCCAGTGGCGGAAGCGACGGGCCGCGGGAGGTCAACTGGACGAGCTCCACTCCGCCGATCTCGCCGGTACGGACCGACCGGTGCAACTCGCTGTGATCGCGATCGAATCGTCGGTTGAAGTCCACCATGGTCGCCACGCCGGCCGCGGTCACCCGCGCCACGGTGTCGATTGCATGTGCCAGATCCAGATCGATCGGCTTCTCGCAGAAGGTGGGCAGTCCCGCTAAAGCCGCGCGACGCAGGTGGTCGGCGTGGGTATCGGTCGACGATGCGATCAGGACCGCGTCGACCTGGTCGGAGTCGTAGATCTCGGCGTCGGTGAGCCGGTGAGTTCCCATCCGGTTTGCGAGGTCATCGGCCCGAGCGGCATCGATGTCTGTGACACCCACAAACCGCACCTCGGGGTGCTCGGCGAGGTTCCGCGCATGCACCGAGCCGATGAAGCCGGCGCCGACGAGAGCGATGCGTACCAATTCGGACTCCTGTGTGAGACAGTTGTGGGACATGACTGGGACCGGTCCCAGTCACCATACGTGGTGTGGATCACGGAGGCAATAGGATGATCGATCGTGGGTGAGAACGAAGCGGGGATCGACTTCGTCGGCAATCGGCGACCGGCCACGATCCGGGACGTCGCCGCTCATGCCGGGGTGTCGAAGTCGGTGGTGTCACGCGTGCTGCGCGATGAGCCGAATGTCAGTGCGGAGCGGCGGGCGCGGGTCCGCGACGCGATGACCGAACTCGGCTACCGGCCCAACACCATCGCCCGCGGACTGTCGGAGTCGCGCAGCGGCACGGTCGGCGTGGTGATCAACGACTTGCGCAATCCTTGGTATGTGAGCCTTCTCGAGGGCTTGGCAACGACCTTCGACGCCGTCGACATCGCGCCGTTGTTGGTCGACAGTCGTCTGGACCACCAGGTCGGCCGCGACACCGTGGAGACGCTGCTGTCGCGGCAGGTCGACGGGCTGGTCGTGGTCGGCACCACCGACGCGCGGGTCGACGTGGAGCGTGCGGCGCAATCGATCCCGGTGGTGTTGGCGGGCACACTGGAGCCCGACCTGCCGACCGTGGACATCGCGGTCGATGATGATCGGGTCGGTGCGCGGCTGGCGACCGAACATCTGCTGGCACTGGGACATCGCCGGCTTGGCCACATCCAGGGGCCCGGAATGGTCGGTCGGCTGCGCCGCGAAGGCTTCGAGGAGACGATTGCCGCGACGGGTGCTGCCGACGAGTGCGTTGTGGAATACGGCGGGACCACCGAGGAGGGGGGATATGCGGCAACGGTACGTCTACTCGACTCGTCGACGCCGCCGTCGGCGATCCTGGCGTTCAACGACATGGCCTCGCTGGGGGCGATGTCGGCCGCCGACGACCGCGGATTGTCGATACCGCGCGATCTGTCGTTGATCGGCTACGACGACACGCAATTGGCCAGTCTGCGACACATTTCGTTGACCTCGGTGGACAACGGCAACTTCACGGTCGGCGCGCAAGCGGCCAAGTTCTTGCTGCGGCGGATGGGCAGGCTCGACGCCCCGCAGCAGATCTATCGGCATACGCCGCAACTAGTGGTGCGACGCACCACGGCCGAGCCGCGGTGAATCGCGACTCGGCCGTGACGTCGATTGTCAGCCGCGAGCGTGCCAGGCGGCGGCAACCAGCGCGGGCTGGCCGAACAAGCGGATGAATCGCTTTCGATCGGTGTCCAGCCCGAAGGCATCGATCTTGTTGCGGTACTGATGGATGTTGCCGGGGAACACCGCCACGAAGAACGCGGCGGCGACGGTTCCGATCATCCGGCGATGCTTCGGCAGTGCGATCAATCCGGCGCCGAGGGCGATCTCGGCGACCCCGGAGCCGACCACGGTCAGGTCGGGGTCCAGCGGCACGAAGTCTGGCACTTGGGCCTGGAACTCCTTGCGCTGGAAGGTGAGATGGCCGATGCCGGCGGTCGTCAAGATGGTGCCCAGAGTCAGTCGTGCGGCTCGCCGCGACGTCGGTTCATTGCTCGGCAGAATGGAGGCCATGGTGCCCTTCCGGTCAAAAGTGTGTTCGGGTGATCAGTCTTCGGCCACGGAGAGTGAGACCTCGATGTTCCCGCGGGTGGCGTTGGAGTACGGGCACACCTCATGCGCCTTGTCCACCAGTTGGCGAGCTTCGGGTGCGCTGACGGCGGGCAGGATCACCTCGAGTTCCACGGCGAGCTCGAAACCGCCGGAATCGTTGGAACCGAGGGAAACCCGAGCGCCGACCGAGGAGTCGCTGACGTCGGCGCCGGCCTGTCCGGCGACCAGACGCAGCGCACTGTGGAAACACGCCGCATACCCGGCGGCGAACAGTTGCTCGGGATTGGTGCCCACCCCCGACCCGCCCAATTCTTTGGGCATGTCCAGGTCGAGATCGATTTTGCCATCCGATGTCCGTGCGTGACCGTTGCGGCCGTCTCCGGTGGCGAGTGCCTCCGCGGTGTAGATCGGGGTCATGTCGTGCGTCCTTTCGTGGGTTCGTCGAGATGTCGACGGAGCTCGTCGGTGAGTTGATGCAGGGTCGAGCGCAGTTGGGCGAGATCGTCTATGTCAAAGGAGAATTCGTCGTCTCGTTGGTTTTCGGCCGCCTCCGCGATGGCCGCGGTCAGCGAGTCGTAGACGCAATCCGCGCGGGCTCCGAGTGCGACGCCCTCGGGGGTGAGGGCGACGGTGACCGAGCGCTCGTCGGAGGCGGACCGCCGCCGGCTCAGGTATCCGAGCGTCTCGAGCCTGCGGAGCAGGGGTGACACGGTCCCGGAATCCAACTGCAGTCGACGGCACAACCGGGACACGGTGATCTCGTCCTCCTCCCACAGCACCAGCATCGCCAGGTACTGCGGGTAGGTGAGACCCAGTTCGGCGAGCCCCGGCCGTTGCGCCGCGATCACGGCACGAGACGCGGAGTAGAGCGCGAAGCACAGTTGCTCGTCGAGTCGAACGTCGGTCACGGATCCGACCCTACACGATTTATGTTGTGCACAACATAGTTGTGGCAGATCTCGGCCCGATGTCAACCAATGTTGACGATCGACGATGGGTGGTGCAGGGTGCTGGGAGTGTCCACCCAGGCGATGCGCAATAAGTATCGGAGATTCGGATGACCGGGCCACACCCACTGGCCGACCACGCCGTCGTCGATCGTCTCGGTCAGGACCTGCGGGCCGCCGGGTACACATCCGAAGGCGTCAATCAACTGATCGGCGCATCCGCCAATGAGGCACTGGGCCGCGGCGTCTGGTGGCCGGCACTTGCCGCCACCCGGGCGGCCCCCGACCACGACGCGCCGTTGGCCGCCATCGTCCGGCTGTTCTTGCTCGGTGCCGACGAACCCGCCGATGGTGTGGCGCGGGCCTTTCCGTCGGTGCGTCCCGACGCGCTCATCGACGCCGGTGTGTTGACGGTCGGCGGCGCAGACGATTCGCTGCGCGCCGCCCTGGACATCCGCCCCCACGCCGACGATGTCCGGGAGTACCTGGTGGTGTCCGATCAGGACTCCGCAATGCGCGCCGGTCCGGTGGCCGCCGACCATGTCCTCGGGATCGGTGGGGCGTCGGTGTCGTTGGCGCGGGCGGTGATCCGCACGCCGGTGGGTAGGGCCCTCGACATCGGCACGGGCTGCGGTATCCAGGCGCTGCATCTGGACAACCACTGTGACGAGATCGTGGCGACCGACACCAACCCGCGGGCCCTCGCGTTGGCCGCGGCTACTGCGCGTCTGAATCAGATGGCCTGGGATCTGCGTGCGGGCAGCCTGTTCGAGCCGGTGGCGGGGGAGAGGTTCGACCTCATCGTCTCCAACCCGCCATTTGTGGTGGGTGCCGGAGGCCAGGACTACATCTACCGTGATTCGGGGGTTGCCGGAGATGGGCTGTGCGCGGACCTGATCCGGCAGATTCCCGATCACCTGAATCCGGGTGGGACCGCGCAGATCCTGGCCAACTGGGTGGTGCCGCATGACACCGACTGGCGCGAGCGGGTGCGCGGCTGGCTGGCCGGCACCGACCTGGACGCCTGGGTGGTACAACGCGAGTTCGCCGATCCCATCACCTACATCTCGTTATGGCTCTCGGACGCCGGGGAATCGGCACAACAGGCGGCCGACCGGGGTGCGCGATGGTTGGACTGGTTCGCGGCCAACGGTATCGACGGAATCGGCATGGGCTCGATCACGTTGCGCAGGCGCTCCCGGGACGGCGGTGAACCCGATCAGACGATCGAGGAGATCACGGGCGCCGGCGAGGAGGTGACCGGAGCAGAGGCCGAGGCGTTCCTGGCCCGCCGCCACTACCTGCGCAGCATCTCAGATGCGCAACTGTTGTCGACTCGGTTGTCGACATCGCCGGTGTTTCTGGAGGAACAGTCGTTACCCGGTAGCGAGGGGTGGCAACAGGTCTCGGCGACGGTGCGACGTCCGGGCGGTCCGGGTGCGGTCCTCGCGGTGGATGAGGTCTCGCGGGCCCTGCTGGCCGGGTGCCGGGGACAGGTGCCGCTGGGCGCGCTGCTCGAACTGCTCGCCGGCTTCCATGGAGTGGAACCCGATGCCCTCGCCGTGGCCGCTATTCCGGTGGTTCGCGAAGCCATCGGCCGTGGGATTCTGTACGAGGCGACGTGAGTCGACCACGCCCTTCGTGATGCTCGCAGGCTCGCTCCTCAGGGATCGGGCGGGACGCTCGCAGGCTCGCTCCTCAGGGGTCAGGGGTGACAGTCGCGGGTGAGCTCGGCTCCGGAATCTGAATGGGCGCTGTCGGTTTTCGGGCTGCCCACAGCCGATCACGAACCACCATCGGTAGCCGGTGGAGTTTGTCGATACCGAATTCCCGGCGGAACTCCGCCCAGGCCCAACACAACCCGAACACCAGAACCACGACGCACAGCGAGGTGGCGGTGTTCCACGGCCGGTGGGCTATGTGGATGGGCAGAACCACCAGCGCGAGCGCCTGCAGGACATAGGAATCCAGACTGCGCGTGCCGGTCATCACCAGTGGGCGTACCCAGTCCCGGTGCCAGTGGCGCAGCAGGAGGCGGAAGATGCCGTAGACCGCCGGTACCGCCAGCCATGCGCCGACGGCGCGGGCAGGGCGGAAGTCGAGTTTGTCGGCGAGCGTGGGTTCGAACCTGATCCATGGTCCGGCATCCACGCCGAGATGGAGAACGAGGGCGAACCCCACGGCCACCACGATGATCGGTGCCAGATGGCGGTCGACGAAACCGGCAACATCCCACTCGCGCCACTTCCAGCCGACGACGACCGCCGGGACGAACATGATCTGCCAGGCCGCCCAGTTCTGGATCCGGTGTCCGGCCGTGAACGAGGTGACGTAGAACCAGTCCGGTGACCACACCAGCGAGATGGCGTATGCGAGCACCGAACCCGCGAGGATGAGTTGCCACCGGTTGCGCATCAGCAGTGGGAACAGCAGATAGGCCGATGCCATCAGCAGCATGTACAGCAGCAGGATGTTGCCGCCGCTGGGCAGGTACCGCATGGTGATCGCGAGCTCCAGGCCGTGCCACCAATCATCGACCGGCAACAGCAGGGTGAGCCATCGATGACCCGCCATCCCCGCAGCGACCGCAGTGAGCGCGATCGTCAGCTGACACAGATAGAGCACCACGATCCGACGCGCGAGTCGTCGGTAGGCGAAACCCAACGAGTGCCGCTCGATCCACCGCCGATAGACCAGGCCCAGAACGAGGCCGGACAACAGGACGAACGCCGACATCCCGTCGACGTACGGGTAGATGTGGGTGGGCGCGGCGATACGCGTGCCGGCGGCGAAATGCAGCGAGATCATGCTCCAGATCGCGAGCCCCCGCGTCGCGTCGATGGCGAGATCTCGATTCATCGCGAGTGAGAATACCGCCGCTCACGTCGGAACTCGTCATCGCGCGACAGTGATGTCGGCGACGACAACGCCCGGCTCCCGCCTTGTGTCAGTGGCGGGAAGCCGGGCGTCGTGTCGGCTATCCGATCAGGTGTACAGGTCGGCGATGGCCGCCTTGTGCGCGTCGTGGATCACGTTGCGCTTGAGCTTCATCGTGGGCGTCAGTTCACCGGACTCGATCGTGAAGTCACCCTCCAGAATGGCGAACTTCTTGATTGCCTCGGCGTTGGACACCGTGGTGTTGGCACTCGTCACGGCTTCGTCGATTTCGGCCCGCAGCGTCTCGTTGGTCGCGAGATCCGACATCGAGGTGTCCGCAGGCAGGTCGTGGCGCTCCAGCCACCCCGGTGCCGCCTCCGGGTCGATGGTGATCAGCGCCGCGATGAACGGCTTGTTGTCACCCACGACGAGGCACTGACTGACCATCGGATGGGCGCGGATGGTGTCCTCCAGTTGTGCCGGCGAGACGTTCTTGCCGCCGGCGGTGACGATCAGTTCCTTCTTGCGGCCGGTGATGAAGAGATAGCCGTCATCGAGTTTGCCGATGTCGCCGGTGTGGAACCAGCCGTCGACGATCGCCTCGGTGCTGGCCTTCTCGTTCTTCCAGTAGCCGCCAAACACCACCGGGCCCTTCAGCAGCACCTCGCCATCGTCGGCGATGGCCACCGAGACGCCCGGGATCGGTCGACCGACCGAGCCGACGCGCTGATGTTCCTCATTGTTCGCGGTGACGGCCGCAGTCGTCTCCGACAATCCGTAGCCCTCGTATACGGGGATACCGACACCGCGGAAGAAGTGTCCGAGGCGGGCCCCGAGCGGCGCACCACCGGAGATGGCGCCCTCGCAGTTGCCGCCGAGCGCGGCGCGCAACTTTCCGTACACGAGTCGATCGAACAGTGCGTGCTTGAGTTTCAGGCCCAGACCGGGCCCGCCGTTCTCCAGGGCCTTGCTGTACTCGATGGCGGTGTCGGCGGCGCGATCGAAGATCGCGCCCTTTCCGCCGTCGTAGGCCTTCTGTTTGGCGGAGTTGTAGACCTTCTCGAAGACTCGGGGCACCGACAACACGTAATTCGGTTGGAACTTGCCCAGATCCTCGATGAGGTTCGGGATGTCGTTGGTGTGTCCGAGGATCACCCCGTTCTCGATGCACCCGACGGCGACGACGCGCGCGAATACGTGCGCCAGGGGCAGGAACAGGAGCGTGGACTTGCCCTCGACCATGCCGGCGCCGACGGCATCGCGGGTGGCTGCGCATTCGGCGAGGAAATTGGCGTGGGTCAGGACCACACCCTTCGGCTTACCCGTGGTGCCCGAGGTGTAGATAAGGGTGGCCGCGTCGGTTGCCAGTGCGTCGGCGTGGCGGGTGTCGAGTTCGCTGGTGTCGACCTTGGCGCCGCGCTTTGTGACGGTGGCCAACGCATGATCGTCGATGATGAGCGTCTCGCGCAGCTCCGGCGCTTCCTCGATGACCCGGATGTGGCGGGTGTAATGGGAGTGCGCCTCGACGAACAGCAGTGAGGTACCGGAATCCTCGAGAATCCACTTCACCTGGTCGGGTGCCGAGGTCTCGTAGATGGCCACCGTCGTGGCACCGGCCCGCCAGATGGCGTAGTCGAGAACCGTCCACTCGAACCGTGTCGAGGAGAGGATCGCCACGCGGTCACCGGACTTGACGCCCGAGGCGATGAGCCCCTTGGCCACGGCGTCGACCTCGTCGGCGAATTGCTTCGCCGTGACGTTGATCCATTGGTTTCCCGACCGTCTCTTCAGCAGCGGCATCGTCGGCCGCTCCGCCCGATAGCGGAGAATGCTGTCGATCGTGGTCGCCTTGTCCTCGATGGTGAGGTCGGTCGGAGTGGTGTACTGCTGCATGGCGGCTCCCCTACGCGCACATAACCGGTCATAACGGACATCCGTGAGTTCCGCGACGACACGTCAACTTCTGTTGAGTGGGACTGACGGTACCAGTATCCGTGGCGACCATCACAGAACGGTGACCGTAGGGCGTATCGCCGATCACAGGCTTGGCGGCCGCGTTGCCGAGGATTCCTCCCGTGGGGCCTCGGACCACTAGAGTTGTCAGCGTGAACAGGACTGGATGCGCATGAGTGGCAACGAGGACGCGGCGAGCGGCGACGCACCGGGCGGCGACGTCTCATTCGACGACCTCGACATCGCGCCGAAGGTCCGGCAGGCGATCGTCGACGTCGGCTACGAAACTCCCTCGCCGATCCAGGCGGCCACGATCCCGCCGCTGATGAGCGGTCGCGACGTGGTGGGCCTGGCGCAGACGGGCACCGGCAAGACCGCGGCCTTCGCCATCCCGATCCTGTCGCGGCTCGATACATCCGCGCGCCGGCCGCAGGCCTTGGTCCTCGCGCCAACGCGTGAGCTCGCGTTGCAGGTTGCGGAGGCCTTCGGTCGCTATTCCGCGCATCTCCCCGAGGTGCGGGTATTGCCGATCTACGGGGGGCAGAGCTACGGCGTCCAGCTGGCCGGGTTGCGGCGGGGGGCACAGGTCATCGTGGGCACACCCGGTCGTGTGATCGATCACCTCGACAAGGGCACCCTCGACATCTCCGAGCTCGACTTCTTGGTTCTCGACGAGGCCGACGAGATGCTGACCATGGGTTTCGCCGAGGACGTGGAGCGCATCCTGGCCGAGACGCCCGACGACAAGCAGGTGGCGCTGTTCTCGGCCACCATGCCCAGCGCCATCCGGCGGCTGGCGCAGCGCTACCTGAACGACCCGCAGGAAATCACCGTCAAGGCGCGGACCGCGACGGCACAGAACATCACCCAGCGATATCTGCAGGTCTCTCACCAGCGCAAACTGGACGCGTTGACGCGATTCCTCGAGGTCGAGACGTTCGACGCGATGATCGTGTTCGTCCGCACGAAGTCGGCCACCGAAGAGCTTGCGGAAAAGCTGCGTGCGCGTGGGTTCTCGGCGGTCGCCATCAACGGTGACATGGTGCAGGCACAACGCGAGCGCACCATCAATCAGCTCAAAGGCGGCACGATCGACATCCTGGTGGCCACCGATGTGGCCGCGCGTGGACTCGACGTCGACCGGATCTCGCATGTGGTGAACTACGACATCCCCCACGACACCGAGTCTTACGTGCATCGGATCGGCCGTACCGGTCGAGCCGGCCGCTCCGGCAACGCCCTGCTGTTCGTCTCGCCGCGCGAAAGGCACCTGTTGCGTGCCATCGAGCGGGCCACGCGTTCCACGCTCACCGAGATCGGGTTGCCGAGTGTGGAGGACGTCAATGCGCAGCGGGTGGCGAAGTTTGCCGACTCGATCACCGAGAACCTCTCTTCAGATCATCTGGACCTGTTCCGCAAGTTGGTGGAGGACTACGCCGGCGAACACGACGTCGCGATGGCCGATGTGGCAGCCGCATTGGCACTGGAGACGCGTGACGGCGGGTTCCTGATGGCCCCGGATCCTCCCGAGGGTCAGCGGCCGGAGCGCCGGGAGCGTGCACCGCGTGGTTCCGGTGGTCAGTTCGCGACCTATCGCATCGCGGTGGGCCGCAGGCACAAGGTCTCGCCTGGGTCGATTGTCGGCGCCATCGCCAACGAAGGTGGTCTGACCCGGGGCGACTTCGGCAACATCAGCATCCGCGACGACTTCTCGTTGGTGGAGCTGCCGGAGAATCTCGACAACGAGACGTTGGCGTCGCTGCGGCACACCAAGATCGGCAAGAATCCCATCGACATCCGTCGTGACTACGGGCCACCTCGCACGCGGGGCGGTGCCAAACGTGCGCAGGGAGGCCAGCGCGGCGGTCAGGGGCGTGACGGCCACCCCAAGCGCAACGAGAGCTGGGGCAAACGCGGAACCCGCCACATCGCAGGTCGCGGACGTAACTGAGGGAATGCCTTGGAGTCACTGAGAATTTGGTGACGCGTGGTATCGAACTTGCCGGATCGAGATAAATCCGTAACCTTTTGGGAGGGGTTCGTTCATTCCTGAACGGTCCCGCTATTCGACAACGCGATACACATAGGAACGGTGAGTCACCAGTGTCAGTGGTGAATTCGATTACAGCAGCCGACGCGCGCGAACACTGCGAGCACGAGCACGCGGTGCTCGTGGATGCCCGACCGCAGATCATGCGCCACCAGGGCAGCCTTCCCGGGGCGGTGGTGGTGGATCCGGCCGACGTCCGCGAGCGGTTCACGCCCACGCCCTCCGGCACGTTCCCCGTGGTACGCAATCCCGACACAGAGATCGCCGTGGTCTCGGTCAGCTCGCAGGCACCGGTGATCGCCGAAGAGATCGCCGGCCTCGGCTACACCAATGTCCGCTACGTCGATGGCGGTTTCCGCGCTCTGCGGTCCGAACTGCCGACATAGCCGACATCCCTCTCCACGGGCCTGACTTGGTAGCGTTCTGCAGGTATCCACGCCCGTGAATCCAGCCGACGACGCCGGACCCGGCGCACCGAGGAGGGATCGAGCAACCATGGCGGACGAGGGGACCGACACGCAGGAGGCGAATCGGACCGATCAGGTCCGGCGGCTTCTCGGCTACCTGCGCGAACTCGTCCGGGCCCGATTCGAGGCCGTCACCGATGTCGATGACCATCCGGATGTGTTGTGGGTCGGAAAATCCACGCCGGTGGCGGTGCGCGCGGGTGCCGTGTCCGGTCAGACGGTCTGCGAGATCGCGCCGGACAATCCTGCCCACGCCGATATCGAGCGCATCCTCGCCACACTTCGCGACAACCCGGAGAACCTGGAGCTGGTGCTGGCCAACGTGCTGGTGTCGGTATCCGACGTCGACGATCGGCACGAGTCCGACGGCCCGACCGAGGTCGGTGCTCGGCGACTGCGTGAACATCTCCTCACCCAGCAGGTCGTCGCCGAACGCGACGCCGCCACCGGTGTTGTGCGGGTCGCACTCGGCACCGGGTCGGCACCCGTCGTCCACGACGCCGCACTGCTGGCGACCGTCGAGGGTATCGACCTGTCCGGTGCGCTGAAGGCGCGTGCCAAGCTGACCGAACTTCCCAGCCCGGTCGGTGCGCGGGTCGGTGATGCCGTTGACACCTGGACAGACCAGATCGCGGTCGACGGCGACACGCTCACCCTGAGTACCGACCTGCGTCCGGCGTTGGTGCTGCGCAACCGCGGTGTCGCTGCCGTGCTCGACTTCTATGACGCCATCCTCGACGAACTGCGCAACTCCCCGGACGAGCTGCCGGTGGGATTGGCCCAACTCGTCGCGCCCATCGAGGCGCCCGAACGGGTCGCCGCGCTTGACGCCACCGGCGCGCTGTCGCCCGAGGACCTGGTTCGTGATGCCCTGTATCCGCTGCCCGCCAACGTCGAGCAACGCGACGTGCTGGCCCAGCTCGGACTCGACAGTGGAGTGGTGGTGGAGGGGCCGCCCGGCACCGGCAAGACGCACACCATCGCCAATCTGACGGCGGCATTGCTCGCCAAGGGCCAGCGTGTGCTCGTGACCAGCGAAAAGGCGCACGCGCTGCATGTGCTGCGCGCCATGCTGCCGGCCGAATTACGGGATCTCACCGTGTCGATCGCCGACGTCGGCGCCGACGATTTCGAGGCCACCTCGTCCAGCGTCGAGTCGATCGCCGACCGCAAATCACGACACCAGCCCCGGGTGGTCGCGGCGGAGATCACCGATCAGCTGGGCAAGCGAAATCAAGCGGTCCGCCGTCGTGAGCGCGTGCTCCGCGAGCTCTGGGTCGCTCGGGAATCCGAGACCGAGGTGCATGAATGGGTTGCCGGCGATTATCGGGGCACCCCTGCCGAAGTGGTACGACAGTGCATGTCGGATGCGTCGCGCTACGACTGGTTGCCGGGGCCGGTCGAGGGCGCGACACCACCGCTGGATGCCGAAGAGTTCGAGGCACTTCGCGAGTTGCTCGTCGACCCCGCGGTGGGCGCTGTGTCGCGTCTGGGGCAGCGACTCCCGGATCTGTCCGACCATCTGCCCGAGCCGTCGGTGCTCGACGACATCTGTGCGCGGATAGCGCAACGCCCGAGTGAACCGATGGTCGGCAGCGGCTCGTTGCTGTCGATCCTGGCCGATGTCGACAGTGCTCGGCTGGTGCGGATCAAGGAGGTGTGCGAGCGACTCGCCGTCGCCGCGGGCGAGGTCGCCGCCTTCCCGCCGACGATGGTCGACATGGCCGACCGCCTGCTGGCCGGACACGCGGCTCATCTCTGGTCGCGGGTCATCGGACTGTCGCCGGTCATCGGGGAGGCCGCCGAACGCGACCGGGCGATCGGCGGCCACGTCATCGTCGTCGACGGGGCGCATCCCGGCGACGATGCGGTGTTCGCCGAGGCCGCCGAACATCTCGCGAACGGAGGACGTTGGCGCGGCCGGCTGCTGCGGTCGCCTCAGCAGCGTGCGGTCGAGGACTCGGGTGTGCGGGCTACCGTCGACGGTCGTGAACCGTCCGATGCGCGGGCGATGCAGTTGGTGGCCGATCATCTCGCGGTGCTCGACGCCGTCGGAAAGGTGCAGCGGGTCCTCGCAGATTTGCATGTGCCGGTCGACAATTCGGGATCTCGGTCGGCGCAGCTCAATACTCTGGTGCGACTCGACAGTCAGTTGGCGTGGATCTCGGAACTGATGGCCGGACGTGACCAGCTCATCCGCGAGCTCGAGGCGATCAGTCCCGGTGGGCCGCGGCCACGCAGCGTCGCCGACGTCACCGAGGTCGCGCTGCAGGCCGGGGCGATCGCCGCGACGAACGATGCGGTGCTCGCCGAACACGAACTCGCCGACTGTGCCTATCGTCTGTCCGCCGAGGTCGAACAGGGACCATCGCCCGAAGGCGATGCATTGCTGTCGGCATTGGCCACTGCCGATGCCGACAAGGTCCGGGCCGCCCGGCGCGCATGGAATATCGCCCGTGACGAACTCGACGCACAGACCACCCTCGACCTGCTGACGCTCCGCCTGCGCAGCAAAGCGCCGGAGTTCTTCGCCACCTTTGCCGAGACCGCCGCGGATCCGGTGTGGCACACACGGCTACGCGAGATCGGCGGCGCCTGGTCGTGGCGGCGGGCGCAGAGTTGGGTGCAGGAACGAAGCGACCCCACGCTCGAGACCCGGCTGCAGGCAGAACTCGATGAGATCGAGGCGGACATCGCCGCGCTGACCGTGCGGGTCACCGCGGCCCGGGCTTGGCAGGCGTGTCTGGAACGGATGACGGTGGCCGAGGTCCAGGCGTTGCAGTCCTACCGCGATCACATGATCAACCTGGGCAAGGGATCGGGTAAGCACGCCAACAGGTTTCGCGCTGCCGCCCGGGCCGCGATGGAGCAGGCGCAGGGCGCGGTGCCGGCGTGGATCATGTCCATCTCGCAAGTCGCGGAGACGGTGGAGCCGCGGCGCGACGCATTCGACGTGGTGATCGTCGACGAGGCCAGCCAGGCAGACATCACCAGCTCGTTCCTGCTCTGGTTGGCGCCGCGGGTGATCGTGGTCGGCGACGACCGGCAATGCGCGCCGACCGGCCTGACCGGAACGACACTCGACGACGCATTTGCCAAGCTCGACGCCCAGCTGCCCGACCTCCCGCACTATCTGCGCGACGGTTTGACACCTCGGTCCAGTCTGTTCGCGTTGCTGCGCAGTCGGTTCGGACACCTGATCCGGCTGCGGGAACACTTCCGGTCGATGCCCGAGATCATCGAGTTCTCCTCGCGTCAGTTCTACGCTGGGGCGCCGCTGATACCGGTCCGCCAGTTCGGTGCCGACCGGTTGCCGCCATTGCGGTCGGTCCATGTCGACGACGGGGTGGCGACCGGACAGGGCGCAGCGCTGGTGAATGAGCGTGAAGCGGAGGCGATCGCCGAGACTCTCGCGCGATGTCTGGGCGATCCCGCCTACGACACAGCCGATTTCGGTGTCATTGTGCTTCAGGGCAGCAAACAGGTCGACGAGATCACCCGACGTCTGCGCGCGGTGGTGACCGACGAGCAATGGAACTCCCGCCGGATCCGGGTGGGAACCCCACCGGACTTCCAGGGCGACGAACGACGCGTGATCCTCTTGTCGATGGTGGTATCGGATGCGGCGGCGATCGCGCCGCTGACCCGGGCCGAGTCGCAGCGGCGGATCAATGTGGCGGCTTCGCGGGCGATGGACCAGATGTGGTTGTTCCGGTCCATCGGTGTCGATGAACTCAAAGCCAACGACCTGCGCCGCTCGCTGGCCGGATACGCGGAGTCGACGCAGGGGCCGGCGCTGTTGCCGATGCCGGTCGATGTGTCCGATACCGAACGCAGACAACCGTTCTCGAGTTTGTTCGAACAACGGGTGTTCAATCGGCTTGCCGAGCGCGGCTATCACGTGATGCCCGGGGTGACCGTCAACAACCGGCTCATCGACCTGGTCGTCACCGGGGCCGATGCGCGGATGGCCGTGGAATGCGACGGGGATTCGTTCCGGACCACCGGAGAGCAGGCCCGTTCGGATATGGAGCGCGAACGCGAACTGCGCCGTTGCGGCTGGGAGTTCTGGCGGGTCCGGGAGTCGGAGTTCGAACTCGACCCGGACGTTGCGCTCGCCGGACTGTGGCATGCTCTCGACCGTCGCGGCGTCAAGCCGGGATCGGTGGCTGCACGTGATGACGGCGCGCCCACGCCGACGTCGGCGTGGTCTCCGATCGACCTCAGCGCCGGCGACTGAGGTGGTGCGCTACGCCGTCCGATATCGCACGGCTCAGGCCGCGGAGTCGAGGGCATCCACCAACGCCGGTAAGCCGATACCGGCCGGCGTACGGATGCTGTGGCTGGCCATGGCGCTCAATGCCGAGGGCTCCGGATTGAACTCGATCACCGGGATGCCGCGTGCGGCCGCCCGTTCGGGCAACGCGGCTGCAGGGTAGACCCCTCCGCTGGTGCCCACGACGAGAACGACGTCGGCGAAGGTGAAGGCGCTTTCTGCCGAGCGCCAGGCGTCGTCGGGCAGTCCCTCGCCGAACCACACGACACCGGGCCGGATAGGGGACAGGCACGTCGGACAGGCCGGCGGCTCGACCCGGAGTTCGTGCACGGCGTGCTCGGGTTGCGCGTCGACCCCGTGATACGGGCGGCCGCAGTTGCTGCAACGCGGGGCGAACAGACTGCCGTGGAGGTGGCTGACGGTGCTGCTGCCGGCTCGTTCGTGCAGGTCATCCACGTTCTGTGTCGCGATGAGGACGGAGTGGGTGCGCTCGAGGTGAGCCAGTGCGTTGTGCCCGGGGTTGGGGGCCGCCGCATGGACCACCCGCGCGCGCCATTGATACCAGGCCCACACCAGCCCGGGGTCGGACGCCCACGCCTGCGGTGTGGCGATCTGCGTCGGGTCGAACCGTTCCCAGAGCCCGGTCTCGACGTCTCGAAAGGTGGCGACTCCGCTCTCGGCAGACATTCCGGCACCGGTGAACACGGTGATAACCTCGGCGCGCCGCACCACGTCGATCACCTCCGCGGGCAGTACGGTGCGCGGCGCAGATGCCCCGTGGTCGTCGGTCACCGTGGATCACCCTCGAGTGCCGACCGCAGGATCTCCGCAGTGGTATCGGGATCGTTATCGCGACGCACCACGAGACCCTTGGCGAAGCTGAGCTTGTCGCCGTCGTGGCGTGGCACGACGTGTAGATGGGTGTGGAAGACCGTCTGAAAGGCGGCGCGGCCGTCGTTGACCACCAAATTCACGCCGTCGGCCGACAGCGTGCAGGACTTCATCGCCGCAGCCAGCCGCTGCCCCGCGGCGAACAGGCGGGCGCCGACGTCGGGTTCGAGATCGGCCAGGCCGGAGGAGTGCTCCCGGGGCACGATCAGGGTGTGGCCGCGGGTCACCGGACGGATGTCGAGGAAGCCGATGACGGCATCGTCACGATAGACGATGCGCGACGGGGCGGTGCCCTCGACGATGGCGCAGAACACGCAAGTCGACATGACTGTCCAGCGTACTTTCCGCATGGTTGGTGGCGTCGCAAACAGCCTCGACACGAGCCGCCACCAGGAGTGGAACACATCACATAACGATTTCATAACGGGTCGCGAGCGTGCCCCGGGAGGCCGATCGAGCGCTCGGCCGCCGGTCCCTATCTGCGCCGATGCGGTACGGCCCGGAACGTCGCTCAGTGAACACTTGTCCTACCGGCGGGGTTACCCACGGGTATACCGACGGGTCACAACGGAACATGAGGAAAGCCTCATTTTTGTGTGTCATCATTGGGTCACGTTCACGTCGGCGAAGGCTCATGGATGAGCCTCGCGGCCGCCAAACCCGTTGCGCGGCAGGCGTGTACACCAGTGTGTCAGAGACCGCTGCACTGGACGTGACCAGGCCATCCGACGACCCCCGCGCGAGCTTCTGGTGAGTCTCCGCGACCCCCGCCGCCGACAACCGCCCCAAACCCGTGACCCGACACCTCCGTGACGTGTCGAGACAAGAGGAGTGCCCGTGACCGTCGACCATTACCGCTCCGGAGCGCAGGGTGCCGCGCACTCGAATCGCCCCGCTGCGACGCTGATCGATCGTCTCGCCGACGGCGAGCCGTATGCCATCAGCTTCGGCGGGCAGGGCTCGCCGTGGCTGCCCACCCTGGCCGAGCTCGTCGTCGATGCCGATCTGGAACACCGCATCGCCAAGATCGTGGCTGCCGCCGAGCGCATCATCGATCCGGTGGCCGATCAGGTCACCATCGCGCTGGCCGACGGTTTCCACCCGCTGACCTGGGTCCGCGCACTCGACGCCGAAGAGCCGGTCCCGAGCGATACCGAGCTGGCCGATTTCACCCTGTCCGGCCCCGGTGTGTTGCTCACCCAACTCGCTGCCATCGAAGCGCTCAAGAAGCAGGGCCTCGACACCGCGGCCATCGCGCCGCGCGCCGTCATCGGTCACTCCCAGGGCGCGATCGCGACCGACGCGATCGGTGCCGACGGTCATGTCGCCGAGACCGGGCAGGGGCTGCTACTGGCGATTGCTCAGCTGATCGGTGCCGCCGGCACCTTGATCGCTCGTCGCCGCGGGCTGGCGACCTCCACCGACGGCGGTCCGATGCTGGCGGTCAGCGGAGTCGCCCCGGAACGTGTCTCGGAGATCCTCGTCGAGTACCGCGCCGCGCTGAGCGAGGCCGAACGGGCCGCCGCGCCGGTTCTGGCGATCAACAACGGGCGCCGGTCGGTCGCCCTGTCGGGCGCCCCGCGTCATCTCGCCGCGTTTGCCGCGTTCTGTGAGCGCATCGCCGAGGCCGAAGCCGACGAGCGCAAGCGCAAGGTCACCGGCGGCGCGCCGTTCGCGCCGAAGTTCGATCACCTGGGCGTCAGCGTTGCGTTCCACCATCCGACGATGCAGCCCGCGGTCGATTTGGTCGCACAGTGGGCCGAGGCGTGCGGAATCGACGTCGACACCGCAGTGCGGCATGCGCGTGCCGTGCTGGTGGACCCGGTGGACTGGGTTGCCACCGTCGACGGCGTCGTGTCGGAGGGGGCCAAGTGGGTCCTGGACTTCGGTCCCGGTGATCTGGCCACCCGGCTGACGTCGACTCTGGTACGCGGACAGGGCGTGGGCTTGGTACCCGCGGCGCTGCGTCAGGGTCAACGCAACCTCTTCAGCCCCGGCGGCATCCCCGAGGTCGCCCGCCCGTGGCAGCAGTTCGCCCCGCAACTGATCACGCTGCCGAACGGTCGCACCGCGGTCGACACCGCGTTCACGCGGCTCACCGGACGTTCGCCGATGCTGCTGGCCGGCATGACCCCGACCACCGTCGACCCGGCGATCGTCGCCGCGGCCGCCAACGCCGGCCACTGGGCCGAACTCGCCGGTGGCGGTCAGGTCACCGAGCAGATCTTCGCCGACAACGTGGCACGTCTCACCGATCTGCTCGACGAAGGTCGGCAGGCGCAGTTCAACGCCTTGTTCCTCGACCCCTACCTGTGGAAGCTGCAGCTGGGCGGCAAGCGCCTGGTGCAGAAGGCCCGCGCGCAGGGCGCCCCGATCGACGGAGTCGTGGTCTCGGCCGGCATCCCCGAACTCGAGGACGCGGTCGCCCTCGTCGACGAGTTCGTCGAGGCCGGCCTGCACTACGTGGCGTTCAAGCCGGGCACCGTCGAGCAGATCCGGGCCGTCGTGCGGATCGCCGCCGAGGTGCCCCATCACCCGGTGATCGTGCAGATCGAGGGGGGCCGCGCAGGTGGCCACCACTCGTGGGAGGACCTCGACGACCTGCTCCTGGCCACCTACGGTGAGCTGCGCGCGCGCGACAACGTCATCATCTGCGTCGGCGGAGGCATCGGCACGCCCGAGCGCGCCAGCGAATACCTGACCGGCGCTTGGTCGTCGGCCTACGGATATCCGGCGATGCCGCTCGACGGCATCCTGGTCGGCACCGCGGCGATGGCCGCCAAAGAGGCCACCACCGCCCCCGAGGTCAAACAGCTGCTGGTGGACACTGTCGGCTGCGAAGAATGGATCGGTGCCGGACACGCCACCGCCGGAATGGCATCGGGGCGCAGCCAACTCGGTGCCGACATCCACGAGATCGACAACACGGCCTCCCAGTGCGGCCGACTGCTCGACGAGGTCGCCGGTGACGCCGAGGCCGTCGCCGAACGCCGCGACGAGATCATCGCTGCGATGGCCGGTACCGCCAAGCCCTACTTCGGCGACATCGCCGAGATGACCTACCGCGAGTGGCTGGACCGCTACGCAACCCTCGCGGTCGGCGACGGTCGTGCCGACCAGTACCCGTGGGCCGACATCACCTGGCAGCAGCGGTTTGTCGACATGCTGCAGCGCACCGAGGCGCGGATGAACCCGGCCGACTCGGGCGACATCCCGACGATGTTCGGCGCGCTGGGCTCCACCGACGACCCGCACGCCGCCATCGACGCGATCGGCAGCGTGTACCCGCAGATCGAGCGTGACGTGCTGCATCCGGCTGATGTGGCCTTCTTCCTGGAGCTCTGCCGCACCCCGGGCAAGCCGGTGAACTTCGTGCCCGTCATCGACAAGGACGTGCGCCGCTGGTGGCGTAGCGACTCCCTGTGGCAGGCTCACGATGCCCGCTACCCGGCCGACGCGGTCTGCGTGATCCCCGGTCCGGTTGCGGTGTCCGGTATCACCCGCGTCGATGAGCCCGTGGGTGATCTGCTCGACCGCTTCGAGGCACAGGTGGTAACCGACCTGCAGGGGACCGGTGTCGAGGCGCTCGCCACCGACACCCGCAAGGACGCCGGGATGGTCCGCGGCGACGGCGCGATCGTCGCGGTGCTCGAGGCCGACGACGTCGACTGGGTCGGTCGGATGGTTCCCAACCCCATCGCGCTTCTCGGTGACGTGGATCGCTGGCAGCTGGTCGATCCCGACCGCGCAGAACACGAGCCGACCGGATCGGTCCTCGAGCGGGTTGCCGGCGACGCCGAGCGACTCGACGGGACGCGATTCGATCTGATCACCCCCATTTCCGGTGCGTCGGTGCGTATTCCGTTGCACGTCGACGAGACGATCCGCGACGGTGGAAACCCACGCGTCGGCGTCGACGAGGCCGCCACCGCGATGTCGGAGATCCTCACCGTCGCCGCCGGCGGTTCGCTGGCCGAGGTGTCCGACGGCGTGTCGGTGACCACGGTCGGCTGGAATCCAGATGACGTCGCCGATCACGCCGCCGTCACCGGCTACACGATGCCCGCGCATCTGCGTCCGACGACGCCGACCGAACCCTTCGGCTTCGCCGTCCCGGACACGCTGGTCGGTTCCTCGTGGCCCAGTGTCTTCAGTGTCATCGGCGCGGCACGCACCGCGTCGGGTGCGCCGGTGGTGGAAGGACTGCTCGATCTGGTCCATCTCGACCACGCCGTCACGCTGGTCGGTGATATCCCCACCACTGCGACAGAACTCACCGTGACCGCACGTGCCGGCGCGGTACACGACACCGAGGTGGGCCGGGTCGTCGAGGTGAGCGTCGACATCGCCGGGCCGTCCGGTGAGATCGCGCACCTGCATGAGCGCTTCGCCATTCGCGGGCGACTCGGAGCCGAGCAGCTCAGCGACCCCGCCCGGGCCGGTGGCGCCGCCGGCGCCGAACAGTCGGCCACCCGCAAACTCCTGCGGCAGGCGACCATCACGGCCCCGAGCAGGATGACCGGTTTCGCCGCGGTCTCCGGTGACCGCAACCCGATCCACACCGATGCCAACGCGGCCCGACTGGCCGGGCTCGGTGACCCGATCGTGCACGGCATGTGGCTGTCGGCCGCAGCCCAGCAGGTCGTCACCGCCACCGACGGCAAGAACCCGATCCCGTCGCCGCGTCCGTTGATCGGATGGACCGCGCGTTATCTGGGCATGGTGCGCACCGGCGACTCGATCACGGTCCGGGTCGACCGGGTCGGACTCGATGCCGGACGAGAGGTCGTGGAGGTGTCCGCCAAGGTCGGCGACGACCTGGTGATGAGCGCGACCGGCCTGCTCGCCGCGCCGCGCACCGTCTACGCATTCCCCGGCCAGGGCATCCAGAGTAAGGGGATGGGTCTCGATGCGCGATCGCGCTCGAAGGCCGCCCGCGAGATCTGGGACCGTGCCGACAAGCACACCCGCGCCGCGCTCGGTTTCTCCATCCTCGCGGTGGTGCGCGACAACCCGACCACGTTGGTGGCCAACGGGACCACCTACAACCACCCCGACGGCGTGCTGTACCTGACGCAGTTCACCCAGGTCGCGATGGCGACCCTGGGCGTCGCGCAGATCGCCGAGCTCAAGGAGTCGGGTGGCTTCGTCGAGGGTGCCATCACCTGCGGCCACTCCGTGGGCGAGTACAACGCGCTGGCAGCGTGCGCGGGCGTCCTTCCGCTGGAGGCCGTCCTGGAGGTCGTGTTCCAGCGTGGCGAGGCCATGCACCATCTCGTGCCGCGAGACGAACTGGGCCGCAGCGATTATCGGATGGCCGCCATCCGCCCGAGCCAGTTCGGCCTGGCCGACTCCGAGGTGACCGCATTCGTCGCCGAGGTCGGCGACTCGGTCGGTGAGTTCCTGGAGGTCGTGAACCTCAACCTGCTCGGCTCGCAGTACGCGATCGCCGGCACGGTCCGCGGGCTCGAGCACCTGGAGAACGAGATCGAGCGTCGCCGACTGGAATTCGGTGGCAAGAAGTCGTTCATTCTGGTGCCCGGCATCGACGTGCCGTTCCACTCCAGTGTGCTTCGCGCCGGTGTGCCGGAGTTCCGGTCCAAGCTCGAGGATCTGCTGCCCGAGCACTTCGACCCCGCGATCCTCGTCGGCCACTACATCCCGAACCTCGTGCCGCGGCTGTTCAACCTCGAGCGTCCGTTCGTCGAGGAGATCGCGGCACTGGTGCCCTCGGACCCGTTGAATGCGGTTCTCGCCGATTGGGATTCGTGGGCGGAGAGGCCGAGCGATCTGGCTCGCGTCATCCTCATCGAACTCCTTGCCTGGCAGTTCGCCAGCCCGGTGCGCTGGATCGAAACCCAGGAGCTGCTCTTCGCCGGCACCGAACGTGACGGTCTGGGTATCCAGCGGTTCGTCGAGATCGGCCTGAAGGGGGCGCCGACACTGGCGGGTCTCGCCGGCAACACCCTCAAACTCGACGACTACGCATCGGCGACCACCGAGGTCGTCAACGTCGAGCGCGACTCGGACGTCATCCTGGCCAAGGACTCCGGTCCTGAGCCCGAGGCCGAGGTCGAGGAGTTGGCCGCCCCGGCAACGGAGGCCACTGAGGCGGCTGCGGCGGCCCCGGCACCCGCGCCCGCAGCGGCTCCGGCTCCGGCGGCCGCCGCCGGACCGCGGCCCGACGACATCGCCTTCGGCCCGGCCGACGCGGTCCGCTCGGTGATCGCGCTGTGGACCAAGATGCGCACCGATCAGATCGGTTCGGCCGACACCATCGAGGCACTGTGCGATGGCGTCTCGTCACGTCGTAACCAGCTGCTGCTCGACATCGGCGGCGAACTCGGCCTCGGTGCCATCGACGGTGCCGCCGAAGCGGACATGAACGCACTCTCCTCGACGGTCAACACCCTGGCCCGCGGCTACCGCCCGCTGGGGCCGGTGCTCACCGATGCCGTCGGTGACCAGATCCGCAAGGTCCTCGGACCGGTCGGAAAGCGCCAGTCATACATCACCGATCGCGTGACCAACGTGTGGCAGCTCGGCGAGGGTTGGGGTCTGCACACCGCTGTGGCCGTGGCGCTCGGTACCCGCGAGGGCGCCAGCGTGCGTGGCGAAGATCTGGGCAACCTGCTCGACGGGCCGCTGGCCAACGCCGATGCGCTCGACGCCCTGATCGACCGCGCCGTCACTTCGGTCGGTGCGCAGAGGGGCATCTCGGTGGCCAAGCCCGCCGCCGAGGGCGGTGGCGGCGCCACCGTGGACGCCGCGGCTCTCGGCGAGTTCACCGAGCAGATCACCGGACGTTCGGGAGCGTTGGCGTCGGCCGCGTACACCGTCCTGGCCAAGCTCGGTTTGGCCGACGATGCCTCGACCGCCGAGATCGTCGATGACCCGAACGCCGCTGTGGCCGAACGCGTCAGCGCCGAACTCGGTTCCGACTGGGCGCGCACCGTCGCGCCGGCCTTCGACACCGCCAAGGTCGTCCTCGTCGACGACCGGTGGGCGACCAGCCGTGAGGACCTGGTTCGTATCTGGCTGACCGCCGAGAGTGAACTCGACACCGATCACGACTCGGTTGTCGCGCGCTTCACCGGGGCTGGTGACACCGTCGCGCAGCATGCCACCTGGTGGCAGGGCAAGGCGTTGTCGGGTGGAAATGCCGTGCACGCACGGATTTTCGCCGACATCGCGAATGCTGCGGAGGCTCCGGGTGCCGGGCAGTACGCCGGCGAGATCGCTGTGGTCACCGGTGCGGGTAAGGGTTCGATCGCCTCCGGCGTGATCGGTGGACTGTTGGCCGGCGGTGCGACCGTGGTCGCGACCACCTCGCGCCTCGACTCGGCGAAGCTCGCGTTCTACAAGAAGCTCTACCGGGAGAACGCACGTTACGACGCCGCCCTGTGGGTGGCGCCGGCGAACATGGCCTCTTACACCGACGTCGACGACCTCGTCGAGTGGATCGGTGCGGAGCAGACCGAGAACCTCGGTGGCACCACATCGGTCATCAAGCCGACGATGAAGCCCACCCTGCTGTTCCCGTTCGCCGCGCCGCGGGTCGCCGGTGACCTCACCGACGCGGGCGCTCGGGCCGAGCTGGAGATGAAGGTGCTGCTGTGGTCGGTGGAACGGCTCATCGCCGGTCTGGCCGATATCCACGCCGACCACGACATCGCTGCCCGCATGCACGTGGTGCTGCCCGGTTCGCCCAACCGCGGCATGTTCGGCGGCGACGGCGCCTACGGCGAGAGCAAGGCCGCACTGGATGCCCTGGTCACCCGATGGGGCGCCGAGGATTCCTGGAACCAGAAGACGACCCTCGCGCATGCGCTGATCGGTTGGGTCCGCGGAACCGGACTCATGGGTCACAACGACGGCATGGTCGATGCGGTGGAGGCTGCCGGTGTCCGCACCTGGAGCACCGACGAGATGGCCGCCAACCTGCTCGGCTTGTGCACGCCGGAGCAGCGGGAGAGCGCGCGTAGCGCAGCCATCGTCGCCGACTTCACCGGTGGACTCGACCCGTCTATCGACCTCAAGGCCCTCGCATCGGCAGCCGCTGAGACGGCAGCCGAAGAGGAGCCGGCCGACGAGCGCGAGGTGGCGACGGTCGCGGCGTTGCCCGCACCGGCCCGTGCACCGAAGTCGATGACCCCGCAGTGGCCGTCGATCGACGCCCGACCCGAAGACCTCGTGGTCATCGTCGGCGCCGGCGAGCTGGGCCCGTACGGTTCGGCTCGCACCCGGTTCGAGATGGAGGTCGACGAGAAGCTTTCGGCCGCGGGTGTTGTGGAGCTGGCGTGGAACACCGGCCTGATCCACTGGGACACCGCGCCCAAGCCGGGCTGGTACGACACCGAGTCCGGTGACCCGGTGCCGGAGAGCGAGATCTTCGAGCGCTACCACGACGAGGTCGTCTCACGCTGCGGCATCCGCCGCTACGCGGACGAGGGTGCGATGGTGGACAACACCTCGCCGCTGCTCACCTCGGTGTTCCTCGACGAGGACCTCACCTTCACGGTGAGCTCGGAGGCCGAGGCCCGGGCATTCGCCGCGGCGAACCCGCAGAAGACCCGGGTCGCCGAGAACGCCGAGACCGGTGACTGGCAGGTGACCCGTCTGGCCGGCACCGAGATCCGGGTACCGCGACAGTTCTCACTGTCGCGTACCGTCGGCGGTCAGATTCCGACCGGTTTCGACCCGACCCGGTGGGGTGTCACCCCGGACATGGCCGAGTCGATCGACCGGGTGGCGCTGTGGAACCTGGTCGCGACCGTGGACGCGTTCCTCTCATCGGGATTCACCCCGTCCGAGCTGATGCGGTGGGTCCACCCGGGTCTGGTGGCCAATACCCAGGGCACCGGCATGGGCGGCATGACCTCGATGCGCGAGCTCTACATCAATACGCTGCTCGGCGAGTCGAAGGCCAATGACATCCTGCAGGAGGCGTTGCCGAACATCGTTGCCGCACATGTGGTCCAGTCCTATGTGGGCAGCTACGGCGCGATGATCCATCCGGTCGCCGCCTGCGCGACGGCCGCGGTGTCGGTCGAGGAGGGCGTGGACAAGATCCGCGTCGGCAAGGCGCTGTTCGCGGTGGCCGGTGGTTTCGACGACCTCGGCATCGAGGGCATCGTCGGATTCGGTGACATGTCGGCGACAGCCGAGTCGGCCAAGATGTCGGCGCGCGGGATCGATGAGCGTCGGTTCTCCCGGGCCAACGATCGTCGTCGCGGCGGGTTCGTCGAATCCGCCGGTGGCGGAACGATCCTGCTCGCCCGTGGCGACGTCGCCGCGCAGATGGGTCTGCCGGTCCTCGGCGTCGTCGGGTGGGCACAGAGCTTCGGCGACGGTGTGCACACGTCGATCCCGGCACCCGGCTTGGGTGCGCTGGGTGCCGCCCGCGGGAACCAGTCCTCGCCGCTGGCCAACGCACTCAACGCGCTCGGTGTCAGCCCTGACGACATCGCGGTCATCTCCAAGCACGACACGTCGACGCGGGCCAACGACCCCAACGAGTCCGAACTGCACGAGCGCATCGCGTCGGCCATCGGTCGAGGCGACGGCGCACCGCTGTTCGTCGTCTCGCAGAAGTCGTTGACCGGTCACGCCAAGGGTGGTGCCGCCGCCTTCCAGCTGATCGGTCTGTGCCAGCTGCTGCGTGACGGCGTCATCCCGCCCAACCGCAGCCTCGATTGTGTCGACGAGCAGATGCGCGAATACCCGCATCTGGTCTGGGCGCGTGAGACCCTGCACCTGGGGGAGCGGTTCCCGTTGAAGGCGGGTCTGCTCACCAGCCTCGGCTTCGGTCATGTGTCGGGCCTGATCGCGGTGGTCCACCCGGAGGCGTTCATCGCGACGCTCGACGCAGAGCAGGCCGCTCAGTACCGACAGGTGTCCGCCGAGCGGGCGCGCAAGGGCAATCACCGTCTACTCGAAGCAATGTGCGGTGTCGAGCCGGCCTACAAGCGGCCGCCGAACCGCCGTTTCGACGAGGCTCTCGACGAGCACGACGCCGAAGCCGGCCTGCTCCTGAACCCGTCGGTCCGCCTGGGCGCCGACGGCAGCTACGCCGGCGAGGCGGTGTGACCGCGGGCGCGGATGCGGCGATGAGCGTGCTGGGTGTGGGGATCGACATCGTGTCGATCCCGGAGTTCGGCGAGCAGTTGCGCCAACCCGGTACGACGTTCGCGGACCGGTTCACGGTTCGCGAACGTCGCGACGCCGCCGCCGGAACCGGAGACGAGGCCCGTCATCTCGCTGCGCGCTGGGCCGCGAAAGAGGCCGTGGTGAAGGCCTGGTCGGTGAGTCGGTTCTCCCGACAGCCGTTGCTGCCGTTGATCCGTCACAGCGACATCGAGGTCGTCACCGACAACTGGGGCCGCCCGGCCATCCGGCTCGGCGGTGAGATCGGCGACCTGCTCGCCGACACCCGGGTGCACATTTCGTTGACCCACGACGGTGACACCGCCGCTGCCGTCGCCATCCTCGAGGGCATCTGACGAGTTCGCGCGGCCGCTGATCAACCGCGCGTGAAATTTCACGCGTGAGTGGTCGGCGGCCGCGCGAAGTCAGGCGGCCATCAGGTTCAGACGTGCGAGCCAAGCGCGGGCTTGCGCCGCTACGACTCCTTTTTCGAGATCCTTCCAGGTCCACCGGATCACCATGATGCCGAGCTTACGAAGGGCGTCCTCTCGGGTCTTCTCCCTCTTCATCGCCTGAAATGGTGTCTCACCAGGCTTGAGATGCTTGCGATACTTGACGTCCCCGTCGAACTCGGCCACGAGGAGCCCTGCCCAGTCGAAGTCGGTCCGGGCGACGTGTTCTCCGTCTTCGTCGTAGAACTCGTTCTGCAGGCGCGGGATCGGTAAACCGGCCTCGATGAGCTGAGCCCTGGTCCACGATTCGCCGGGGTTCTCGGACGCGCCGTCCGCGTGGTGCAGTGCGCGTCGCGCCTGCCCTACGCCATGCCGGCGACGCCGGAGCATCGCGCGCATCACCTCACTATCGGCGCCTGCTCGCAGCGCTGAGTCGAACACGCTCAGCGCACCAGCGAACCCGTGCGGCGTCGTACACGCGACATCTACCGCGGTGCGTTCCAGCGACGTCACCCGGAAGCCGTCCACAACGACGACCTCGGACTCGGTCAACGTTCCGGTGTGTTCGTGCCGGGTCGAGCTGCGATGCGCGCCATGACTTCTGCCGGTCGTGGTGTGGACGCGCCGGAAGTTGGGTTTGAGCATCGCCAGCTGGTGCAGTGTCGCTGCGCTCTGATGACTGAGCGTGATCGGCTTGGTCGCCTGCTTACTCGCAGCGATCGCCGACAGCCGATGCAACTGCTCGGGTGTACGTTCGGCAGGTGTCACCGAGGTACCCGAACCGACGGATACCAGGTCGCCGCGTCGACGCGCTCGGGTCAGTTCGTTGTCGGTGTATCCGGCGGCGAGGGCTGTGGAACGAAAGATGAGGCCGTGCTCATCGGTGGGATAGGTGGTCATACCCATTGGACGCACGACCGACCGCCGCGGTGCCATCGAATTCTTGTCGCGCGCCTGCTGATCAACCGCGCGCGCAATTTCACGCGCGAGAAGTTGCCGGGCGCGCGAACTGGGTGGACCCGCGCGAACCAGCCGACCTCACTCCTCCGCTGTGGTCTCCTCGAGAAGCAGGTAGCCGGCCAGCATGCGCTTGAGTTCGGCGACCGTCTCGTCGTGGTCGTGACCATCCTGGACGGAGAAACTGAGCACCGAGTACGCCGTGTGTACGAGCACCTGCGACATCATCTCGCGCCGGTTGCGCTGGGTCGGGGTGAGCGGGGCGAGGATGCGGGCGACCTGATCGGCGAGTGCGCGTTCGTTCTCCGACGCTGTTGCGCGGGTGGACGGCGTGGACTGGACCGCCAGCCACACCGCCCGCCGCGAGGGATCGTCGCGCCAGAGTGCAGCGAGATGGTCCAGGAACCTCTCGAGGAGGTGGGGCCACTCCAGTGACGGGATCTCGGTGGAGAAGGCGGCGAGTTCGTCTTGGACGCCGACGGTGTCCTGTCGATCGAGCTCACACACGATGACGTACTTGTTGGCGAAGTACTGATACAGCGTCCCGATCGGCACCTCGGCCCGCGACGCGATCTCCTCGCACGTCAGCGACTCGAAGCCCACCTCGATGAGCAGATCGCGTGCCGCGGACAGCATCGCAGAGAACTTCTTCTTGCTGCGCTCCTGTGTGGGGCGTTTACGCGGGAGCAGCGGCTCGGCAAGGGGTGCGGACATCGTCGTCGGTCCTGCGGGCGACCGTCACACCGACAGGTCGCGACGCAGCTTGGCGACGTGGCCGGTGGCTCGGACGTTGTACTGGGCGGCGGCGATCGTGCCGTTCTCGTCGACCAGGAAGGTCGATCGGATGACCCCGGTGACCGTCTTGCCGTACATCTTCTTCTCCCCGAATGCCCCCCATTCGGTGAGCACTTTCTTCTCCGGGTCCGACAGCAGCGGGAACGTCAGACCTTCGTCGGCGACGAACTTCGCCAGCTTGGCCGGTTTGTCCGGGGAGATCCCGACGACATCGATGCCGGAATCATTGAGTTCGGCGAGGTTGTCGCGAAAATCACATGCCTGCTTGGTGCAGCCGGGAGTTGCAGCTGCTGGATAGAAGTAGACGATGACCTTCCGGCCGGCGTAGTCGGACAAAGACACCGCGTTGTCCTGGGCGTCGGGAAGGGTGAACGCGGGGGCGGGGTCTCCGACGGACAGCCGCGTGGTTGCTGACATGTAGGTCAGGCTAGTCGATCGTCGATGGAGATCACCTGTGGTCACTGGGGTGGGTTGTCGCGAACGCCCGGATCGGTGTCGGTCGACACGGAGGTTCGTCGCGCCGTCCACCGGGCGCGACGTCGCCCATGCCGTACCCTCGAAAAGTCGAGTGCGACGCGCGGCGACCTGGGTCGCAGACTCTCGGGCCCGCGTGACTCGAGCCCGTCGTGAACAGGTGAACGCAACCGCAGTGCCGTCGACCATTGGGAGGAACCACGTGTCCGGGGATACCGAACGTATCGAGCAGGAGATCGCGCAGGCGCGAGAAGATCTCGCCAAGACCCTGGACACGTTGGCCGAGCGCACGAGTCCGCAACGGCTGGCCGCCGACGCCAAGGAGAAGGCGGTGGCGACATTGAACTCGCCGGCGGTCAAGTATGCGTTGGCCGGTGTCGGTGCCGTCGTGGTGGTCCTGGTGGTTCGAAAGATCATGAAGTGACGCCGGCCCGCGGCGAGACGCCGCGGACCATCCGCGCCCGCGGCGCCGCGGCGGCAATCGTCGTGGTGGCGGCCAGCCTGGCCGGATGCTCACTGGCGCCGAGCTACCCCGATACCGTCACCGATGCGCAGAGCCTCGATTCGCTGGCACAACCGACCATCTCGGTGACCGGGTGGGGCGACACCCCGATGAACGACAACGCCGTCGGCGTGATGCCCGGCGCGCCGATCACCGTGACCGCTCGTGACGGCAGTCTGTCGTCGGTGGTGATCGCCGGGCCCGATGGCCCGGTCGCGGGATCGACGTCCGCGGACGGGTCCCGGTGGACCTCGTCCGGGGCATTGGACTTCGGGACGGATTACACGTTGAACGCCGCGGCACGCGGTGTCGACGGCGTCGGCGCGCGCAAGATCGGCTTCACCACCGCGTCGGCCGAGTCGCTGGCATATGCGTCCACGGTGACCGCCGACGGTGAGACGGTCGGCATCGGACAACCCGTCGCGATCAACTTCGACACACCCGTAGCCGACAAACGCAACGCGCAGAACGCGATCACCGTGACCACCGACCCGCCGGTGCAGGGCGCGTTCTATTGGATCAACGACAGCATGGTGCGGTGGCGGCCCGAGCATTTCTGGGCGCCCGGCACCAAGGTCAAGGTCAGCGTCGACGCCAAGGGGATCGATCTCGGGGACGGTGTGTTCGGGGACAACAATCTGACGTCGAATTTCACGGTCGGTCGCAGCCTCGTCGCGGTCGCCGACGACGACACCGAGCAGATCACCGTGTCGGTGAACGGCAAGGTGGTCAAGACGATGCCCACTTCGATGGGCAAAGACGCCACCCCCACCAACACCGGCACCTACATCGTCGCCGAACGCGAGCCCAGCGTGATCATGGACTCGTCGACCTATGGAGTGCCGGTCAACTCGGCCGAGGGGTACCGGGAGACCGTCTATGACGCCACCCGGATTTCCTTCAGCGGCATCTACGTGCACTCGGCACCGTGGTCCCTCGGCGATCAGGGGGTCGACGATGTGAGCAACGGGTGTCTGAACGTGAGCCCGGCCAACGCGAAGTGGTTCCTCGATCACGCGCTGCGCGGTGACATCGTTCAGGTCAAGAACACCGTGGGCCCACCGCTTCCCGGCGACGACGGGCTCGGGGATTGGAACATCCCGTGGTCGGTGTGGAAGAAGGGTAACGCCTGATCCGCCTGTGGTTCCCGGCGTTGTGAGGAGGCGATTTCACTTCTGTCGCCCCGACATGTAAGGTTCCTTCTCGCACCGGCAAGCGCCATTAGCTCAATTGGCAGAGCAGCTGACTCTTAATCAGCGGGTTCGGGGTTCGAGTCCCTGATGGCGCACCAGACATTCAAGACGCTCCGCGTAGCGCGGGGCGTCTTTTCTGTCGAGAAGGCTCCGAGTCGGACACCCGATCGACTCGGACAATCCGGCCCAGGATTGTCTCGTACACTTGACATCGACCGTGCTCTCGAGGGGGAGATCCTTACGTCGTCGACGTCGCACGGTGAGTTCGTAGGTGTTCCCAGGAGGAGATTCATGCGGATCAGTCGTACCCGCACCGGCCGGCGGTCACCGCTGGCCCTGTTCGGCGTTCTCGCCGCCGTCATCGCCATGGTGTCCGCGTGTTCTCAGGACGCGACGTACTCGCCTGATGTCAGCAGCTCCAACCTGTTTGACGACATGCTGCGGCCGGGTATGACCGTCACCGAGTTGGCCAACCGGCCGTTGGCCGACCAAGCGGTCGGTATCCAGCCGGGTGCGCCGATCACGGTCGCGGCCAGCGAGGGTTCGATCACCGGAGTTCGTATCGACAAGTCGGACGGCTCGCCGGTCAAGGGCGTGTTGTCGGAGGACGCCACCACGTGGACCAGTGCCGAGCCCCTGGGATACAACCGCACCTACACGTTGCAGGCCGACGCCGTAGGCATCGGCGGCCGCACCACCAAGCGGGTGTCGTTCACCACTCAGGCCCCCAACAATCTGACGCTGCCGTATCTGACTCCGTCGCCGGGCGAGACCGTCGGCGTCGGCCAGCCGGTCGCGATCAAGTTCGACGAACCGATCCCGAACCGCAAGGCCGCCCAGGACGCCATCAGGATCACGACCAACCCGCCGGTGGAGGGCGCCTTCTACTGGATCAGCGACTCCGAAGTCCGGTGGCGCCCACAGAACTATTGGGAGAGCGGCACCAAGGTCGACGTTGCGGTCAACACCTACGGCATCGACCTCGGCGACGGGCTGTTCGGTCAACAGAATGTGAAGACCAACTTCACCATCGGTCGTTCGATGATCATCACCTCCGACGACAACACCAAGCAGGTGACGTTCGCACGCGACGGCAACGTCATCCGCTCGATGCCGACATCGATGGGCAAGCCGGGGCACGAGACCGACAACGGGGTCTACCTGGTGTCGGACAAGCATGAGCACATCATCATGGACTCGTCGACCTACGGCGTCCCGATCAACGCTGCCGAGGGATATCGCACGCCGGTCGACTATGCGACCCGGATGTCCTACAGCGGCATCTTCTTCCACTCGGCGCCGTGGTCGGTGTGGGCGCAGGGCAATACCAACACCAGCCATGGCTGTCTGAATCTGAGCCCCGACGACGCGTTGTGGGTTATGCAGAACACCCTGCGCGGCGACCCGGTCATCGTGAAGAACACCGGGGGCGGGACCCTGTCCGGGACCGACGGTCTCGGCGACTGGAACATCCCGTGGTCGGAGTGGTCGAAGGGCAACGCCGACGCCTGAGTCGGTCAACCGGAGCGGTCGGGCTCCGGCCGCGCGCCAACTATGCCATCGATCACTGTTACGATCGGCGATGACAATCTCGCCGATCGTGAAGGATGCCTGATGACCGACCGCTCTGCCTGGGAAACCGACGAACTCGCCGCTCTGCGCGATCTGTCCCGCAGCTTCTGCGAGAAGGAGATCAAGCCCAACATCGAGCGGTTCATCGACCAGCACCACGTGGACCGTGAGCTGTGGAACAAGGCGGGGGAGCTCGGCCTGCTGTGCATGTCGATCCCGGAGGAATACGGCGGCGGTGGCGGAACCTTCGCCCATGAAGCGGTGCTGATCGAGGAGCAGGCGCGGATCGCTGATTCGTCGTGGGGTGCGAGCCTGCACAACGGCATCGTCGCGCACTACCTGCTCGCCTACGGGTCCGAGGAGCAGAAGCAGACCTGGTTGCCGAAGATGGCCAGCGGCGAGGTGGTCGGCGCGATCGCGATGACCGAACCCGGTACCGGTTCGGATCTGCAGAATGTCAAGACCAAGGCGAGCCGGCAAGGTGACGAGTATGTCATCGACGGATCGAAGACCTTCATCACCAACGGTGGCCAGGCCGACCTGATCATCGTCGTCGCGAAGACCGACGTCGGCGAGGGTGCCAAGGGCATCTCGTTGATTCTGGTCGAAGCCGAACGCGAGGGGTTCCGACGCGGTCGCGTCCTCGACAAGGTCGGCCAGCGCGGGCAGGACACCTCCGAGCTGTTCTTCGACGGAGTCCGCGTACCGACCTCGAATCTGCTGGGCGCCGAGGAGGGGCAGGGCTTCATCCAGCTGATGCAGCAGCTTCCGCAGGAACGGTTGATCATCGCGGTGGCCTCGGTCGCCGGGATGGAAGCGGCCGTGGCGCAGACCCTGGAGTACACCAAGGACCGCACCGCATTCGGACGACCGATCTTCGGCTTCCAGAACACGAAGTTCAAACTCGCCGAGGCGGCCACCGAGACGCGTATCGCTCGAGTGTTCGTCGATGATTGCATCGTCAAGCACCTCGACGGACGTCTCGACATCCCCACGGTGGCGATGGCCAAGTGGTGGACCAGTGATCGGGCCATGGTGGTCGCCGACGAATGCCTGCAGCTCTTCGGCGGCTACGGCTACATGAACGAATATCCCATCGCGCGCATGTGGGCCGACAACCGGGTACAGAAGATCTATGCGGGCACCAACGAGATCATGAAGGAGATCATCGCCCGGTCCCTGTGAGGTGATCGGTGCGCGTGCCGCCCATCAGACGTGACGGGTGTTACATTCTCTCCTGACCTGGGGTCGAGGAGGGACTGATGACGCGGTGCGCGCGCTCGGTGGGTGTGCTGGGCGTCTGCGTGGGTCTGGCCGCGGCGATGCTCGGCACGACGCCGGCCGTCGCCGACGGATCACCGACACCGCCGTGGTTACCCAGCTCGGGCTGCGCGGCAGATCTACCGCCGAAGCCGTCGCCGGCGCCATTCGATCCACGTGAGCTGATCCCAGACCGGATCGGCATCCCTCTGCCGTATCCGCGCATCGTGCCGGTGCCGGAGCCCGAATCGGCGGCGGAACCGCCTACCCGCATACCGTCTGAGTTGCCCCCGCAGGACCCGTGCACCGACCCGTGTCCGGACATCACCGACCCGCCCGGGCCGCGCGACGTCGGGCCGGCGTTGTCCATCGAGTTCCCCAAGATCACCCTCGATCCCGCTCCCCAGGACATCCCGGTGCCGGTCCCCAACCCGGACCCGGCGCCGCTCCCGCCGCGGCCGCCGGTGGTGCATCCGGGCACGGCGTCGGCGCCGGTGAGTGCCAAGCCGAGCGCACCACGGGTCGCCGAGGTCGACTTCGTGTCGACGCTCACCGGTAAGGGCTCGACCAGCCGCACCGACAAGCGGTGGCAGGTCAACGGCACCGACCTGGGCATCATGTGGGAGTCCGAGCCGGGTCGGATCGCGATCGCCTTCGGCGACACCTTCGGTCGGGGGTTCACTCCGCCGGGGGCCAACGGTGGTGACTGGCGCAGCAACGTGCTCGGCTTCAGTTCCGACCGCAGGCTCGACGACGGGATGTCGATCGACACCATGGTTCAGGACAGTCGCTGTCATGCGGCGCAGGTGCTGCGCGCCCGTCACGTCAACCGCTACGAGATCACCACCATCCCGACGTCGGGTTTCGCCCTCGGCGACAGGCAGTACATGAGCTACATGTCGGTTCGCACGTGGGGACCGATCCCCGGTGTGTGGCTGACCAATCACGGCGGGTTGGCCTATTCCGACGACGATGGTTCCACCTGGACCAAGGATCCGTACGCACGCTGGGACAATCTGTTGGGCACCAGCAGATTCCAGGTCTCGTCAATGGTTCCGCACGCCGGTTACGTCTACATGTTCGGCACGCCCACGTCGCGCATCGGCACGGTGGGCCTGGCCCGCGTGCGCGCCGACGACGTGCTCAACAAGACGGCCTACCAATACTGGCGCGACGGCCGATGGGTGCCGACCCGGGACGGGGACGTGGCGTCGCCGCTGTTCGCCGGCGCCGCCGGAGAGGTGTCGGCGCGCTACGACACCGCCTCGCAGCGGTGGCAACTGAGCTACCTCGACGCATTCCGCGGAGCCATTGTGCTGCGTACGGCGCGTTCACCGCAGGGACTGTGGTCGGAGCCCGCCGAACTGGTGCACTCGGCCCGCTATGCCCAGCTCTACGGTGGGTTCCTGCACCCGTGGTCGACTGGTCGCGACCTGTACTTCACCATGTCGACCTGGACGCAATACAACGTCTCGCTGATGCGCGCCACGTTGCGGTGACACGCCTCCGCGGGACCTGAGATGCTCCCGGGGGACCGGGACTACGGCGTATTGATCCAGGTCAGGATTGCCTGTCCGGCCTGCGGGTCCCCGTTGTTGATCCCGACGGCAGCTCCTATGGCCGCGCCCACGCCGGCGCCCCAGATGCAGCCGACCAGCACCAGGCATCCCACGATGAGTCCGACGATCGCGCCGACTGCGGTGGCCACGCCGCCGCCGCGATTCCACCCGTTGTTGATGTGCCAGATCATCTTCTGGTAGGCGCGATCCTTCTTGGCCGACGCCGGATGCATGCCTGCCGCGATCGCGGCGCGGATCTCCGGGGTGATCTGCGGCGCCAGGGTGGCGGTGGTCCGATCTGCGCTGACCGTTGTGCGCAGTGGGACGTCGACCCCGTTGAGTGGGATCGACAGAGCGATTCGGTCGATGGTGTTGCCGTGCCGGTCGAGCACTGTCAGCGCATCGGCGTCGTGCTGGCCAAAGGTGGCGTTGGTCAGCACCGAGGTGATCGACGTACCGTCGGTGGACGCGAATGTGTGATGGCTCGCTGCGAGCGACGTCGGCGCGCCGTGTGCGGTAGCGGTGGCCACGGTGAGCAAAGTTGTGACCACGCCGGCAAGCGTCAGGACGACGAGTCTCATGATCTTCATGCGGTGGCGTTCCCTGTTCGTGAGTGTCGTGCGGTGCAAGGTGAATCCCGGTGCGTGCCGGTGAATCCTGTTGACCCTATCGCGTTGGGTGGTGGCGGCCGATCAGCCGACGGCGAAGCCGGGGGAGACGCCGTGGATCGGGCGCGTGCTGCCGTCGGCGCCGCGAGCGTCACCGCGATACCGAATGCGGAAGCGGCCGACGGTCCGTGCCGGGATCGTCCACTCGATCCGGACGATCGATGCGTCATTCTGGCCGGCCGGCCGCCGCCAGCGCAGTGTGGTCTCCCAGTCGTTGTCGTCGGCGACGGTGGCCCAACCCGTTACGGTTCTGCGCTGCACCTCCAGATAGGTGCCCTCGGTGTGGAAGTCGTTGTTGGGGTGCGCGCCGACGAACTCGACGGCGGCCACTTTACCCGTGCGGTAGCGGGGCTCCGGCGCAGCCAGGACGTCGCCGTAGGCGTGCCCGGCCATGGGCTGGTCGGGAGGTGGTGATGGTAGCAGATCGGGTTGGAAACCGGACTTGTCCAGCGGAGCCGGCCCTCGGCCGGGCGGGGTGCCCGACGCCATGGCGGCGGCGAGAGAGTGGAATTCCTGCTGATAGGCCGACAACGTCCAGCGACCGTACTGTGTCTCACCACCTTCGTACTGCTGGGAGTCATACTCCTCGGGCGTCGTCACGTATTGCGTGTAGGCATTCGAATAGCCCTGGATGAGGACGTTGTCCAGGCTGACCCGGAGCGCATCGGCGACAACGGTGCGCAACCGCAATCCGGCGACGATGGTCACCTCGGCCGGAATGGCGACCAATACGAGTTCGCCGATGCGCAACAGCTGCAGTGGAACCACGTGCGGGATCCACGGAGCGGGCGGGAGCAGGCCGAGTGGAAAGGCGATCAGCTTGGGCGCCTGCATGTCGCGCATCCACGGCGACACTGGCGGATGCTTGTCGCCGCCGAAGGCCGCGACCACCGGGTTCGTGGCGCCCTCCTGAAGAAACCCGAGTTGGGAACGCCAGTTGTCCTCCGTGCTGGTGGCCGCGCCGGCCGCGCCCATCATGGCCGGCGTCGTCGCGGCCGGTTTACCCTCCGGGGTGTACATGCCGTCGATCCGGACCGCCGACATGTCGACGTAGCGCACGATCGAGTCGACACCGCCACGGGTCATCGGCCGCGCCGAGTCGAATGCGCTGCGGCCGGCCAGATACTGGCGCTCGCCGACGATCTCGCAGTTGCGTTTGTTGTCGTCGGTCGGCCCGCTCGGATGCATCTTGATCAAGTTGAGATTCGGCGTCATGTCGCCGCTGTTGGTCTGCGGGAATGCTGCGACGAATCCCGGCGATGTGCTCTCCCAGCGGTAGCTCGCGTAACCCTTGTTGTCTCCGGCGATGAGCCGGTTGCGGTCGGTCAGCGAAGTACCGTGCGTCGAGAACCACGTGATGGCGCCGACGTCGGTGCCGCCCCGGCTCAGGCGTAGCACGGTGACGGCCGGGTCGATCGCGCCGGGAAACTGCCGGCGCTCGGCAGTGGGATTGAGGTCGAAGGCAACCCGAGAACGGTTGCGGCTCGCGTCGTGCAGTTCGCTGCGGCCCAGCGAAATCGTTCCGGGCGCGAGGTCGTCGTGGGCGCGGGCGATGGCGGTGACGATACCGTTGACCTCTGCGTCATAAGAGTTCTTCTTGAAGCCGTACGCGGCCAGCGAATACGCGAAATCCCACGCGGTGCCACCACACGACGCGTGCGTATGGGTGGCGTTGAGGTTCACATTGCGCTCGGTGTAGAGATCGCCGAAACGCTTGTGCAGCAATGGCATCACACCCATGTGGTGCGACTGGAACAGGCAGGCGATGTCGCTGGTGACGAACACGACGCGTTCCCCGGTCCCCCGATCGACGATGATGTAGGCACGCGCCCAGCATCGTTGCAGGAGGCCGGCGGCGACCTGATCGGCGTCGGAATAGCCCATCATGCCCTGGCCCGCGATTGCGCCGGTCATGTCGGCGATACCCCGGCCGATCAGATAGCCGTCGGCACCATTGCCCCCTGCCGGCGCCTGACCGCTCGGCGTCGCACTCGCTGTCGATTGCCCGGCAACGAGTGCGACGCCGCCCCCGACGGTGGTCGCTGCTGCTCCCAAGAGCAGTGATCTCCTGGTCACTTCCATGTCGCCCCCTGTGTGGTTGTGATGTGGTGCGACGACGCTGTCGCGGTCGATGACGCCGCGGTCACCTCCGGACGACGTGTCCGAGCATCAAGGTGACGGTCGCCTCGGCGATCCGATCGCAGATCGATCTGTCCCGGGTGTTGAGGTAGGCCAGCGTGATCCCGTCGGTGGCCGCCACCACCAGGGGAGCGAGGTCGACGACGGGTCTGTCCCACTCGACGTGCGCCTGCGCCGCCGCCCGGGCCAGGCCCTCGGCGATGGCCGCGTAGTACCGGCGGTACATGTCGGCGCCGAGCCAGGCGAGATCGCTGGTCTGGCGCGCGTACTGGTTGAGCGAGATCATCGCCTGTTCGCGGTCGGGGTCGGCCACCACACCATCGATGTAGCCGAACAGACTCTCCCGCAACATGAGCCGGATGCCGTCGTATCCGTCGACGAGGTCCTCGGCGGCCGCCGACAACGCCTCGGCGATCACCGAGATCTCGTTGTCGGTGCCACGTGCGACCAGTGCGGCGAGGAGATCGTCGCGCGACTCGAAGACGTAGTGGAAGGTCGACAGTGTCACCTGGGCCTCGCTGCTGATGGCTCGGGTGGTTGCGCCGTCGACGCCGCTACGTGCGATGACCCGAAACGCAGCGTCGAGCAACAGGTCTCGTCGTTTCTCTACGGGCATTCGAGCCATCATGTGTCCTTGCTGTACCGGATGGAGGATCGGTTAGTTCAGCGAGCCGAGTACTTCTTGTGCTGCGCGCTTGCCCGAACGGACAGCGCCATCCATGTAGCCGGTCCAGTAGTCGGCTGTCTCGGTACCCGCCCAGTGGACCGGACCGACCGGCGCGCGCAGTGCGGGACCGTAGGTGGTCAGGGTTCCCGGCGATGAGACCGCCACCGGGCCACCTTGGGCCCACGGGTCGAGGTCCCATTTGTAGATGCCGTGATCGATGAAATCGCGTGCTTCGGGGCCGAAGTAGTCGACGAAGTTGCCGATGCACTCGCGGACGATCTGGGATTCCGGTGCCCGGTCCAGCCGTCGCATGGCGTCCGCGGAGATGAACCCCATCAGGATGTGTCGATCCTCGGCGTAGCTTTCGAAGGTGACATCGATGGGTCGACCGTTGCCGTATACCTGGCCGGACAGGCCCTTGTCGCGCCAGAAAGGACGGCGGTACAGCGCCGCGAACTTGCTGACCGCGCCCATGTGATAGCCCCTGGTGATGCCGACCCGGGCGGCCGGGAGTCCGGGAGAGTACCTGATCTGATCGCTGATGGCCGGCGACATCGCGACGATCACCTTGCGCGCGCGGAAGGTTCCGGCGGTGCTGGTCACCGTCGCGATCTCGCTGGTGAAGTCGATGGACCGCACCGGGGCGTTGTAGACCATCCGGTCGCCGAGGGCCCGCGCCATCCGCAGTGGGATGAGTGCGGCGCCCCCTTCGAAGAGGCTCTCCTGGGCGCCGTCGTCGGTGCTCAACAAGCGGATGAGGGTGCCGGGGTTGTTCTCGTCGCCGGACGCGGCGATGTAGTTCAGGAAGTACAGAGCCGAGACCTCGTCCGGGCGGACCGACAGCGGCGCAGACATGGCCACCTGCATCAGCGCCCGGGCGGTCGATGTCGTCGCGATCTGGTGGCTGTACTGCTCCCAGGTCAACGAGTCGAGGTAGCGCGCATTGGGATGCTTCCACGGCTCGCCGACCGGGAAACCGGCCAACGCGTCGGCCTGGGCCCTGGCGAGACCAGCCCCCGCCTGCAGCGTCTCGGCTTGCAGCGGCAGCGGCAAAGCGGCCGGCATGCGTGAACTCTGACCGCTGTTCCAGAAGATGCTGTCGCCTTGGTTGTAGGTGGGGATGGTGCGCACGTCGTACTCGCGGGCAAGGGCGGCGATGTGATTCTGCGTCGGTCCGATGAACTCGGCCCCGGCATCCAGGGTGGCCCCGAGTTTCGGTGAGGAGATGTTGTGGACGCGGCCGCCGGCCCGCTCCCGAGCTTCGAGTACCACCACCGAGGCGCCCGCGGCGACGAGGGACTTGGCGGCGGCCAACCCGGAGAGCCCACCGCCGACGACGATGGCGTCGACGGTGTCGCCGGGTAGGGCGCGTGCACGGCCGATCCCGCCCAGCGCGGACGCACCTACTGCGGCCCCCGCCGCGGCCAGTGTTGTACCGAGTAAACGCCGACGTGAGATGTCCTGGCTCATGGCGACCTTCCGTGCCGTGGACCCGCTGGTCCTGGGTGTGCGAGCAACGCTATCGACGCAATGTTTAGGTCATTTGACCTGAAGTAACGGCATGGTAACAGGTCGGTGTGGCGCTCGTCGCACCTTCTGGCTGGTACCCGATCGCCAGCGCATGCGCCCTGTCGGAGGCAGGGCAACGAAAGATCCACCCTCCCGGGGCCGCGGCGGGTGTCGTGGTGACGCGACGGCCGGGTCGGGAGGGTGGATCTCGGAGAGCGTCCGGATGAGGTCCGGGTGTGTCAGGCGTGGTCGGCAATAATCGATGCAGCCTGATCCGCGTCGACGTTCTTGGCGATCAGCTTGGCGTTTTTGGTCTTTCGGATGGAGTACAGTCCGTCCTTCTTGGCGTGTGCGACGTGCAGTCCGGCCTTCTTCGCTGCCTTGTTCAGGTCCTCGAGCATGGCGGCGATGGTACGGCATGAACGTGAACGTTTCGTGCCGGTGCAGCGGCGGGTTGCCCCGGGGTGCGTTGAGGGGCTGGGAGTCGTCGAAAAATGTTGCATCACAACAGTTCTGATCTCACGTCGAGGTGAGGGGCGGCACCTCACACGCGGTGCGCGGGGGTGTGCGGGCACCTTGATGGTCGTGTAACCGGATGATGCATACCTGGTAACGAACCGTTCATACCTTCATCGCGTACTTCTCGGGCAGCGTCGCCCAGTTCACTGTCGCCACTTCTCACCGACGAAAGTACCTTGAGATGACTTCAACCCTGGAATCTTCGCGCACCTCCGACGAGGTATTGCTCGATCAGCAAGGTCATTGGATCCGCCACTGGCAGCCCGACGATCCGACGTTCTGGAACAGGATCGGCAAGAGGGTCGCCTTCAAGAACCTCTGCTTCTCGATCTTCGCCGAGCACATCGGATTCTCGGTGTGGTTGCTGTGGAGCATCGTCGTGGTGCAGATGACCGCCAACTCCGATGGCACCGCGGCCGCATCCGGATTCGCACTCTCGACCACCCAAGCACTGTGGCTGGTCGCCGTGCCCAGTGGCGTCGGTGCTTTTCTGCGGCTTCCGTATACCTTTGCCGTGCCGGTGTTCGGCGGCCGGAACTGGACCGTGATCTCGGCGTTGTTGCTGCTGATCCCGTGTATCGGACTCGCTTGGGCGGTGTCCAATCCTGACATCCCGTTCGCTCTGCTGCTGGTGATCGCGGCGACCGCAGGTTTCGGCGGCGGCAACTTCGCCTCCTCGATGGCCAACATCTCCTTCTTCTACCCGGAGAAGGAGAAGGGCTGGGCCCTCGGACTGAACGCGGCCGGCGGAAACATCGGTGTGGCAGTTGCGCAGAAGATCATCCCGACCATCGTGGTCATCGGCGGCGGGGTCACCCTGTCCTATGCCGGCCTGTTCTATGCACCATTGGCCGTGGCCGCCGCAGTGCTCGCGTTCTTGTTCATGAACAACCTGTCGGAGGCGAAGGCAGATGTGAAGCCGGTGTGGGAGTCGCTGCGCCACCAGGAGACCTGGGTGATGTCACTGCTCTACATCGGTACGTTCGGGTCGTTCATCGGCTACTCGGCGGCCTTCCCGAGCTTGCTGAAGGCAGTGTTCGACCGCGGCGACATCGCGCTCACCTGGGCGTTCCTCGGGGCCGGCATCGGATCGATCGCCCGGCCGCTGGGTGGCAAGCTCTCCGACGTGATCGGCGGCGCCCGAATCACCGCGTTCAGCTTCGTCGCACTGGCAGTGGGTGCGGCCATCGCTCTGTGGTCGGTCAAGGCCGAGAACCTGCCGGTGTTCTTCGCCGCTTTCATGCTGCTGTTCGTCGCGACCGGCATCGGCAACGGCTCCACCTACCGGATGATCTCCAAGATCTTCCGCGTCAAGGGTGAGGATGCCGGCGGGACGCCCGAGATCATGACGAACATGCGGCGCCAGGCGGCCGGTGCCCTGGGCATCATCTCGTCGGTCGGTGCGTTCGGCGGTTTCATCGTGCCGCTGGCCTACGCGTGGTCCAAGAGCGCATTCGGCAACATCGAACCCGCGCTGTGGTTTTACGTCTTCTTCTTCATCGCGCTGCTGGGGGTGACCTGGTACAACTACATCCGTCCGAGCACGCGGATGGCGCAGGCCGGAGTCTGAGCCGCGACAACTCCTGGTCCACTGACGACGATGGCCCCCGGTCCGCTCGATGCGGACCCGGGGGTCATCATGTCGGGGTGGATGACGGGACTCGAACCCGCGACAGCCAGGATCACAACCTGGTGCTCTACCAACTGAACTACATCCACCATCGGCGTCCGTCACCCAGGATTTCTCACCGGGCCCCAGAGCCAGGGACTTACTCTAGCGGGTCGAGGCGGCCGAACTCCAATCGGTCCCGCCTCGCGCGTGTTCACGCAGGTCCGAGGTCCTTCACGATCGTCGCGAGCTCGTCGGCCTCCGGTCCGGGAGCCGCCACGAACGCGGCGGCACGGTAGTACTTCAGTTCGCGGATCGACTCACGGATATCGGCGAGTGCGCGATGGGCCAGGCCCTTCTCCGGCTGGCCGAAGTAGATCTTGGGGTACCAGCGACGGCACAGCTCCTTGATCGAGCTCACGTCGACCATCCGGTAGTGGAGGTAAGCGTCGAGTTCAGGCATGTCACGGGCGATGAATCCCCGGTCGGTGGCGATGGAGTTACCGGCCAGCGGGACCGCGCCAGCGGTGCTCACCTGGGTGCGGATGTAGTCGAGCACCTGCTTCTCGGCCTCGGCGAGGGTGGTGGTCGACGCGCGTACCTCCTCGGTGAGCCCGGAGGCCGCATGCATTTTGGTGACCACATCCGGCATCGCCGCGAGGTCCTCGTCGGATGCGTGGATCACGATGTCCACGCCTTCGCCGAGCACATTGAGTTCGCTGTCGGTGACCAGCGCGGCGATCTCGATCAATTTGTCGGACTCGACCCGCAGACCTGTCATCTCGCAGTCGATCCACACCAGTTTGTCCTGCACGCGGTCAACCTTAGCCGCCGTCGCGCGTACGGTATCGCGTCACCGGTGCCGACGATTCCCGGCCCGATGTTCCGGCTGAGGATCGACCCGACTGCTGATCGAGTGGCCCGGCGTGCTGGCGCGGGGTTCACCGGACTGCTGGTCGAGTGGCCCGGCGTGCTGGTGCGGGGTTCACCGGACTGCTGGTCGAGTGGTCCGGCGTGCTGGTGCGGGGTTCACCGGACTGCTGATCGAGTGGCCCGATGTGCCGGTGGAGGGTTCACCGGACTGCTGGTCGAGTGGCCCGGCGTGCCGGCGCAGGGTTCACCGGCTGCTGATCGAGTGGCCCGATGTGTCGGTGGAGGGTTCACCGGACTGCTGATCGAGTGGCCCGATGTGTCGGTGGAGGGTTCACCGGCTGCTGATCGAGTAGCCCGAGGCGCTAGCCGAGGGCGTATCGAGATCCCTGCACCACTCAGTACGGTGGTGGGTTCTGTGTGTTCCAGCGTTCCATGGCGCGGGTGTCGGCGCGTTTGACCGATTTCGAGCGTTGCTCGCGGAGGGTGTCGATGCGTTGTCGGGCGGGGTCATCGGGTGGTCGGGTGCTGCGGGTGAGCGAGGTGAACAGGTCGCGGCCGGTGAACGCGTTGCCCAGGTAGGTGTGGCCGGTCGGTGATTGGAAGAACACCGTGCCCAGTGGGTCTTGGTAGTCGCGCCACCCGGTGGCGAAGGTTTTGATGCGGTGGTGAAAACGGCACAGCGGCTTAAGGTTTCGTGCATCGGTGGCGCCACCCTCGGCGTGTGGGACCGAATGGTCGACATCGGCGTGATAGGCGCGGTTGTTGCAGCCGGGAAAGCTGCAACACAGCTCGCCGGCCCGGATGAGGTCGGCGAGTTTTTTCGACGGCGCGTAGCGGTCGGTTTGTGCGAGGTTGGTGGTGTCGGGTGTGACGTAGCAGCGTTTGGCCTCGGCCAACAATGCGCGGGCGGTGTCGGCATCGATGACTCCGTGCCCGTCGAGGAAGGCCGGATCATCATCGTGACCCAGCAGGGTGCTCAGATTGACCACGATGTGAAACGTCGGACGCGGCGCACAATCCGTCGTGGCGGCGTCAGCGTCGACCGGTGCGGCCGAAGTGTCGCCCTGCCCGTCGCGGACCTCGGGTTCACCGGCCGCCGCGGGGTCGGGTGCCGTCGCCTCGTCCTCGACTGCGATCGCGTCACTGTCGGGTGTCTCGTCGGGAGCGTCGAGCCCCTCGCCGGCGGCGCTGTCATCGGCGTCGGCGTCGGTGGTGCAGACCTCACATCGGCAGTCCAGGCGGTCGGCGCCGGCGGCCAAGGCGACCAACGCATCGGCGCGGCGTTGGGCGGCGGTGCGTGGATCGTCGGGATGCACCGCCGCGGCCATCGCGTGGAGTCGGGCGTCGATGGCCGCGGCCTGCTCGGCGGGCAACACACCCCCGATCCGGGACTGGCCCGGGGTGTGGCGGTCGGGGCGCACACTGATGTTGCGGTCGGTGTCGACCTGTTCGCGCCGACGGCGCACCGCGGTCGGATCGATCTTCGTGATGATCTTGTCGATCATCGTGGTGAACCGGGTCATCGACATCGGCTCGCGCGACTCGATGGCCGCGGCGATCTCGGTATCGAGCACAGTGAACTTTGCGGGATCGACCAGCACGGTGCGGCGTACCACCACCAGAAACCGCGGTAGGTCGATACGGCCGGCGACAAGGGTGGCGCCGGTGAACGGCAACTGATGACGTAACACGCTGCCGGCCTCGATCAACTCTCGCGCCCGCGCCGGTGGCACCGTCAACGCGGCACCGACCTCGGCGATCGCCATCTCCAACCCGGTCGGTCCGTACTGGGCGCGTGGATCCTCCCCGGCCGCCGCACGCCTGGCGAGACGTTCCAGAGTGGCCAGCGACGTCGACTGCTCACCCAACGCCGCAGCCAACCGCACCAGATGGTCCTGTTCACGTTCCTCGTGAATCAGGCTGACCGCCTGCAACATCCGATAATCGGCGGCCGCGCGCACCGCATTGCAATGATGGAGCACCTCGACCAACTCGGTGGCGCAGTGCTGCTCATCATCGGCCATCTGGGCCAACGCCGGCGCGCTCGAATTCATGACACCAAACTAACCGCACCCACCGACAACTTTCGTCGACGCAGGTCAAACCCCACAACAGACCGTGGATGACTCAGCCGTCGTCGCCGAGTTTCCGATAGAACGTGCCGACGATCGGCGCGACCACTGCGCGTGGGCTGTATCCACCGGCGACCGACATCGCTTTCGACAGAGTGCCCGGAACCACCCGCATCTTGTTGTGTTCCAGCGCATCCAGGCTCATCTCGGCGACCTTGTCACTGGAGTGCCACAGGAAGTCGGGGACCATCTTGTCCACGATGGACTGGTTTTCGGGTGCCGGCGTCGCTGTGCGCACCGGCCCCGGCGCGAGCAGGGTGACGTGGACGCCTTGAGCGGACACCTCGCCGCGCAGCGACTCGCTGAAGGTGTTCACGAACGCCTTCGTGGCCGCATACGTGGCGTTGTTGGGGATCGGCATGTTCCCCGCGGCCGAGCCCACCATGAGGATTCCGCCGGAGCCACGGTGCACCATGTGCGGGAGTACGGCCAAGGTCAGATCGTGGACGGCGTTGACGTTCAGCCGGACCTGCGCGCGTTCGTACTCCGGGTCGAGGTCACTGACCGGTCCGAAGGTGGCGATCCCGGCGTTGTTGCACAGGATGGAGATCTCGCGTCCGGCGAGTTCGGCACAGAGCACCTCGACCGCAGGTGAATCCGAGAGGTCGACCGGGCGCACTTCGACCGCGATGTCGTGGCTGTCACGGAGCTCGGCGGCGAGGCCCTCGAGGATGTCACCGCGACGAGCGACCAAGACGAGCGAATGCCCGCGCGAGGCCAGTGCCCGCGCCAGTGCCATCCCGATGCCGGATGAGGCGCCGGTGACAACGGCGCGGGCGGACTCGGTCGGCGACGGGACACCCATGTCTGAAGATCCTAGTCGGGCGGTCGGGGGGATCTCGATACACCGGCTCGCTGCGCTCGCGCGGTTACTCGATCGGCGGTGGATACACCCGCTGCGCTCGCGCGGTTACTCGATCGGCGGGGATACACCCGCTGCGCTCGCCGACATCGAGACCCCCTCCGCCTTGGTCAGGCGATGCCGGCGGCCACCTCGGTGCCCTGCCGGATGGCCCGCTTGGCGTCGAGCTCGGCGGCCAGGTCGGCGCCACCGATGACGTGCGTGGTAACCCCGGCGACGGTCAGCGGATCGACGAGTTCGCGCACCGATTCCTGACCGGCACACACGACCACGTTGTCGACTTCGAGGATGCGGGTCTCGGTGACCTTGCCCTCGTCGTCGTGGAAGCTCAGGTGCAGCCCCTGGTCGTCGATCTTGTCGTAGGTGGCGCCCGAGATCTGTTCCACGCCCTTCATCTTCACCGTCGCGCGGTGCACCCAGCCGCTGGTCTTGCCCAGTGTGTTACCCTGCTTACCGGGCTTGCGCTGCACCAGGTAGACCTGACGGATCGCCGGCAGCGGACGGGGTTTGGTGACGAACCCGGGCTTGTCGCCGTCCTCGGTGACGCCCCATTCCTGCTCCCACTCCTTCAGGTTCAACGATGGGGATTCGTCGGTGACGAGGAACTCGCTGACGTCGAAGCCGATTCCGCCGGCACCGATCACCGCGACACGCTTGCCGATCTCGCGACGGCCGAGGACGGCGTCGGCATACGACATCACCATCGGGTGGTCCACGCCCGGGATGCTCGGAATGCGCGGGGTGACACCGGTTGCCACGATGACGTCGTCGTATCCGCCCTCGATGATCTCGTCGGCGGTGACGCGCTTGTTCAGCACCACGTTCACACCGTTGATCTCCAGCTGACGGGTGTAGTAGCGGATCGTCTCACTGAACTCTTCCTTGCCTGGGATGCGGGAGGCAATGGAGAACTGCCCACCGATGCTGGAGCCACCCTCGTAAAGGTCCACCTTGTGGCCGCGTTTGGCCGATGCGACCGCGGCCGACAACCCTGCCGGTCCGGCGCCGATGACCGCGACCCGCTTGGCGCGGCGCGTCGGTCCGAGTAGCAGCGTCGTCTCGCGGCCCGCCTGCGGATTGACCAGGCAGGAGACGTGCTTGCCGACGAAGGCGTGGTCGAGGCAGGCCTGGTTGCAGCCGATGCAGGTGTTGATCTCGTCGGCCCGACCCTCACGGGCCTTGTTGGCGATCTCGGGATCGGCGAGGAACGGTCGGGCCATCTGTACGGCGTCGACGCGCCCACGTTCGAGGATCTCCTCGGCGAGTTCGGCGGTGTTGATGCGGTTGGCGGCGATCAGCGGGATGGACACCTGGTCGCGCAGACGCTCGGTGAATTTCACGAATGCGCCGCGGGGCACCGAGGTGACGATGGTGGGCACTTGCGCCTCGTGCCAGCCGATGTCGGTGTTGATGGCATCCACCCCGTGCTCCTCGGCCTTACGGGCCATGAGCGCGATTTCGTCCCACGTCTGGCCGTTGCGGATGAGGTCGGCGATGGACTGGCGCAGGATGATCGGGAAATCACGCGGCACCTGGCGGCGCATCTCCTTGATGACCTCGACGAGGAACCGCTGCCGGTTCTCCGTTGAGCCACCCCACTTGTCGGTTCGATCGTTGGTGTGCGGGCAGAGGAACTGATTGATCAGGTAGCCTTCGCCGCCCATGATCTCGACCGCGTCGTAGCCCGCCTGCCGGGCCAGCTTCGCCGACCGTCCGAAGCTGCGGATGACGTGCCGGATGATCGGCTCGTTCATCTTGAGGTGTTTGAACGGATGGATCGGTGACGGCTCGGAGCCGGCGGCGACCTTGAACGGGTTGTAGCCGTAGCGACCGGCGTGGATGAGCTGCATTGCGATCTTGCCGCCCTCGTCGTGCACGGCCTTGGTGACCCGCTGATGTCGCTTGACCTCCAGGACGTTGGTCATCTTGCCGCCCGCGATGGACAGCACACCGGTACGGCTGGTGGCGAATCCGCCGGTGATGATGAGCCCAGCACCGCCCTTGGCGCGCTCGGCGAAATACGCGGCGAGTTTGTCGATGTCCCACACCCGATCCTCGAGACCGGTGTGCATCGAACCCATGATGAGGCGGTTCGGGATGGTCATCCCGCCGATCTGCAATGGTTCGAACAGGTTGGGGAACTGTTGATTTCGCTCGGCCGTGTGGGCTGACATGGCGTTGCCTCTCGTGTCGGGGTCGTTGCGGGAAGGTGATCGTGGGTCAGGTGGACAGTTCGCGTTCGAGGGCGTCGATGACCTCGTCGCACCAGTCGACGAAGCCCTGCTCGGATCGAATTCCGCCGCGCAGCACCAGGTACTGATGGAGTTTGCGGCCGGTCAGGGTGTCGGGAGCGGGGTAGTACGCGGCCTCGAAGCCGTTGAACAGGGTCAGTTGGGCGAGATGTTCGTCGCGATGCGCCTTGAGCTCGCCGATGATGGTGGCCAGATCGCCGAATTCGGCGGCGCGCAACTTGACTCCGAGGTCGTTGCGCAGCGGCTGCAGCGGCGTCGGACTCATCGCCCATTCCGCCAGCACTTTCCGGCCCGAGTCGGAGACGGTGTAGACCTTCTTGTCGGGTCGACCGTCCTGGGGAATCGACTCGAAACTCACCAGGCCGTCAGCGTGCAGTTTCTTCAGGGTGCGGTAGATCTGCTGATGGGTAGCCGACCAGAAGTAGCCGATGGATCGGTCGAACTGCTGGCCGATCTCGTAGCCCGTTCCGGGCCGTTCGGCCAGCGACACCAGGATCGCATGCTCGAGCGCCACGATGTGAACCTAGCACTGCACCTACGCACTATGCAACAAAGTTCATATGTGGCCGAATTCTGCCTTCGTGCAGTTCCAGCACCTCGTCGGCGATCTCGGTGACGCGGCCGTCGTGGGTGATGAGGAGGGTGGACCGACCGGCAGCCAACCGCTGCAGCGGCTCGAGGATGCGTTGGGTCGTTGCATCATCGAGGCCGGATGTCGGTTCGTCGAGGATGAGGATCGGTGTGTTGCGCAGGAAGGCGCGCGCCATCGCGATGCGTTGACGTTGTCCGCCGGAGAGGGTCAATCCGTCCTCGGCGAGTGGGGAGTCGTACCCGGCGGGCAAGGCGCTGATGAACGAGTCGGCGTCGGCCGCGATCGCGGCGGCGATGATCGATGCGCGGTCGGCGTCCGGGCATCCGTAGGCGATGTTGTCGGCGACCGTGCCGGTCTTGATGACGGGTTGCTGGGGGAGCAGGGTGATGTGTTCGCGAATCGAGCGGCCGGTGAGCTCCGACAGCGACCGGTCTCCCAGGGTGATGGTGCCCTCATCGGGTCGCTCGAACCGGCAGAGCAGCGACGCGAGGGTGGATTTCCCGGCGCCACTGGCCCCGACCAGCGCGGTGATAGCTCCGGGGTTCAGATCCAGCGACACCCGATCGAGGACCGTCACACCCGCACGCCGCAGAGTCACCGCGCGCATGGAGATCCGGTGATCGGCTCCCCGATGGGCGACCGCGTCGGGCTGGTCTGCGTCGGTCGGTTCCAGATCGAGCAGTTCGCAGATGCGTTCGGCGCTCACCGTCGCCGACGCGAGCGCGAGCCGGACCTCGGCGAGTTCCTGCATCTTGGGATAGAGCATGCCGAGGTAGCCGGTCAAGGCCAGTAGCGCTCCCACGCTGAGCGCACCTTGGCGGACCTGCCACACCCCGGCGACGGCGATGGCCAGCGTCACCACCACCTGTCCGAAGCCCATCACCGCACCGAATCCGGCTTCGATCCGGGTCTGGGTCAAGCGGGTGCCGAGCCAGGTGACACCGTGACGGTGCAGACGGGCATGCTCGCGGTCCTGTTGGTTGTAGGCGACGGCCGTCTCGTGGCCGGTGATCGCGGTCGAGACGGCCAGCGCGATGTCGGCATTGGCGATGCGTTCGTCGCGGGTGACCAGCGTCTGGCGACGCGAGTAGAGCGCCGACAGTGCCCACAGGACGGGCACCGCGGCCAGCGCCACCAACGCGACCTGCCAACTCATGATGAATGCGGCGACGACCAGGCCGGCGGTGTTCACCGCGGCGATGACGAACTGCATCAGTCCGGAACCCACCAGATACTCGACGGCCTCCAGATCCCCGGTGTGCCGCGTGACGAGGTCCCCGACACCGAACCGGCGGTGGACGACGGGATTGAGGCGTTGGATGTGGGCGAACAGGTTGTCGCGCAGGCGTAACACCACGCGCTCGGAGATCCCGATCGCAGCCACCTGGCCGTAATAGTCGGCCGCGGTGGCCACGGCAGTCACCAGTAACCAGAGGACGGCCAGCGCGCCGAACTGCGTCAGGCTGGTCGCGGTGAGTGCACCGTCGATCACATCCGACAACACGAAGATGCCGACGATTTCGCAACCTGTTGCGATCAGCAGCAGCGCGGCGGCGAGGGCGAACCGGGGGCCCTCGGAGGCCAACGCGGGCGAGAATCGGCGAAATGCGTCGCGCGCGGTCATCTTGAGTGCGGCCCTCCCGTGGTACTCCGCCGACGGCACTTGCCGGCCCGAAGAAAACCTAGGCGGGCATCCTTCGGGCCGGCTTCCGCGGAACTGGGAGAACGCTGTGCGCGGACTCGCCACTAGTTGGGTCGGGCCTCAGGTCAGCGCCGCCACGCCGAGCCAGGCGATCGCCGCCACCCTGATCACCTCGAGGACCAGCGCGCGCCGACGAGTGCGGCGGCCGCGGTCATCAGGACTGCGATCGCAACCGCGTCGGAGATGACGTGCGGCGACACGTTCTCCTACGACTGGACAGTCGGGGATCGGGCACGTGGTCACCTCGCGCGTTGGGCGGCAGGCCGACCTACCATGCGCCACACTGAGTCCCATGGCGACACCGCACACGCGACCGAGGGGTTTCCTGTCCTGGCGGCGGGTCGAGGGCGGTGGGGTGATCGCCCCGGACGAACGGCTTGGCTGGTCGAAGACCGTGGGAATCGGCCTGCAGCACGTGGTCGCAATGTTCGGCGCGACGTTCCTGGTGCCGGTACTCACCGGCTTCCCACCGTCGACGACGCTGTTGTTCTCCGGGATCGGCACGTTGCTGTTCCTGCTCATCACCCGCAACAGGCTGCCGAGTTACCTCGGGTCGAGTTTCGCCATCATCGCGCCGGTGCTCGCGGCAACCGCGTCCAACGGGCAATCCGCCGCGCTCGGCGGCATCGTGGTGGTGGGCGCGCTACTGCTGATGATCGGCGCGATCGCGCATTTCGCGGGCATCGGCTGGATCGAGGTGCTGATGCCGCCGGTGGTGACCGGCACGATCGTCGCCCTCATCGGGCTGAACCTCGCACCCACCGCGAAGGCCAACTACGAGCAGGATCCGGTCATCGCCACCGTGGTCCTGGTGTTACTGGTCGCGTCGGTGGTGCTGTTCCGAGGCATGCTGGGCCGACTGGCCATCTTTCTGAGCGTCATCCTCGGCTATGTGATCTCGCTGATCTTCGACAAGGTCGACACCACCGGGATCAGTGACGCGGCGTGGGTCGGCCTGCCGGAGTTCCAGGCGCCGAGTTTCCACCTGTCGGTGATCCCGATGTTCCTGCCGGTGGTGCTGGTGCTGGTGGTGGAGAACATCGGCCACGTGAAGTCGGTGTCGACGATGACCGGCATCAACTATGACCGCAGGATCGGGCGGGCGTTGGCCGCCGACGGCCTGGCCACCGTGCTGGCCGGTAGCGGCGGCGGGTCGGCGACCACCACCTACGCCGAGAACATCGGGGTCATGGCGGCCACCAAGGTGTATTCGACCGCCGCCTACTGGGTGGCCGGCGCGGCCGCGATCCTGCTGGGACTGTCGCCCAAGGTCGGCGCGGTGATCGCCGCGGTCCCGCCGGGTGTGCTCGGTGGCGTGACGACCGCGCTCTATGGCCTGGTCGGCATCCTGGGCGTGCATATCTGGGTCACCAACCGAGTGGACTTCGGACGGCCGATCAACCAGTTCACCGCGGCCATCCCACTGGTGATCGGCATCGCCGACTTCACCTGGGAGATCGGTGACCTGAACTTCGGCGGCATCGCCCTGGGGGCCGGCGCCGCGCTGGCCATCTACCACTCGATGGCGCTGATCGGCCGGTGGCGGGGGACGGTCACCACCTGATGCGGGCGTGCTCCACCGAGGACGGTCGGTCAGTCCTTGCTGCCCGGTATCCCGATCACGAACCCGATCCCGATGATCACGCACGAGACGAACGCCACGGCCGGCATCACCCACATGTAGTCCATGTGAGGGATGTTACGAGTCGGGCGGTGGCCGCGCGCGGTTTCCGCGGGACAACGGGACCTTGGTCCCGGAAGCGCAGATGTCCACACCGACCGGAGGTCGGCAGGAATGTCACGGTGCGCCCGCGTGAATCTCATTCAACCACGCAGTGGGCGCACACCGACCGGAGGTCGGCAGGAATGTCACAGTGCCCCCGGCAGGATTCGAACCTGCGACCTAGGGATTAGAAGGCCCTTGCTCTATCCACCTGAGCTACGGAGGCTGATGCCGCCCTGAGGCGGCAGCGTGGGCGAGTATAGCCCGTCCTACAGTTGTCTCATGACCAGCGCAACGCCGACAGTTCCGGCCACGTCCGGCCGGGACTCGATGCGTGAGCAGCGCGGCATCGTCGCGGGGCTCGCCTGGGCGTCGGGATGGTTGGCCGGTCTCGTGGCGATCGTGGTGACGGCGCTGTCGGCGGCATCGGCGGTCGAACTGGCCGGGGTCCCCGATCCTGGGTGGATCACCACCTACGGCGTTGCGGCGGTCACCGCGGTCGGGGAGGTAGCGGCCGCGGTCGCGGTCGGGTCCGCGCTGTTCGCCGCGTTCTTCGTGCCACCCCAGGCCGATGGGGTGCTCGACGTCGGCGGGTACCGGGCCATCCGGATCGCCGCGTCCGCGTCGCTGGCGTGGGCCATCTGTGCGGTGCTGATGATCCCGCTCTCCATCTCCAACGTGAGCGGGCAGCCCCTTTCGGAGACGATGCGGCCGGCCAACCTCATCACCGCGTACTCGCAGGTCGCCGACGCGCGTACCTGGCTGTGGACGGCTGTCTTCGCCCTGGTCGCCGCCGCGACCGCCCGCGTCGTGCTGCGGTGGGGCTGGACCGTCGCGGTACTCGGCATCGCAGTGATGAGCCTGATGCCGATCGCGCTGGCAGGCCATTCCTCGACCGGCGGCAATCACGACCTCGCCACCAACAGCCTGATCCTGCACATCGTCGGCGCGACGGTGTGGATGGGCGGACTCTTCGCCGTGCTGCTCTACGCCTTCGCCGGTGGCCGGTGGCGTGTGCTGGCGGTCGCGCGGTTCTCTCGCGTCGCTTTCTGGGCGATCCTCGTCGTCGGAGTCAGCGGCGTGATCAACGCACTGGTGCGGATGTCACCTGCGGATCTGTTCACCGACGTCTACGGCGCGCTGGTGCTGGCCAAGGTGTCTGCGTTGGTGGTCCTGGGGGTACTCGGCGCGTGGCACCGGCGGGCGACGATTGCCCGACTGGCCGAGGAGCCTGCCGAGCGATCTCTGTTCGTCCGGTTCGGGCTCGTCGAGGTCATGGTCTTCGCGATCACTTTCGGACTGGCGGTGGGGTTGTCGCGCACTCCGCCCCCGGCCGGGGAGATCGCCGACATCAGCGCGGTGGAGAACCAGATCGGCTACCGCATCGACGGGCCGCCGACGCTTGCGCGCATCGCGTTCGACTGGCGATTCGACCTGCTGTTCGGCACCCTGGCGATCGTCCTGGCGGTGGTGTACCTGCGGGGCGTGGTGCGTTTGCGACGACGCGGTGACCACTGGCCGGTGGGCCGCACCGTCGCCTGGATACTGGGCTGCGCGCTGCTGCTGTTCACCACCTCGTCGGGCCTCGGTCGGTACTCGCCTGCGATGTTCAGCGTGCACATGATCGCGCACATGTCGATGTCGATGATGATCCCGGTGCTGTTGGTGCTCGGTGGTCCGGTGACCCTGGCGCTACGTGCCCTGCCGCCCGCCGGCCGAGGTAATCCGCCGGGCCCGCGGGAATGGATACAGTCGGCCATCCACAGTGCGCCGTCGCGGTTCCTGACCCACCCGGCGATCGCCGCGGTCATCTTTGTCGGCAGCTTCTACCTGCTGTACCTCAGCGGCCTGTTCGAGACGATCGTTCCCTACCACGCGGCGCATCTGCTCATGAACGTGCACTTCGTGGTCAGCGGCTACCTGTTCTACTGGCTCGTCATCGGTATCGACCCTGCGCCACGGCAGGTGACGCCGGTGGCCAAACTCGGCATCGTGATGGGTTCGTTGCCGTTCCACGCCTTCTTCGGCGTGGCGCTGATGATGACCAGTGCCGTGATCGCCGAGAGCTACTACCGCGGGCTCAATCTGCCTTGGGACTATGAGCTGTTCGACGACCAGCGTGTGGGCGGGGGGATCGCCTGGGCCACTGGTGAGATCCCGCTGGTGGTGATCATGCTCGCGCTGCTGGTGCAATGGCGGCGCCAGGATGAGCGGCAGGCCCGGCGCTACGACCGTCGGGCGGTGCGCGACCATGACGCCGACCTCAACAGCTACAACGAGATGCTCTCGGAACTCAACAAGCGCAAGTGAGCTGTCGGGACACCCGAGTAGTTGTCCACAGATGTTGTCGCGGCCCGTTGCGGGGCCACCTCTGGAGAGATGCTGACTGCAGTCACGCGAAGACGTGGCGAGCACCGAACGGAGGAGTCGAGAGCATGTACGAGACCTACACGACTGTCATCGGGACCGTGGTGTCCGATCCACGTCATCGACAGACCACGACAGGGGAGGCGGTGATCTCGTTTCGCGTCGCCTGCAACTCCCGCCGGATCGACAAACGCACCCAGGAATGGATCGACGGGCCGACGCTGTATCTCACGGTGAGCTGCTGGCGGCGACTGCTGACCGGTGTGTCGCAGGCGGTGGCCAAGGGGCGCCCGGTGATCGCGCACGGTCAAATCAAGACCAACGAGTACGTCACCGCGGACGGCGAGCGGCGCGCCGACCTGGAAATGACCGCCACCGCCGTCGGGTTGGACCTGAGCAGGTGTGTGGTGAGTTTCCACGGCGCTCCGGGGCAGGAGCCGACCACCGCCGACACCGCACCACGGCCGGTCGCGACGACCGCCGACGGTGCGATACCCGACGCGGAGACACGCAGAGCGGCCTGACCTGTGACACCGCGGACGCCTCGCGCCCCATGCGTCGCGGGGTGTCCGCGACCGGGGGTCGTCGGCCCACTAGGCTGGGGACAAGTTGTGCCATCCCGCCGACACGGCCGGATCGACCCCGGAGAGTTCTCACCGTGACCGGTTGCGGGACCGATATCTAGGTCTGAAGGAGACGCTGTAAGTGGCTGAGTTCATCTACACCATGAAGAAGGTGCGCAAGGCGCACGGCGACAAGGTCATCCTCGACGACGTCACCATGTCCTTCTACCCGGGCGCCAAGATCGGTGTCGTCGGCCCCAACGGTGCGGGTAAGTCGTCGATCCTCAAGATCATGGCTGGGCTCGATCAGCCGTCGAACGGCGAGGCCTTCCTCGATCCCGACGCGACCGTCGGCATCCTGCTGCAGGAGCCGCCCCTCAACGAGGACAAGACGGTCAAGGAGAACGTCGAGGAGGGGATGGGCGAGATCAAGGTCAAGCTCGACCGCTTCAACGAGATCGCGGAGAAGCTCGCCACTGACTACTCCGACGAGCTCATGGAAGAGATGGGCAAGCTCCAGGAGGACCTTGACAACAACGACGCCTGGGACCTCGATTCGCAGCTCGAGCAGGCGATGGACGCCCTTCGTTGCCCGCCCGGTGACTCGCCGGTCACCCACCTGTCCGGCGGCGAGCGACGCCGCGTGGCGCTGTGCAAGTTGCTGCTGCAGAAGCCTGACCTGCTGCTCCTCGATGAGCCGACCAACCATCTCGACGCCGAGAGTGTGCTGTGGCTCGAGCAGTTCCTCGCGTCCTACCCCGGCGCCGTTCTCGCCGTCACCCACGACCGGTACTTCCTCGACCATGTCGCCGGCTGGATCTGTGAGGTCGACCGCGGCAAGTTGCACCCGTATGAGGGCAACTACTCCACCTACCTCGAGAAGAAGGCCGAGCGCCTCGAGGTGCAGGGCAAGAAGGATCAGAAGCTGCAGCGCCGACTCAAGGAGGAGTTGGCTTGGGTGCGGTCGGGCGCGAAGGCCCGCCAGACCAAGAACAAGGCGCGTCTGGCCCGCTACGAGGAGATGGCCGCCGAGGCGGAGAAGACCCGCAAGCTCGATTTCGAGGAGATCCAGATCCCTACCCCGCCGCGCTTGGGCGACGTGGTGGTGGAGGTCTCCCACCTCGACAAGGGTTTCGACGGGCGGGTACTGATCAAAGACCTGTCGTTCACCCTGCCGCGCAACGGCATCGTCGGCGTGATCGGTCCGAACGGTGTCGGTAAGACCACGCTGTTCAAGACCATCGTCGGACTCGAGGAGCCCGACTCCGGCAACGTCAAGGTCGGCGAGACGGTCAAGCTCAGTTACGTCGACCAGGGTCGCGCCAACATCGATCCGAAGAAGACGGTGTGGGAGGTGGTCTCCGACGGCAACGACTTCATCGAGGTCGGCCAGAACGAGATGCCCTCACGCGCGTACGTGAGTGCGTTCGGCTTCAAGGGGCCCGACCAGCAGAAGCGTTCGGAGGTGCTCTCCGGTGGTGAGCGCAACCGCCTGAACCTGGCACTGACCCTCAAAGAGGGCGGCAACCTGATCCTGCTCGACGAGCCCACCAACGACCTCGACGTGGAAACCCTCGGCTCGCTGGAGAACGCACTCGAACAGTTCCCCGGATGCGCCGTGGTCATCAGCCACGACCGGTGGTTCCTGGACCGCACCTGTACCCACATCCTGGCGTGGGAGGGCAACGTCGAGGAAGGCCAGTGGTTCTGGTTCGAGGGCAACTTCGAGGCCTACGAGGCCAACAAGATCGAACGTCTCGGTGCCGACGCCGCCCGCCCGCACCGGGTCACCCACCGTCGCCTGACCCGCGACTGACCGCTGTGGCCGCGTGTCCGTCCCGGCGGACACGCGGCGGTCCAACGCGGACCCAGACGGCGTCTTGATCACTACGATCGCAGGTGAGGGACACCCCCGGAGATTCCGGGGTTCCTGCCTCTGCAGCGACGGGGTGAGCGCCGGTGACGAACATGACATCGCTTCTACCGCAAGCGATTGCACGCTACTTCAGTTCGTCGTCGGTGCTCGACGACGCGCAGTTGCCCGACCCGGACACCTTTGACGATGACGATGTGGCGCGCGTGCGGCGGCACCTCGAGATCGCCGAACGGCGAGGCGACCGCGAACGACTGGTCGAGGTCGCCGGCACCGAATCCGGCGGAATCGAGATCGTCGTCGTCAACGACGACATGCCGTTGTTGGTGGAGGCCGTGCTGGCCACGGTCGAGGCGCACGACCTGGTGGTCAGTCGGATCGATCATCCGGTGATCCCGGTGGTGCGGTCATCGGACGGAGTGCTCTCGGACTTCGTCGCCGACAATCCCACCGCGGTGGAGTCGTGGATCTTCGTCGTCGCGTTGTCGCGTCAGCCGGATTTCGATGCCGAGGCCCTCCGCGCCGATCTCGTCGAGGTGATCGGCCGCGTCGCCGATGTGGACCGTGACGCGGCCACGATGCGGGCCACCCTCACCCGGTTGGCCGCCGAGTGCGCGACTGCGCCCATCGCCGGTCAGGGTGGCCTGCTCGCCGGGGACCGTCAGGAGTACGCCCGCCTGTTGGAATGGTTCGCCGGAAATCACTTCTTGCCGCTCGGCTATGCGCAGGTACACAGGGACGGAACCGACGTGGGCCCACGGCTCGGTATCTGGCGTACCGACACCGTCGCCGCCGACTTCCCGGTGGCCACGCGTCCGCCGCTGCTCCCGGTCGTCTCCCGGGTGTACCTCGAGACCGGCATCCAACGGTCCGATTTCCCCACCCTGTTGCAGATCCCGGCATTTGGCGACGACGGTGCGCAGGTCGGCGAACATCGTTTCGTCGGCACGTTCACGTCCTCGGGTCTGCATCAGACGGTTCTCGACGTCCCCGTGCTGCGGGCCAAGGTGCAGGGTGTGCTCAGCCGCGCTCAGGTCGACGATGATTCCTATGCCGGCCAGGCGATGCTCGAACTGCTGCAGAACTACCCGATCGTGGAGATGTTCGCGTCCACGGACGCCGAACTCAGCCGACGCATCCACGAGATGCTCGACGCCGGTGCCACCCGTTCGCTTCGGCTGTTCGTCCGTACGGACCCGGGCGGCGGGATGGCGTCGGCGCTGGTGTATCTGCCCCGCGACCGCTACAACACCCAGACCCGACTGACCTTGCAGGCAGAACTGCTGCGGGCGCTCGGCGGCACCGCCATCGAGTACACCGCCCGGGTCAGCGAGATGCCGCTGGCCCTGCTGCAGGTACTCGTGCGCGTGGACGCCGACGTCGTCCGATCGATCGGTTCGGTGGACACCGGCAGCGAGCAGCACCTGCGCATGCAGGCACGCCTGGCCGACATCATCCGGAGCTGGGACGAACGGGTACGCGAACTCGGGCGCAACGCCGCAGAGTCGAATGAGGCGTCGTGGCCGATCGGCGGTGTCGATGCGGTGTTGCGCATGTTGCCGTCGCTCACCGACGACTACAAGGAACAGCGGAATCCGCGCGAGGCCCTGGCCGACCTCGTTCACGTGACGCAGTTGGCGCCGGGTGATGTCACCGTGACCTTGGGGCGGGTCCTCGACGACCTCGACGCCGACGTCGACGTCGACCCGGCAGAGTTGACGTTGGCGGGCGGGGCGGCCGACGGTCGGGATCTGCGGACCAAACGGTGGACCTTCACGCTGTACCTGTGCGATGAGACCGCCACCCTCACCGATGTCCTCCCGGTCCTGCACAGCCTGGGCCTCGACGTCCTCGACGAGCATCCGTATCACCTGATCCGCGGCGACGGATCCTCGTGCTGGGCGTACGAGTTCGGGGTGCGCCTCACCGAGGGCATGACCATCGACATGGGTTCGCTGGCGGACCTGCAGAGTCGGTTCACCGACGCCTTCGAGCAGCTCTGGCGCCGCAACGCCGAGGTCGACGCGATCAACGAGTTGGTCATCCGATGCGGTCTGGACTGGCGCTCGGCGGCGATGCTGCGGGCATACGGCCGCTATCTCCGGCAGTGCGGGTTCTCCTACACCACCACGCATGTCGCCGCGGTTCTCGGTGACCACCCGGCGGTCGCACGCGGGCTCGTCGAGCTGTTCGCCGCATCCTTCGACCCGGATTCGGCCAACGACGATCGCCGCGAGGATGCCCTCGCCACGTTGCGTCGTGAGGTCGGATCCGTGATCAGCCTCGACGCCGACCGGATTCTGTCGGCGTTCGCGGCCGTGGTGACGGCGACCTCACGTACCAACTTCTACGTCTCCGGTGACGACGGCGGACATCAGCCGGTGATGTCGTTCAAACTGCGGCCACGTGACATTCCCCAGGCCCCGCAACCACGGCCCATGCACGAAATCTTCGTCTACTCACCGCGCGTGGAAGGTGTGCACCTACGATTCGGCATGGTGGCGCGTGGCGGGCTGCGTTGGTCGGATCGCCGCGAGGACTTCCGCACCGAGATCCTCGGTCTGGTCAAGGCGCAGGCGGTGAAGAACGCCGTGATCGTGCCGGTCGGCGCCAAGGGCGGTTTCGTGGTGAAACGTCCTCCGGCGGCGACCGACAACCCCACGGCCGACCGGGATGCGTTCCGCGCCGAGGGCATCGCGTGCTATCGCGCGTTCATTGCCGGGTTGCTCGACGTCACCGACAACATCGACCGACAGAGCGGGACGGTTCTGCCCGCCCGATCGGTGGTGCGCCGTGACGGCGACGATCCATACCTGGTGGTGGCCGCCGACAAGGGGACCGCGTCGTTCTCCGACATCGCCAATGATGTGGCCGCCGACTACCGGTTCTGGCTCGGCGACGGCTTCGCATCGGGCGGATCGGCCGGCTACGACCACAAGGAGATGGGGATCACCGCCCGCGGAGCGTGGGAGTCGGTGAAACGCCATTTCCGGGAGATGGGTGTGGACACCCAGTCGCAGGAATTCACCGTCGTCGGTGTGGGCGACATGAGCGGTGATGTCTTCGGCAACGGGATGTTGCTGTCCGAACACATCCGGCTCGTCGCCGCGTTCGACCACCGGCATGTGTTCGTCGACCCCACGCCCGACGCGGCCGTGTCGTTCGGGGAGCGGGCACGACTGTTCGACCTACCGCGCTCCTCGTGGGACGACTACGACCCTGAACTCATCAGTCCGGGAGGCGGAGTATGGTCGCGGCACCAGAAATCCATTCCGGTCAGCGGCGAGATGCGCGAGGCGCTGGGACTCGACGGCGACATCACCGAATTGTCGCCGCCCGAACTCATCCGCACGGTGCTGCTCGCACCGGTCGACCTGTTGTGGAACGGCGGGATCGGCACCTACATCAAGGCGTCGACGGAGTCGGACGCCGAGGTCGGGGACAAGGCGAACGATTCCATCCGGGTGAACGGCGACGAGCTGCGGGTCAAGGTGATCGGGGAGGGCGGCAACCTCGGGGCCACCGAGCGCGGCCGTATCGAGTTCGATCTGTGCGGCGGCCGGGTGAACACCGACGCGATGGACAACTCCGCCGGTGTCGACTGCTCCGACCACGAGGTGAACATCAAGATCCTGCTCGACACCGCGGTGTCGTCGGGCGACCTCGACGCCGGACACCGCAACGAGCTGCTCGACTCGATGACCGGCGAGGTCGCCGATCTGGTTCTCGCCGACAACATCTCGCAGAATTCCGAACTCGGCTTCTGCCGCACCTTCGCGCAGGAACGCGTGGACGTCCACGTCCGCCAACTGGCCGACCTCGCCGACACGCACGACGTCGATCTGCACCTGGAGGCGCTACCCGAACCGGGGGAGCTGCGTAAACGGTTCGCCGGTGAGACCCGGCGCGGGTTGACCTCGCCCGAGCTCGCCACGCTGATGGCGCATGTCAAGCTGGCCACCAAGGCGGATCTGCTCGACACCGACCTGCCCGACAACGACGTGTTCGACCAGCGGCTGGCCCGATACTTCCCGGTGCCGTTGCGTACCGGATTCAGCGGTGGCATCCGCTCCCATCGCCTGCGGCGCGAGATCGTGACGACGACGCTGGTCAACGACGTCGTGGACAAGGCGGGCACCACTCACCTGTTCCGCCTTCGGGAGGGTGCCGGCGCGTCCACCGAGGAAGGGGTGCGTGCCTACGTCGTGGCCAGTGCGGTGTTCGGACTCGACGAGCTGTTCGATCGGGTGCTGCACGCCGCCGCGCCGGTCACCATGATCGACGAGATGACGCTCTACGCGCGGCGCCTGCTGTTCCGGGCGTCGCGCTGGTTGCTCGCCTTCCGGCCGCAGCCGCTGGCGATGGCCGCCGAGATCACCCGCTACCGAGACCGGGTCATCGAGTTGTCGGCGTTGCTGGACAGTTGGATGGGGTCGAGCTCGGCACTCGACGTCGACCGACGGGTGCAGCGCTATCAGGCGTCCGGGGTGGCGCAGGATCTCGCCCACGACGTCGCCATCGGTCTGCACCGCTTCTGTCTGCTCGACATCATCGACGCCGCCGAGATCGCCGACCGTGACCCGGTGGAAGTCGGTGAGGTCTACTTCGGCGTGATGGAACACTTCGGCATCGAGGAACTGTTGACCTCGGTCTCCGATCTCGAATATGGCGACCGCTGGCATGCGTTGGCGCGCTTGGCGCTTCGTGACGATATGCATGGTGCATTGCGTGCCATCACCTTGAAGATCCTGGAGATCGGCGAGCCCGACGAGTCGGCCGGCGAGATGATCGCCGAATGGGAGTCGTCGCAGTCGTCGCGGTTGTCCCGGATGCGCACGATGCTGACCGACATCAATGAGCTCGCCGATCCCGACCTCGCGACGTTGTCGGTCGCCGCTCGTCAGCTGCGCAGCGTGATCCGCTGAGCGCGTTTGCGGAGTGCATTTCGCGCAGGCGAGGCCACGCGACCCGCCGGGCGGTTTATCGTGAGGCATGGGTCGGACCGCGCTGAGAATCTGTCCGTTGTGTGAGGCAACCTGTGGCCTCACGGTGACCGTCGACGACGACGGCCGACTGCGCTCGGCGCGAGGTGACGCCGACGATGTGTTCAGCCACGGCTACATCTGCCCGAAGGGCGCCAGTCTGCCGGAACTCGACAACGACGCCGACCGTCTCAGCCGGCCACTCATCCGCCGCGACGGCGCACTCGTCGAGACGGACTGGGCGCAGGCCCTGCAGGCCGTCGTGGACCGGGTCGGCACGATCCGCGCTGCCCACGGTGCGACGGCGGTGGGTGTGTATCTGGGCAACCCCACCGCGCACACCGTCGCCGGCGCATTGCACGCGCCGATGTTGGCGCGCACGTTGGGCACCACCAATATCTTCAGTGCCAGCACGCTCGATCAGATGCCCAAACAGATCGCGCTGGGATATCTGTTCGGCAATCCGTTCGCGTTCTGTGTGCCCGATCTCGACCGCACCGATCACCTCGTCATCATCGGCGCCAATCCCGTGGTCTCCAACGGAAGTGTCACCACCGCAGCCGATTTCCCCGGGAAACTGACCGCCCTGCGCAAACGCGGTGGGCACCTGACGGTGATCGACCCGGCGCGGACCCGCACGGCGAAACTCGCCGACACCCACATCGCGCCGCGGCCGGGCACCGACGCCGCGCTCCTGTTCGCGGTGGTGCACACACTGTTCGACGAGGACCTCGTCGCCGCCGACCTCGGCGGGATCGCCCAGTACGTCAGCGGTGTGGAGACGCTCGGTGAGCAGGCGCGTGACTTCGCTCCGGAACGGGTCGCCGACCACTGCGGCGTGTCGGCGACCGAGATCCGCGATCTTGCGCGCGGGATCGCCGCGGCTCCCTCGGCGGCCGTCTACGGGCGGATGGGCACCACCACCGTCGAGTTCGGCACCATCACCAGTTGGCTCATCGACGCCGTCAACATTCTCACCGGCAACCTCGACCGGCCGGGAGGCGTGATGTTCCCGACCCCGCCTACCGCCCCGGCCCCCCGCCCGCCCAGACCGGGACGCCCGTTCCGGACGGGGCGTTGGCGCAGCCGGGTGTCGGGCCATCCCGAGGTCGCCGGCGAACTGCCCGCGGCGGCGTTGGCCGAAGAACTCGACTCACCGGGGGACGGTCGCATCCGAGCACTGATCACCATCGGCGGCAACCCGGTGTTGTCTGCGCCGGACGGTGATCGGCTGTCGCGAGCACTCGAGGCCGCCGACCTGGTTGTGTGTGTCGACCCCTACCTCAACGAGACCACTCGGCACGCCGACGTGATCCTCCCGCCGCCACCGCCCTCACGCAGCCCGCACTTCGACTTCCTTCTGAACAACCTCGCGGTGCATGCGACCGCGCGGTACTCACCGCCGGTCTTGCCTACCGACGACGGCCGGCCAGGGGAATCGGAGATCCTGTGCCGGCTGATCCTCGGGTTCAGCGGCGCATCGACCGACGCCGATCCGGCGATGATCGACGAGCAGGTCATCGCGGCCACCCTCGGCAAAGAGGTGACCGATCCGCACTCACCGGTCGCGGGCCGTGACGTCGCCGAGTTGGTCGCCATGCTGCCGGACGCTCCCGGCCACGAACGCCGCTTGGACATGATGTTGCGGCTGGGTGCCTACGGGGACGCGTTCGGTGCCCGCGACGATGGCATCACCCTCGCCGACGTGCTGGCCGCGCCGCACGGGATCGACCTGGGCCCGATGCGCCCGCGACTACCCGGGGTGTTGCGCACCGAATCGGGGACCGTCGAGCTCGCCGCCGACGACCTCGTCGCCGATGTCGAACGGCTGCGCACCGCGCTCGACCGCTCGCCGCAGGGACTGGTGCTGATCGGCCGCCGCAACCTGCGATCCAACAACAGCTGGATGCACAACCTGACCGCGCTGTCCGGCGGCAGCAATCGCTGCACCCTGCACGTACATCCCGACGACGCGAACCGGCTCGGCCTCGACGACATCGCCGTCGTCCGCGGCCCGGGCGGCGAAGTGACGGTGCCCGTGGAACTGAGCGCCGACATCCTGCCGGGAGTCGTGTCCCTGCCGCACGGCTGGGGCCACGACCTCGCCGGTACCCGTTTGTCGGTGGCCGCCGCCGCACCCGGGGCCAACGTGAACCAACTCAACGACGGCAGTCGGATGGACCCGTTGTCGGGGACGGTGACCCTGAACGGGCTGCCCGTGGAGATCGCCCCGGTCTGAACGCTCTCGCTGGGACCTCGCACGAGCGCTGTCGGGGGCGAGGATGCCGGGTGCGTAGGGTTGGGACGCAACCGACCAGGGACTGTCGAGGTCGTCGGAACGCGGTCGGATCACCGTCAGGGAGGAGTCGAGTGCGCTACGAAGACGAAGGAACCACAACCGAGGCCGGCTACGTGGTGCGGGTGCCCGTCCGCTGGTCGGACATGGATGTCTTCGCACACATCAACCACGCACGGATGGTGACGCTGATCGAGGAGGCGCGCATCCCGTGGTTGTTTTACGACGAGCGGCCGACCGCGGCCCTTCGCCACGGATGTGTCGTGTCCGATCTGCATGTTCGCTACCGCGAGCAGGTGCGCCACGACGAGGGGCCGATCGTGGTCACGATGTTCGTCGAGCAACTGCGGGCCGTCGACTTCACCGTCGGCTACGAAGTCCGCCGCGCTACCGATCCGCCCGGCGCCAAGCCCGCGGTCACCGCCACCACCCAATTGGTCGCCTTCGACGTCGATGCACAACGACTGCGTCGCCTGACCGCACCGGAGAAGGACTACTTGGCGTCGTTCCGACGTGATCAGCAGGCGAACCGATGACGGACCACGAGCGTCACATCACGCTCACCGGCGCCGACGACCGGGCCGACGCCATTGCGTTTCTGGGGCGCGCGCTGCGGCTCGACGACGCCGCCGTGGTTCGGATCGCCGCCCGGCCAGACGGGCTGATCGGTCTCTGGGTCACCACGGGTTTCGACGTACTCGCGGGCAGATCGGTGTTCGGTCGGCAACGACCCGACGACCTCGTCTGCGACGCAGCGGCTCTGCGTGACTCGCTGACCACTGCCGCGCCCGGCGAGCATATAGACCCCGGTTTCGGGATGGAGAGCGCGTGGCGTGGGTCGTTGCCGGCGGCCGGCGGGTTCGCCCAACTCGACGATGTCCCCGCCCGAACCGTCGTCGAGTTGTCGCGCGGTGGTGCGCATCTGGCCCGCAACGAAGGCAGCGCCCACGGGCCGGCCACCGGTCTGCTGGACCAGGACGTCCTCGAGGTCTCCGGGTCGGGCACCGAGGGTCGCGCCGCGGTCTCGATGCGCTCGCTGTTCGCGCTGACCGCAATGGGCTTCGTCCGGGACGCCGAGGGCCGCGAGGTGACCGAGACGTCACCGATCGAGCTCATCGATCCAGCTGAACCAGTACGAATTCGCCTGTCGGGCGCATGGATTCGGATCGATGCGCGATACGGGTCGGTCTTCCAGCGTCGCGAACGTCTGTCCATGACGCCCCGGTGAGGCGTCGATTCAGACCAGCCAGGCCGCCGAGTTCGGGGCCAGCTGCCCGTCGATGAGCGGGTAGCTGGTCAACAGGACCTCGCCCGGGGGCAGCCCGACCGGCACGTCGGAGGTGTTGAGTGCACACACCAGGTGACCCACCGAACGCCGGAAGGCCAGACAACCCTCGGGTGCGCCATACCATTCGACCGTGTCGCCGTCGAATTCCGGTCGCTGATACCGCATCTCGATGGCCTGCCGGTACAGCGACAGGGTCGAGCCGACGTCCTCCAACTGCGCTTCGACGGTGAATCGCGTCCACGAGTCGGGGATCGGCAGCCAGGTGTCCGGGTTGCTGCTGAAGCCATAGGGCGGCTCGAAGCCCTCCCACGGCAACGGAACCCGACATGCGTCGCGGCCCCGTTCGGTGTGTCCGGACCGCTCCCACACCGGGTCCTGCAGCGCGTCGTCGGGCAGGTCGGCGTTCGGCAATCCCAACTCGGCCCCGTTGTAGATGAACACCGTGCCCGGCAGTGCCAGTTCCACCAGCAGCATCGCCCGCGCGCGGAGGATGCCCAGATCGACATCCACCGTGGGCGAGTCTGTGTCGCTCGCACCGTCGGGATCGGTGTCGGAGCCGACGGGGGAGAGCCGTCCGTAGCGGGTGACCTCGCGGTCCACATCGTGATTGGACAGGGTCCAGGTGGGTGTTCCGTCCACCGACAGCACCGATTCCAGCGAGTTCTCGATCGCATCGCGGATCGAGGTCGGATCGAACGTCGCCTTGGCGAGACGGAAGTTGAATCCCAGATGCAGCTCGTCCGGTCGTAGATACTCGGCGAAACGCTCGTTGTCGTCCACCCAGATCTCGCCGACATTGGCCGCACCGGGGTAGTCGTCGAGAACGGTCCGGATCTTGCGGTGGATGTCGTGTACCGCATAGTTGTTGAAGCGCGGGTCGTCGTCGGAATTCTGCAGCAGGCCGGCCGACTCGACATCCATGTCCGGCAGATCGGCGGGCTTGGCCATGCCGTGGGCGACGTCGATGCGGAATCCGTCCACGCCCCGATCCAGCCAGAACCGCAACGTCTTCTCCAGGTCGGCGAAGACTTCCGGGTTCTCCCAGTTCAGGTCAGGCTGCTCGGCGGCGAAGATGTGCAGGTACCACTGGCCCGGACTGCCGTCGGGATCTGGCACCCGGGTCCAGGCCGGACCGCCGAACACGCTGTGCCAATTGTTCGGTGGTTCCTCGCCGTCGTCTCCCCGCCCATCGCGGAAGATGTAGCGGGCGCGGGCAGCGCTGCCGCGCTCGGCGGCCAACGCCTCGACAAACCACTCGTGCTGATCGCTGGTGTGATTGGGGACGAGGTCCATCGTCACGCGGATGTCGCGGTCGTGCGCTTCGGTGATCAACTCGTCGAAGAGCGCGATGTCGCCGAAGAGCGGATCGATGTCTCGGGGATCGGACACGTCGTAGCCGTGGTCGGCCATGGGGGAGCGCATGATGGGACTCAGCCAGATCGCATCGATGCCGAGAAGTTCGAGGTAGCCGAGTTTGTCGATGACGCCGGCGAGATCGCCGACGCCGTCGCCGTTCAGATCTGAGAACGACCGCGGGTAGATCTGGTAGAAGATCGCCGACTTCCACCAGGTCGTGTCGGCGGGATCGAGCTGCGTGGCCGCGGACGCGGGTGGCGCGACAACGGCTTCGGTGTCCGGCGCCTCGGGAGCTTCGGTGTCCAGGGACACAGGCTCGTCGTCGGTCGCGGCGTCGTCGACGCCGTCTGACTCCGCCGCGCCGACGGTCGAGTCGGTGTGGTCCTCGTCTGTTGGTGGCTCGTCGGTGTCGGCCACCGCGCTCGACTCCACGGTGGCATGGCCGGTCTCCGCAGCTTCGGATTCGGCCGCTGCGGTGTCGTCTGCCGCCTCGTTCGGTCCCGCAGTGTCGTCGTCGACTTCGGCGGCATCAGCGGTTATCTCATCTGCTGCGGTCTCGTCTGCTGCTGCGGAGGAGTCGAGATCGGAGGCATCGAGATCGGGGCCATCGGAATCCGAAAGCTCGGGGTCCGGGGCTTCGGGATCTGTCGGAGTCGCGGCGGCGGCGTCGGTCTCGCCCTGCGATGCCTGGTCCGCACCGTCTGATTCCGGTGCGGCGGGGCCATCCTTCGATGTCTCGTCGCTCACCGTCGTCATTGTGCCTTACCTGTGTTTTCGGTGAGTCCCCCAGGTGGCGTCGGCGCGTCGTGCCCGCATCCGGCGTGTCACACAGGCGAGTTCATCATGGAATTCGCCGCCATCTCCATGTAATCGACCAGCGCCCGCCGGTGCGCGTCGTCGAGTGTCTCGGCATCGATCGACGCGATTGCGATGTGCATACAACGCAACCACGCATCCCGCTCGATCGGCCCGACCCGGAACGGGTGGTGACGCATACGCAGGCGCGGGTGCCCGCGCTCGTCGGAGTAGGTGCGCGGGCCACCCCAGTACTGCTCGAGGAACATGCGCAGGCGTCGTTCGGCGGGACCGAGGTCCTCCTCGGGGTAGAGCGGCCGCAACACCTCGTCGGCGGCGACCTCTTCGTAGAACCTGGCGGTGAGCTTTCGGAACGTCTCCGCGCCTCCCACCTCCTCATAGAAGGTGCGCTGCGTCGCGGGGGTGCTGGGCTGGATGCCACCGGGGACCTGACTGCTCACGATCCCCATTGTCCTGACCACCCGCGCACTCATCAACACCGATTCGGGTCGGGGAGGTGCGTCATCGGTTGTTCACGTTGCCGACCTGCATGGACACGCAGAATTGTCGTGCAAACGGGTCTGTTCCGTGGTCAACTTGACCTCGTCGGTGTTCAGGTGGGAGACGCGTATGAAGTCCAGGAACGCAACGTCGGTGACCTCGGTAGAAGGCGCCCGGCCGCGTGTCCGCGCTCTCGCGACTGTGCCAGGCGGTCGCGATCTGGATTCCCTTACGCAGGTGGGCTCGCCGATCGCCTCGTCCTCGGCGGGCGCATCGCTGTGGGGTCGGCGCCGTGTGCTGCTGCTCAATGCCACCTACGAGCCGCTCACGGCGGTCTCCTTGCGTCGGGCGATCGTGCTGGTGCTCCGGGAACGTGCCGACGTGGTGCACGCCGACGACAACGGCCTGCTGGTCCATTCGGCCGACCTGTCGGTGCCGGTGCCCTCGGTGATCCGGCTGCGCTCGTTCGTCAAGGTTCCCTACCGGGCCGTCATCCCGATGACCCGCGCCGCACTGATGCATCGGGACCGGTTCCGGTGCGGCTACTGCGCAGCCAAGGCGACGACCATCGACCACGTGGTGCCGCGCAGCCGAGGTGGAGCACATTCGTGGGACAACTGTGTGGCCTGTTGTGCGAGCTGCAACCACCGCAAGGCCGACCATTTGCTCAGCGAATTGGGCTGGAAGCTGCGCACGACGCCATCGGCCCCGAAGGGACGTCACTGGCGGCTGCTCGCCACGATCAAGGACATCGACCCGGTGTGGACGCAGTACATCGACGCCGGCGCCGCCTGATCGGCTCACCCATCTACGACGCGCTGTAGGGGTCGATGCCCGCGGCGTCACCTGGTGGGCTAGATTGATCACACGACCTGCGCCGCAGTGGCTGCAGGCACCGGCAACAGCCCTCAGCATCAACTGATCGAAAGGGTGGCATGGACAACCTGATCGTCGCCATCGGAGTGCCCGTCACGGTCATCTGTGTTCTGTTCGTGATCGGCTGCGTCGTCGCGATGGCCGTCCCGAACGACGTGAAGTATCCGAAGGTGCAGAACTACACCCTCGACCAGCAGTGGGAGCACGAGCCGCTGCTGTTCAGTGCCACCGACATCGAGCCGATGACGTTGGCGCATCATGCAGAAGCGACCGACGCGGACGGAGGTTCGGCCAGTGGCAAGTGGTGAGGTGGTATCCGGACAGCATGGTGACGTCGCCGTCGCCTCGGCAGCGGCGAGTGCGCTGCCGATCGGCACGGTCGTCACCAACGGCGGACGGGTATCGGGCACCCGATACCCGGGACAGGCTCCCACGACGCCGCCGTTCACCCGCGAGGAACTCATCGGGCTAGACGAGGCCCTGAAGGCGGCGAGCGAGAAGGCCTACGTGCGGTTCTCGGTGTTCATCGGCGAGCTGGGCACCGACGCGGTTGCCGACGCCCGGGCCGTCCTGCTGCGCGCGCCGGAACCGGCCAACGGAGCCTTGATCGCGGTCTCGCCCAACAGCCATGATGTGGTAGTCGTGTCGGGCGTCGACGTTGCCGACCGCGTCAACGACCGCGTCGCCCAGCTGGGTGTGACCGCGGCGGTCACCAGCTTCCGACAGGGAGACCTGATCGACGGTCTGATCGCAGCGCTGCGCGTGATGTCCACCGCAGCCGCGGCCTCCTGACCCATCCCGTCAACGGCGGCCCGCTCACCTCGGTGAGCGGGCCGCCGTTGCTATGAGACGGTGCTGGCCGCACCTGCAGGCTCTGGCCGCAGTTTCGGGTCCAAGCCGGAACCGGAAACTGCGGCCGAACTCGTCAGTGCGTAGCGAGGGTGGGGGTGCGTGGGGCGGGCTCGTGGGCCGGCTCGTCATCGACCATGTCGGCTTCATTGAACGGCGCGCGCCCGCTCAGGACGTCCTCGACCCGCACTCGATCAATCGTCGACGTCCAGGAGCCGACGAGGAGTGTGCCCACTGCGTTGCCGGAGAAGTTGGTCACCGCGCGTGCCTCGGACATGAACCGGTCGATGCCGACGATGAGTCCCACACCGTCGAGCATCTCCGGTCGGTGCGCCTGCAGGCCGCCGGCGAGGGTGGCCAGTCCCGCGCCGCTGACCCCGGCCGCGCCCTTCGAAGCGATGATCATGAACGCCAGCAGACCGATCTGTTCGCTCAGTGACAGCGGAGCGCCCATGGCATCGGCGATGAAGATCGACGCCATGGTCAGGTAGATCGCCGTACCGTCGAGGTTGAATGAGTAGCCGGTGGGTACCACGACCCCGACCGTGGTCTTCTCGACGCCCAGGTGCTCCATCTTCGCGATGAGCCGCGGCAGCGCCGACTCCGACGACGAGGTCGCGAAGATCAACAGATATTCGCGGGCCAGGTAGCGGACGAGACGGAAGATGGACACCCCGGCTACGGTCCGCAACATGACGCCGAGCACGCCGAATACGAACACCACGCACGTCAGGTAGAACGCCAACATCAGGATCAGCAGCTGTTGGACTGCCGCCCAGCCGGTCTGGCCGACGACGTTGGCAATTGCCCCGAAGGCACCGACCGGCGCGATCCACAGGATCATCGACAGCACCTTGAACACCAGCTTCTGGAAGTAGGAGACCGCCGTGAGGATGGGTTCGCCGGTGCGCCCCATGGCTTGGATGGCGAAGCCCACCAACAGTGCCACGAACAGCGCCTGCAACACGTTACCCTCGGTGAGCGAGGACAGCATCGAGGTGGGGATGATGCCTTCGATGAAGGTCATCGTGCCCCCCGACTCATGCGCCTTTGCCGCCTGTTCGGCACCCACGCCGGCCGCCGCGGTGATGTCGAGGCCTTCGCCTGGCTGGATCAGGTTGCCGACCCCGAGCCCGATGGCAAGAGCGATCGTCGACATCGCGAGGAAGTAGACGAAGGCCAGGCCGCCGACTTTGCCGACAGTTGCCGCTTTGCGCACCGAACCGATGCCGAGGACGATCGTGCAGAAGATGACCGGTGCGATCATCATCTTGATCAAGCTGACGAACATTGTCCCCAGCACGCCGAGATCTTGGCCCACCTCGGGCCACACCATTCCGACGATCACTCCCGCAACGACGGCGGCGATCACCGCGATATAGAGCCAGTGGGTGCGATCTCGCTTCTTCGGGATCACCGGAAGGTCAGCGGTGTTCGGCTGATCCTCGGGCGCCGGACCCGACCGCGTGCGGAGGTTCATCGGCTGTTCCTTTCGTCGTGCGCGGACGAGCGCGTGGGGAGTGTGGTGTAGAGATTGTTTCCACGACTCGTGACCTGGGTCACGATTGAGTTCATTACGTTCAGCGATGCCGTGTTCGGCCGGAGGACTGCCAGTGAGACGCCTGATACCCCGCACGCTCGCCGGCCAGGCTGTGGCGTGGCTGTTGGCGCTGGTCGCGGTGATCGTGGCCGCGGGTAGTGTGCTGGCCGCCGTCGACGCGCGGATCGACGGGGATCGCGCCGCGCGGCAGGAAGTGACAGCGGTGGCGGTGAGCCTCGCCGACGCACCGTCGACAGCCGCGGCGTTGAACTCCGATGACCCGGCAGCCGTACTGCAGCCTGTCGCCGAACAGGTCCGCGCCGCGACCGGCGTCGCGTTCATCACGATCATGGCGCCCGACGGCACCCGCTATACCCACACCGACCCGCGAATGATCGGCGGCACGTACCTGGGCACGCGTGCCGAGGCACTGCGCGGCGATGTTTTCACCGAAACCTATACGGGCACCCTGGGGCCTTCGATCCGGACGATCGCGCCGGTCCGAGACGCTTCGGCGAACATCGTCGGGCTGGTCGCGGCGGGAATCACCCAGCAGTCGCTGTCGGCGGGGTGGCGGGCGCAGCTGCCTTTGATCATCTCGATCGCGCTGAGCGCCTTGATGACCGCAGGGGTGGGACTGTGGCTGATCCGACGTCGGTTGCTGCGTCAGACCGGCGGGCTGGCACCCGACGAACTGCGTGTGATGTACGAACACCACGACGCCGTGCTGCACGCGATGAGGGAGGGGCTGGTGGTGACCGAGGGCGGACGGCTGGTGCTGGTCAATGACGAGGCGCGGCGGCTGCTCAATCTAGCCGACGGACCGGGCGGGGACCTGACCGCGATGTCCGATCGGCCGGCGTTCCTCGATGGGGCCGTTTCGCCGATGGTCGACGTCTCGTATGTACAGGGAGGCCGGACGCTCGTGGTCAGCCGCTCAGCGGTCCCTGGCGGGCGTGGCTCGTCGGTGGTGACCGTGCGCGACCGGACCGAACTGTCGGAGGCTCTCGGCGAACTGGACTCGATGACGCGCTTCGCCGAAGCCCTGCGATCACAGGCGCACGAGACTGCGAATCGGCTGCACACCATCGTGGCGATGATCGAGATGGGCCGCGCCGACGAGGCGGCGCATCTGGCGACGTCGGAACTGCAGCTGTCCCAACGACTCGTCGACGAGATGACCGACGCAGTCGGCGAACCGGCCCTGGCCGCCCTGCTGCTGGGTAAGACCGCGCAGGCATCCGAGCGCGCGATCTCGCTGGCGCTGACCGAGGATTCCCAATTGCACGACGATGCAACGCAGTTGCTCACTGTCGCCGAGATGATCACCGTGGTCGGCAACCTGATCGACAACGCCCTCGACGCCGTGGACCCGGACGATCCGTGGGTGGAGGTGACGGTACTCGGCGATGCGTCGTCGTTGCGTGTGGTGGTCGCAGACAGCGGGCCGGGTATGGACCCGCAACTGTTCCGGACCGCGCGGGCGCGGGGATACTCGACCAAGGCCGGCGGCGACGCGGCCGGCCGGGGTCTGGGGCTGGCGTTGGTGGCACAGGTCGTGGCTCGGCACGGTGGGTCGCTGACGGCGCAGAACACCTACGGCTCGGTGGTCGAGGTGACGATCGGCGAAGCCGACGAGCGGGCGAACAGGAGGTTGGAATGATCCGGGTGCTCATCGTTGAGGACGAACCACTGATCGCCGACGCTCACCGCGAATATCTCAGCCGCATGGGCGGATTCGAGGTCGTGGCAACCGTCCCGACCGCTCAGGAGGCCCTGCGGTCGGCGCGGTCGGCCGCCGACGACGGCGATCCGGTGCAACTGGTGCTGTTGGACCTGGGCTTGCCCGATGCACAAGGAGTCGATCTGGCGTCGGCGTTGTCGGGAATCCGGCCCGATCCCGACATCATCGCGATCACCGCTGCGCGTGACCTTGCGACGGTGCGCAGTGCGATGGCGCGCGGCGTCCTCCTGTATCTGCTCAAACCGTTCACCTTCGCGGCGTTCCGTGCGAAAGTGCAGCAGTACCTCGACTACCGCGAGGCGTTGGGGGCCGGCGGAGATGCAGTCAGCCAGCGGGAGGTCGACCGAGCGGTGGCCGCATTGCGCACCGCAGATGTACGGGCGACTGCGGCCAAGGGCGCCGCTCCGGGCACCTTCGACGCGATCGGGCGTGCGGTCCGGGACAGCGAGTCCGGTTTGACCGCGTCCGAAGCCGCTGCCGCGCTGGGTAGTTCGCGGGTCACCGCGTGGCGGTATCTGGAGCGGTTGGCCGACGACGGCACAGTGGAACGAATCACCGAGTATGGCAACACCGGCCGCCCTCAGGTGCGCTACCGCTGGCGGTCGCGCACCTGAGGCGGTCGAGTTGACCGGCCCGGTCGGTCACCGGCGTCAGGACGCCGATTCGGCGTCGAATCGGCGCGCCCGAAGCGATCGCGCGACGGTGTCGCGGCCTTCGGAGATCAGCCGTTTGAGGGCGGGAGGATGATCGGCGGCCAGGAACTCGTCGGCGGCCGACAGCGCGGCCTCGTCGATGGCCCAGTGCGGATAGAGCCCGATGACCGCGGTCTGCGCGACCTCGCTGGATCGACGCGCCCAGATGTCGGGGACGGCGGCGAAGTACTTGGCCACGTAATCGGTGAGCAGCTCACCCTGCCCAGGCCGAGCGAAGCCCTCGATCATGGTGCGCGTGTAGATGTTCGACAACGAGTCGTCCTCGGTGGCCTGACGCCATGCCTGCGCCTTGGCCTCGGCGAGCGGGCGCGACGAACGGGCGGCGGCCGCCTGCCGTTGCCCGGTGGCGGTGTTGTCGCGGGCTGCCTCGGCGTCGATCACCGGGGATGACGCCGCGTCGGTGTCGATCGCACCGACGGTCGCCAATGCGCGCACCAACTTCCACCGCATGTCGGTGTCCACCACCAGACCGGCCAGGCCGTGGTCGGCGGGATCGGTCCCGTCGAGGAGGGCGCGCACGACAGGGACCTGATCGTCGTTCAACCGGCCCGCGAGCAGGGTGTTGACGAACGCGAGCTGATGATCGGAGCCATCGCCGGCGCCGCGCGCCAGTTCCAGCAGGCGGGCGCTGAACGCGGGTCGACCCTCCTGCGCGACCCAGCCCGGGTCGGCGTAGGCCTCCAGGGCGCTGGTCGCCTGCATGAGCACGCGCTGCACCACACCGATCTCGGATTCGGCGGCGATGCCGCGCGAGACGAGTTCGATGAAATCGCGCGCGGCCATCTCGGCCTGACGGGTCATCTCCCAGGTGGCCGACCAGACCAGCGTCCGCGGCATGGGGTCGGCGATGTCACCGATCCGCGCGGTGGCCGTGGCCAACGATTCGGGGTCGAGACGGACCGATGCGTAGGTGAGGTCGTCGTCGTTGAGCAACACCAAAGCCCCACGACCGACCCCGATGAGATCGGCGACGTCGGTACGTTCACCCTCGACGTCGAGCTCCGCGCTGGCGGTGCGGGTGAGGGTCCCCGAGCCGTCGTCGTCGTAGACGCCCACCCGCAGACGATGTACGCGGGTTTCGCCGGCCCCGGGTGCGGCCCCGTCCTGGACAATGGTGAAGCGGGTGAACTTCCCGTCGCTGTCGACCTCGAAGTCCGGTCGCATCACGTTGATGCCGGTCGTCTTGAGCCACTGGGTGCCCCAATCGGACAGGTCGCGTCCGGACGACTTCTCCAGCGCGGACAGCAGATCTGCGAAGGTGGCGTTGCCGAACTGGTGCGCGGAGAAGTAGTCACGTAGACCGGCGAGGAAGTCCTCCAGTCCCACATAGGCGACGAGCTGCTTGAGCACCGACGCGCCCTTGGCGTAGGTGATCCCGTCGAAGTTCACCTCGACGGCCGCGATGTCGGGGATATCGGCGGCCACGGGATGTGTCGAGGGCAGCTGGTCCTGCCGGTAGGCCCACGACTTCTCGACGTTGGCGAAGGTGGTCCAGGCGTTGGTGTACTCGGTGGCCTCCGACTGGCATAACACCGACGCGAAGGTGGCGAAGGACTCGTTGAGCCAGAGGTCGTCCCACCAGTCCATGGTGACCAGATCACCGAACCACATGTGCGCCATCTCGTGCAGAACGGTCTCGGCGCGGCGCTCGTAGAGATACTTGGTCACCCGGGAACGGAAGACGTAGTCCTCGAGGAAGGTCACCGCGCCCGCGTTCTCCATGGCGCCCGCGTTGAACTCCGGGACGAACAGCTGATCGTACTTGCCGAACGCATACGGGATGCCGAAGTTCTTGTGGTAGAAGCCGAATCCCTGTTTGGTCTCGGTAAACAGGCGGTCGGCGTCCATGTGCTCGGCGAGCGAGGCGCGGCAGTAGATGCCCAGCGGGATGGTGCCGTGGTCGTCGCTGTAGGTGTCGGTCCATTCCGCGTACGGACCGGCGATCAACGCGACCAGGTAGGTGCTCATCAACGGTGTCTCACGGAACCGATGGATGCGCTCGCCGTTCGGCCCGGTTTCGGCCTGCAGCGTGTTCACCAGTGCCGCATTGGAAATCACCTTCCAGTCCGCCGGCGCGGTGACGGTGATGGTGTAGGTGGCCTTCAGGTCCGGCTGGTCGAAGCAGGCGAACATGCGTTTGGCGTCGGCTGTTTCGAACTGTGAGTACAAGTAGACCGATTCGTCGGTGGGATCGACGAACCGGTGCAGGCCCTCGCCGGTGTTCGAGTACGCGCATTCGGCCACCACGGTCAGGGTGTTCTCGGCCGCCAGCGACGGCAGCCTGATGCCCTCGGATTCATCGAAGTCGGAGACGTCGAGATCGGTGCCGTTGAGGGTCGCCGAGACCAGCTTCGGGGCGACGAGATCGATGAAGCTGTCGGACCCGGCGGTCGCGGTGAACGTCACCGTCGTCACCGATCGGAAGGTCGTCACACCGGGTTTGCCCTGACCATCGGTCAGGTCGAGTTCGATCGCGTAATTGCCGACGTCGACCGTCGCGGCACGATCGCGTGCTTGGTCTCTGGTCAGGTTCGGAGCAGTCACAGTCGGGTTCATCCACCTCTCGAATCGCGGTCCGCTGGCCAGCTTAACGGGAATGATCCGCGAGTCACGTGGTTGCAGTTGGGGAAGTGGTTTGACCTCGGATACCGGAAGGGGAGCTCCATGACGGCAGCGACGCACACAGCAGGAGATAAGCGGGATCGGGTGGACTTCTGGTTCGACCCGTTGTGCCCATGGTGCTGGATCACGTCTCGGTGGATTCTGGAGGCCGAGCAGGTCCGGCCTATTGATGTGAACTTCCATCTCATGAGCCTCGCGGTCCTCAACGAGAACAAGGACATCCCGGACGAGTACCGGGAGAAACTGCAGTCGGCGTGGCGCCCGGTTCGGGTGATCGCGGCAGCGGTCGCGCAGCGGGGGGAGGAGGTCCTCGCCCCGATCTACACGGCGATGGGGACCCGCATCCACAACAAGGGCATCGACGATCTCGATCAGGTGATCGCCGAATCGCTGGCCGAGGTGGGGCTGGACCCGGCGCTGGCCTCGGCGGTGGAGTCCGAGGAGTTCGACGATTACATCCGCACGAGCCATCACGAGGGCATGGACAAGGTCGGCGACGATGTCGGCACGCCCACCATCCACGTCAACGGCACCGCCTTCTTCGGGCCGGTGCTCTCGCGGATTCCGCGTGGCGAGACCGCGGGCACGGTGTGGGACGGCGCGGTTGCGCTCGCCTCGTACCCGCACTTCTTCGAACTCAAGCGCTCCCGCGACGAGTCGCCGCAGTTCGACTGATCGAGGCTTCCGCCCGGGGAGGTCAGAGCTTGGGCGGCATCTGTAGACCGTTCGGCAGCGATCCCGCGGCGACCGCGGCCGGGTGGGGCGGCGGCGCGACGGCGACGACATTGCCGCTGCCCACCCCGCGCACGATGGTGCGCGGGCGGAACAGCATCGCACCCGCCCGGGTGCGGTCACGCAGTGCGGCCGCACGCCAGGTGAGCACCGGGTGGGTCGCCAACGCATTGGTCGCCCAGGTGAAGAAGCCACGTTCCTGTGTGGCGCGATCGGCGAACTGGTCGAAATCCACCGCTGACAGCATGTACTTGCCTGCGGAGAGGACGCCGATGACGCCGGGCGCACCGGCCGGTCGGGTGTAGTAGCCGTAGTTGTCGGCGGTGTACTCCTGCGCCCGGGACAGCGCCGAGCCGACCAACGGGATGTTCATGCCGACGCTGGTGGCGAGTTGGCGCCAATACGACGTGTGTCCGGCGGCGATGTGGCCCACCTCGTGGCCGATGATGAACTCGAGGGCTTGCGGGTCGCGGGCGCGCCCACCCACCTCGAACAGGTCGGAGTACACCACCACGAACCGGCGGAAGCCGTGGCCGGAGGCGAAGGCGTTGATCATGCCGTTGCCCAGCACCACATACGCGTCGGGTACATACTCCAGGCCGTAGCGCGCGGCCGCCTCGACCACCATCCGGTGGCCGTCGGCGAACTGGGTGGGTGTCATCTGCACGCCGTTGACCCGTGGCTGTGCGTAGGTCAGACCGCGGATGAGCAGCAGGACCAACGGAAGCGCCAGCAGGAACAGGAAATAGTCACTGAACGTGCCGAGGACCACCAGCCAGACGATGGCGAGATATCCCACCAGGGTCACGGTGATGACGGCGATCAGCATCGGGATCTCCCACGGATGCAGCCGCGGACGTCCCGCGTAGTGGGCCGGCGGCAGCCAGAATCCGTCACGAGGCGTCTCGCCCGCCGGGATCGGCCGCTGGTCGCCGCCGGACCTGTTGATCTGGCCGGCGGAGGGATCGGCGACGCCGGGAACATTGGGTATCGGCGATTGTGCGTCCACGCGACCAATCTATAGTGACGCCATGCGTGTCTACCTCGGTGCCGACCATGCCGGATTCGAACTGAAGAACCTCATCGCCGACCACCTCCGGTCGGCCGGCCACGAGGTCGTGGACTGCGGGGCGCACGTCTACGACGCGCTCGACGACTATCCGGCCTTCTGCATCGATGCGGCCCGCCGGACCGTCGCCGATCCCTGCAGCCTGGGAATCGTGTTGGGCGGCAGCGGTAACGGCGAGCAGATCGCGGCGAACAAGGTGCCGGGGGCGCGTTGCGCGCTGGCCTGGAGCGTGGAAACCGCGCAACTGGCCCGACAGCACAACAACGCCCAGCTCATCGGCATCGGTGGGCGGATGCACAGCACCGACGAGGCGTTCGCGATCGTGGACGCGTTCGTCGCGACGGCCTGGTCGGAAGAACCTCGCCACCAGCGCCGCATCGACATCCTCGCCGAGTACGAGCGCACCGGCGAGGCGCCTGCGGTGCCCGGCGCCAACTGATTCACCGGCCGCAGCGGAGCAGCCGACATGCCCGAGGGTCATACCCTGCATCGTCTGGCGCGTCGTCAGCAACGAGTGTTCGGCGGTGAGCCGGTGCGGGTGTCCAGTCCTCAAGGCCGATTCGCCGACGGCGCCGCTGTCGTCGACGGCATGGTCTTCGCAAAGGCCGAGGCATGGGGTAAGCATCTGATCCAGCACTATCGCCCGGTCGGCACGACTGGGCGGGCGGGCCGGCGGATGATCCACGTGCACCTGGGGCTGTATGGAAGTTTCACCGAAGCGCCGGCACCTCTGGCTGCTCCGGTGGGGCAGGTGCGGCTGCGCATCGAGGGTCCGCAGGTCGGCACCGATCTGCGTGGCCCGACGGCGTGTGAGTTGTTCACGCCGGCCGACCTCGACGAGTTGATCGCCCGGTTGGGGCCCGATCCGCTCCGCCGAAACGCCGATCCGACACCGATGCTCGCCGCCATCGCACGATCACGCCGGTCCATCGGAGCGCTGCTGATGGACCAGAAGGTGGTCGCCGGAATCGGCAACGTCTACCGCGCGGAGGTGCTGTTCCGGGCCCGGATAAATCCCTACCGCGAGGGGCGGTCGGTACCGGGCGCCGATGTCGCAGCGGTCTGGGACGATCTGGTCGGACTCATGCGAATCGGGGTGCGACGCGGCCGCATCCATGTGGTCCGACGTGAGGACGATCGCGGACCCGGGTCGTATGCACCGGACCGGCCGCGAACCTACGTGTATCGGCGCGCGGGCGAACCGTGTCGGATCTGCGCGACGACCGTGCGGACCGCGGAGTTGGAGGGCCGCAACCTCTACTGGTGTCCGACCTGTCAGATCTGAGGTCTTCCCGAGCGGGAGAAGTGTTGTGGGTCAGCGTAGCTCGGCGCGTTGGGCCATGATCAGCAGCTCATCGCGCTGGGTGCTGCTGCCGACGGCGTGGATGCGGTCATACAGCTTGCGATTGCTGGTGTGAACGAAACGGGCACGAAGACGTGCGATGGACATGCCGGTACAACTTCCTGAATTGACTGTGCTCTCGTGTACCCATTCTCCGTATTACGAATAGGTTAATCAACCTGACCAGGCGTGATGTGCCTTACGGTGTCCCGAGCTCACAGGGGCTCCTCAGTGTCGCTCATGCACTTTCACATCGATGCGCGCCATGATGGGGTCATGAATGGGTTGACCGAATCGATCGACCAGGCCGATCGACATGTGACCCTGTTGGTGGTCGGCGGAACGGGCGAGTCGTTCGCGGGTGACACCCGTACGGAGGTGAGCGGCCTGCTGGCCGGCGTCACCCTCGGGCTCGATGCGCGGTTCCGGTGTCGCTGGGTCGGTTACCCGGCCAGCTACGGTCCGGCCCCCGATCTCGCCGGCATCAGCTATCTGCGCAGTGTCGAGATCGGCGTCGACAATCTGCGCACGGCCCTCATTCGCACGGAGGGCCCCGTTGCCCTCATCGGGTATTCGCAAGGGGCAGTGGTCATTCGACACGCGCTGCGGCAACTCGCCGATGCTGACCACCCGGCGATCGCACGTGTGATCGCGGTGGGCTTCGTGGCCGACCCCCACCAGCCGCCGGGTGCGGTTCCCGGTTGTGCGGGGTGGGGAGTGGCCGGCGGTGGGCCGGAACTTCCGAGCGGGATCGACTACTTCTGGGTCGGCGCGGTCGAGGACATGATCTGTAACGCATCCTCGGACTCTTTCGTTCGCGACATCGCTGACATCACGCCGTCCCTCGCGGTGGGGTACTGGGGTGAATGGTTGTCGCACGTGTGGACAGTCCTGCGACACAACACATTCCAGAACGCCGGCCGCACCTCCCTGGGGCTTCGGCAGATGGTCCGGGACGGGGCGCGGTTGGTCGCGGCTGCACGCGAGGTGCTCGGTTACCTGCCGAACACCCTGCGCTGGGGCACGATCGAGGTGCGCAACCGACGAGGTGGGCGACACACCTCGTATGCACGCGAACCCTATCGTCGGCACTCGCTGACCGATCCGTACACCACCGGATGCGAGGCGCTCGCCGCGTGGTTGCAGGTCTGCGCCACCTTCTCCGAGGTCGGTGAGGCCCACGAGGCCGGTCTCCGCGATCTGGTCGCGTGAGGGCAGACGGGAAACCTGCGCCGGGCGCCATTGCTTCGGTGGTGTTAAATCCCGCCGAACGAGTGGTTTTCGGGTCGTGACCTGAGCGTCGCTGCGCGAGACTGATCGGTGATCAGCAGCGTCGAGGGCCAGGTGTTCCGGCGCGTCGAGCACTCACCGACTGGAGATCAATTGTGGACCACTTCGACGTCGTCGTCATCGGCTCGGGTCCGGCAGGCCAGAAGGCGGCGATCGCGGCCGCGAAACTCGGCAAGCGCGCCGCGATCGTCGAACGACGCCACATGGTGGGTGGGGTGTGCATCAACACCGGCACGATCCCGTCCAAGACCCTGCGGGAAGCGGTGCTGTACCTGTCCGGACTCAACCAGCGAGAACTCTACGGCGAGTCGTACCGATTGAAGTCCGACATCACCGTCGCGGATCTCTCGGCCCGGACGATGCATGTGGTGGGTAAAGAAATCGATGTCATCCAGAACCAGTTGGCCCGCAACTCGGTCGCCATGCTCATCGGTAACGCGTACTTCGTCGACCCGCACGAGATAGCGATCGAGGATGCGACGGGTGATCTCAAGCGGGTCACCGCCGACCACTTCGTCATCGCCGTCGGCACGCGTCCGGCACGTCCGTCCACGGTGGAGTTCGACGGGGTCACCGTCGTGGACTCCGACCAGATCCTGGCCATCGACCGCGTCCCCGGATCGATGGTCGTGGTGGGCGCCGGGGTCATCGGGATCGAGTACGCGTCGATGTTCGCCGCGCTCGGCACCAAGGTGACCGTCATCGAGCGACGACCGACGATGCTGGACTTCTGTGACCGCGAGATCGTCGAGGCGTTGCAGTATCAGTTGCGCGAGCGGGGCGTGACATTTCGGTTCGGCGAGCAGGTGCAGACGGTGGAGAACCACCCCTCGGGCACCCTCACGATCCTGGAGTCGGGCAAGAAGATCCCGGCGGATACGGTCCTCTACTCGGCCGGTCGGCAAGGGGTGTCCGACGAGCTGCGAGTAGAGGCGGCCGGCCTCACCGCCGATGCGCGGGGGCGGTTGAAGGTGGACGAACACTTCCGCACCACCGTCGATCACATCTATGCGGTCGGCGACATCATCGGTTTTCCGGCCCTGGCGGCGACGTCGATGGAGCAGGGGCGGCGGGCCGCCTACCATGCCTTCGACGAACCCGTCGGTGCGACCGATGCCGACCTGCAGCCCATCGGCATCTATGCGATCCCGGAGATCAGCTTCGTCGGTCGTACCGAAGACCAACTGACCACCCAGAACATCCCGTTCGAGGTGGGGGTGGCGAGGTATCGGGAACTGGCCCGCGGTGCGATCATGGGCGATTCGTATGGCCTGCTCAAGCTGCTGGTGCACGCCGAGGACCGGACACTGTTGGGAGTCCACGCCTTCGGCAGCAACGCGGCCGAACTGGTGCACATCGGTCAGACCGTGATGGGCCTGGCCGGTACGGTCGACTACCTGGTCGATGCGGTGTTCAACTATCCGACCCTGGCCGAGGGATACAAAGTGGCCGCCCTGGACGCGGTGAACAAGATGCGTGCGATCGCGCGGGTGCGCTCGGAGGGCCACCGGCTCGATCTGGACGCCGGGTCGCCGCTACCGGACTGACGATGGCCGGCCCGACGACAGCCCACAACATGGGTCAGGCCCGGACGACTGTCCGGGCCTGACCTGTGTTGAGTGCGTTTGTTTCAGCTGCCGGGGATGTAGTCCGGGCCGATGGTTCCGCGGACCACGATCGGGGTGTCACGCGGGATGGTGTCGAACACCCACTTGCCGTTGGCGGTGCTCACGTTGATGCATCCGTGGCTCACATTGCTGCGGCCCTGCTGCTCCACCGACCACGGGGCGGCGTGGATGAAGATGCCGTCCCACGACATGCGGGTGGCGTACTCGACGTAGGTCCGGTAGCCCTCGGCCGAGTCGACCGGAACGCCGTACGTGGACGAATCCATGTACATGTCGCGGTAGCTCTCCTTGGTGTAGTAGACACCGTTGGGAGTCGGATGCTTGTCGGAGCCCATCGAGATCGGCATCGTCTTGACCTGATTGCCGTTGTGCCACCAGGTGATCTGGTGGGTGGCGTCGTCGGCCAGCGCGATCCAACCGGTCGAGGTCTTCACATTCGGGATCGCCGGACCCTTGGGCGTCTCCGGTGTCGACGGCGTCGGTTCCGGAGTCGGGGTGGTGGTCTGCGGCGTCGATGGGGTGCCGGGCATCTGCGGCACACCGGGGATGTTCGGGATCTCCACCGGGGGCAGGCCCGGGATCACGGTGACCGGTGCAGCACCCGCCGTCATCGGCAGCATGAGCATCACGGCAGCGGCGCCGATCACGGCGGCAACCGCACGTCGGGTCGTGCCGCGACGGGCGCGACGAGAAGTCTTCGATGTGAACACTGAGAGACCTTTGCAGTTTGAGTTACTGAAGCGCATCCCCCGGAGCGCGCAACCATCGTTACACAAACGTTGCCTTCGGGCCAAAGCCGAGCAGCGTAACAGTCGTCGAACGATGGACGTTGCGCTGGGTCTGAGGGTGAAGAGCGTGGTGGGCGGGTCGGACGACCCGCTCTGTGTGATCACCATCACGCCTCCTCGGCCGGGTCGCGCGCACGCGGCAACCGAACCAGCGCAGAGTCGGCAGCTCAGCAGGAGCTCGGTGCCGGTACGCCCTGGAAGCGATCCTGCAGATACCGGAACGCCGGAAGCAATCCGATGAGCGCGGCGGACAGGTGATCAGGTGACGGCGTCGACATCCGTTCGACCGGGAGGCCGGCGCGGCAATAGCGGTCAAGGGTGTGGTCGATGGAGGACACCGGGATCAGGGCGTCGGTGGGACTGTGCCACTCGAAGATCGGGGTGCGTGGAATGCCGCGGTAGAGCGACAGGCTGTTCTGTTCGACCACGCGGCGGGCCACAGGGTCATCGAAGATCGCCCGACCGCCGACGGTGACCTGCTGGGCGTCGTGACCGGCGCCGAGTCGCAAGATGTCGTTCGTGCAAGCATTGCGCATACCCAGGTACATCTGTTTGCCCAGCGGTGACAGGTGCTGCCACATCGGGATCTGCTTCGGATACTCGCGGGAGACTCCGATGGCGGCGGCGAAGGCCAGCCCGAACGCGGGATGCGGCGTGCTGTACCCCAGGCCCTCGGCCATCTTGAGCAGATTCATCGGCACCCCGCCGTACGCGGCGCCCGCGATGTCGAGGTCGGGCGCGTAAGTGGGTGCCAGCGCGGCCGCCCACGCGGTGGCCATCCCGCCGCCGGAATAGCCGGCCAGACCGATGGGGCTGTCGGCGGACTTCGCGGGACCGAAGTCTTTCACCGCACGGATGTTGTCCAGCGTGATCTGACCACCGAGCTTCGCGGCCCCGTAGGCGCTGCGTGGTCCGAGATGATCGGGGATCGCCACCGCCCACCCCTGTTGCAGGGCGACGTTGAGGCCGGGGGCCTCCCGGATCGCCAGGTTGGGGTCCTGGGTCCAGAGCGCCTGCGACGGTGCGCACTCCAAGCCGGTCGCATTGATGATGTGCTGAAACGACAGCAGCGGCCCGTCGGCCGTCTTGCGGGTTGGGACCAGGACCGTGGTCACGGCCGCGATGGGCTCTCCCTGACTATCCGACGAGCGGAACGCCAACTGGTAAGTGCGCACATCGAAGAAGCCCGGCGGGTTCGGGCGATCCCGGGTGGCGATGATCTCGCCTGGTGCGAGGGAAGCCAGGTTCGGCGGTGCGTCGTAGAACCGGTCACGCAGCGGCGTCGGTAGGGCGACGTTGTCGGCGGTGGCGTTCGGGGCGCCCGCCAGCAGTCCGATGACGGTGGCGACGATGGCGGCCAGGATCAGAGCGCCACGCAATGCGGACGGCCCGGAGCGGTTGGTGGCACGTCGGTGCCCACCACGTGATTCGGTCATGGATCCCCCCAGGGAAATGCAGTGTCGGTTCTCGACGGACACCGACCCCCTGAGTCCCATCGTCAGTCCATCATCGGCCATCGGCCCGAAAAACCACAACGCCGGGTGCGAACTCGTCAAAGGCGAACCGCACGCGCGCGTATCGCGCGCGTGCCGGCCGCCGACCGGTCAGGCCGGCTGCGGGTGTTCGGTGCGAAGGTGGCGGGCCGGCTCCGAGCATGCCTCGTCCCGGCAGACGATCATCACGTCGACCCTGCTCGGCCCGGCGTCCGACTGCACCACGTCCTTGCGGACGTAGAGGTTGGCTCCGCAGCTCGGACACTTGCGCTGACTCTTGGCGTGGCTGGAAGACATGCCCCAAGCCTACGCCCACAGTGACGTCCATCACAGACGACTCCCGTAGCCGTCTCGCCCGATGGAAGCAAAAGACCGGAGGCCCCATCGGGCCTCCGGTCTGGTGGAGCGGGTGACGGGAATCGAACCCGCGTAGCTAGTTTGGAAGACTAGGGCTCTACCATTGAGCTACACCCGCGTGCCGCGTCACCTGGTGGGATCGCCATCGGCGTCGCGTGCGTCCAAGACTGTACCCAATGCGATGTCCCAACCAGAAATCGCACTCGGCGAGTCGCGTCTTGCCGGGTATCGCCGCGCTGCCGGTGCCCACCCGTTTAGGTGGTCGACAACCCGGCACGTACTATCTTCTGTTGGCCCTGCTCTGCGTCTCGTCGGTCATCGATCGGGCGTGGGGCATCAGGCCACCGGGATGTGGCGCAGCTTGGTAGCGCATCCGCTTTGGGAGCGGAGGGTCGCAGGTTCAAATCCTGTCATCCCGACCGATGTGGTGGCGGCACGCCCGCGACAGATACGCACAGACCAATGACACCGACGCAGAAATGCAGATGTAAGGAGCAGGCGTGAAGAGCACCGTCGAGCAGCTCGGCCCGACCCGGGTGAAGCTCAATGTCGAAGTCCCGTTCGAGGAGCTGTCCGGCGAGTTCGACCGGACCTACCGTTCGCTGGCCCAGCAGATCCGTATCCCGGGCTTTCGTCCGGGCAAGGCGCCCGCCAAGCTGATCGAGGCTCGCGTCGGTCGCGACTCGATCCTCGCCCAGGTGGTCAACGACGCGTTGCCGGGCAAGTACTCGCAGGCCGTGGCAGAGACCGAGACCAAGGCCATCGGCCAGCCCGAGATCGATCTCGCCGAGCTCATCTACGGCAGTCCCATCACGTTCACCGCCGAGGTCGACGTCCGCCCGGAGATCGAGTTGCCGGAATACTCGACCCTCGCGGTCGAGGTCGACACCATCGAGATCGATGACGCCGAGGTCGATGAGCAGGTCGAGGGGCTGCGTGCGCGCTTCGGCACACTCAAGGGTGTCGACCGCGGCGCGCAAGAGGGCGACTTCGTCTCCATCGACCTGGCGGCAACCGTCGACGGCGAGGCCGTCGAGGAAGCTTCCACCGAGGGTCTGTCGCACGAGGTCGGTTCCGGTCAGCTCATCGAGGGCCTCGACGAGGCCCTGGTCGGTGTCAAGGCCGGCGAATCGAAGGAGTTCACCACCACGCTGGTCGCCGGAGACCACTCGGGCGAGCAGGCGCAGGTGACGGTCACCGTGAACTCGGTCAAGGAACGTGAACTGCCCGAACTCGACGACGAGTTCGCCCAGATGGCCAGCGAGTTCGACACCGTCGCCGAGCTGCGCGACAGCCTCGTCGACCGGGTCAAGCAGTCCAAGAAGATGGAGCAGGCGAACGCGATCCGCGACAAGGTCCTCGAGGAGCTGCTCGCCAAGGTCGAGGTCCCGCTGCCCGAGAAGGTCGTCGCAGAAGAGGTCGAGGGTCAGCAGCATCAGATCGTGCACGCACTCGGGCACGACGACGAGCAGGTGGCAAAGTTCCTCGAGGCGCAGGGCAAGACTCGCGAGGAGTGGGACGCCGAGGCCCGCGAGGAGGCTGAGAAGTCGGTGAAGACCCAGCTGCTGCTCGACGCGATCGCCGATCAGCAGGAGACCGAGGTCGATCAGGACGAGCTCACCCAGCAGATCCTGTTCCAGGCCCAGCGCTACGGCATGCAGCCGCAGGAGTTCATTCAGCAACTGCAGAGTGCCGGCCAGGTCGGCGCGGTCTATGCCGACGTGCGCCGCGGCAAGGCGCTCGCCGGAATTGTCTCCGAGGTGACGGTCACCGACACCAGCGGCGCCACCGTGGACACCGACGAGTTCTTCGGTGCGGCCGATGAGGACGATGTCGCTGCAGCGGCGACCGCTGGCGGCGAGAACGAGAACGACGAGAACAAGAACGACGAGAACTGATTCATCGCACGAGTAGTGGGCACAACAGCCGGACCCGGGTCGCCATACCCGGTGGCCGGCTGTTCTGCTCTCAGCGAATAGGGGGCTTGTCGGGACTGTCCCTCCGGCGGCATTGGTTAGTGTCGGTGAGGACCTCGCGATGATGCTTTCGTGAAACCCCTAGGGTCGCCACGGCAGAACAAAGTCATCGCAGACAAGCTGGACCGAGGAAACCGGTGGACGCGGTTTGTGACCGCACGTCACCACGACAGGCAAAGGTAGGAACAGTGAGTGAGCCGACGATCCACACGCCGACCCTGAGTTCGGGAGTGTCCGGGCTGAATCTGACCGATTCGGTGTTCGAACGACTGCTGCGTGAGCGCATCATCTTCCTCGGCACCCAGGTCGACGACGACATCGCCAACCGGCTGTGCGCGCAGATCCTGCTGCTCTCGGCCGAGGATCCGACCCGCGACATCAACCTCTACATCAACTCGCCGGGCGGGTCGGTGACCGCGGGTATGGCCATCTTCGACACCATGCAGCTCGCCGAATGCGATGTCGCCACCTACGCGATGGGTATGGCTGCGTCGATGGGCCAGTTCCTGCTGGCCGCCGGCACTCCGGGCAAACGGCATGCCCTGCCCCATTCGCGGATCATGATGCACCAGCCGTCGGCCGGTATCGGCGGCACCGCGGCCGATATCGCCATCCAGGCCGAGCAGTTCGCGGCCACCAAGAAGGAGATGAACCGGCTCAACGCCGAGTTCACCGGTCAGCCGCTGGAGAAGATCGAGGCCGACTCGGACCGTGACAAGTGGTTCACCGCGCACGAAGCGCTCGAGTACGGACTCGTCGACCACGTGGTCACCCGCGCGGGCTCGGTGACCCCGTCCTGAGCGCCGACCACGCACCGCAAACACGAGGCCACATCTCACCAACGGAGCAGCAGATGACCAACTCCTTCTCGCTCGACCACTTGCCCGCCGACGTCGCCGCCGGCATCCCGTCGTCGGCGCTGGCGATCAAGAGCATCGAGGCGCGCTACATCCTCCCGCAGTTCATCGAGCACACCCCCAACGGACAGCGCCAGTACGACCCGTACGCGAAGTTGTTCGAAGAGCGCATCGTGTTCGTCGGCACCCCGATCGACCAGACCGTCGCCAACGACGTGATGGCGCAACTGCTGGTGCTCGAGTCCCAGGACCCTGACCGCGACATCACGATGTACATCAACTCGCCGGGCGGCAGCGTTCCGGACATGTTGGCGATCTACGACACCATGCAGTACGTCCACTGCGACATCGTGACGGTCTGCCTGGGTGAGGCCGCCTCGGCGGCGGCCATTCTGCTCGCCGGCGGTACACCCGGCAAGCGCGCGGCACTGCCCAATGCCACCGTGCTGATCCACCAGCCACGGACCGGCGGTGCCTACCAGGGTCAGGTGTCAGATCTGGAGATCCAGGCCGCAGAGATCGAGCGCATTCGCAACCGGCTCGACGAGATCTTGTCCCGCCACACCGGGCAGGACAAGGACAAGATTCGCAAGGACACCGACCGCGACAACATCCTGTCGGCGGATCAGGCCAAGGAATACGGCATCGTCGACGAGGTCTTCGAGTATCGCAAGAAGTCGATGAAGAAGGCCTGAGCCTGATCCGGCCCGCACGCACCTCGTCTCGACACGCCGGGTCGAGGTGCGTGCCCAACATGGTCGTCGGCAGTCATCCTGGACGTCTGCGCGGGAGTTCGATCGCCGTGCAGAAGCGGGAAGCCAGATGGCGGCGGCCATGACGCCCAGCACAACCAGATAGCGGACGACGACCGAAACTTCCGACACGACATTTGGCGTTATCGGTCGAAGTTCGAGCGGCGCGCGGGTACCGTCGGGTTATTGGGCGATCCGCATGCCGCACGGTCACCCATGCCCGGCTGCGCACGGTGAAGGTCCGTCGAATCGACCGGAGCAAGAGGAAGGTACGTACACGAGATGGCACGAATCGGAGACGGTGGCGACCTGCTGAAGTGCTCGTTCTGCGGAAAGAGTCAGAAGCAGGTCAAGAAGCTGATCGCCGGCCCCGGCGTGTACATCTGTGACGAGTGCATCGATCTCTGCAACGAGATCATCGAAGAGGAGCTCGCCGAGAACGGCGATGTAAAACTCGACGAGCTGCCCAAGCCGGCCGAGATCCGTGACTTCCTCGAGAACTACGTCATCGGTCAGGACACCGCCAAGCGGACGTTGGCCGTGGCGGTCTACAACCACTACAAGCGGATCCAGGCCGGTGAGAAGAAGGACTCCCGCACCGGTGAGTCGGTGGAGATCGCCAAGTCCAACATCCTGATGCTCGGTCCGACGGGCTGCGGGAAGACCTACCTGGCCCAGACCTTGGCGAAGATGCTGAACGTTCCGTTCGCCATCGCCGACGCGACGGCGCTCACCGAGGCAGGGTATGTCGGCGAGGATGTCGAGAACATCCTGCTCAAGCTGATCCAAGCGGCCGATTACGATGTGAAGCGCGCCGAGACCGGAATCATCTACATCGACGAGGTGGACAAGGTCGCGCGCAAGAGTGAGAACCCGTCGATCACCCGAGATGTCTCGGGTGAGGGTGTGCAGCAGGCGTTGCTGAAGATCCTGGAGGGGACGCAGGCCTCGGTGCCGCCGCAGGGCGGGCGTAAGCATCCGCATCAGGAGTTCATCCAGATCGACACCACCAACGTGTTGTTCATCGTGGCGGGTGCCTTTGCCGGTCTCGAGAAGATCGTGTCCGAACGAATCGGCAAGCGCGGGCTCGGCTTCGGTAACGAGGTGACCAGCCGCGACGAGATCGACACCACCGATCACTTCGCTGAGGTGATGCCGGAGGATCTCATCAAGTTCGGTCTGATCCCGGAGTTCATCGGTCGTCTGCCGATCGTCGCCTCGGTCACCAACCTGGACAAGGACTCCCTTGTCAGCATTCTGTCCGAGCCGAAGAACGCCCTGGTCAAGCAGTACACCAAGCTGTTCGAGATGGACAACGTGGAACTCGAGTTCAGCAAGGATGCGCTCGAAGCCGTCGCCGATCAGGCCATCCACCGCGGTACCGGCGCGCGCGGGCTGCGCGCCATCATGGAAGAGGTGCTGCTTCCGGTGATGTACGACATTCCCAGTCGAGACGACGTGGAGAAGGTCGTCGTGACCGGTGAGACCGTCCGCGACAATGTGCTCCCGACGATTGTCCCGCGCAAGAACAGCCGCGACGAGCGCCGAGACAAGAGCGCCTGACCCGCCTTCTCATCACCGCAACCCCCGGGAGCTCCGATGCCCCGGGGGTTGCGGCGTGTCGCGGGCGGACGCGCCGCGGCGGTCAGTCCGCCGTCCTGCTGGGTTCGAGCCGGATCACCACCGCTTTGGAGACCGGGGTGTTCGATTCCCGCGCGACCGATCCGAGCGGGACCAGGGGATTGGTCTCGGGATAGTAGGCCGCGGCGTTACCCCGCGGGGTGGAGTACGCGATGAGTTCGAAATCGTCGACGCGACGTTCCTCGATGCCGGCCTCGCCCTCGTACTCGGAGATGATGTCGACGCGATCGCCCGCGTGCAGACCTGCGGCCGCGATGTCATCAGGGTGACACATGATGACCCGGCGGTTGCCTTTGATGCCGCGATAGCGATCGTCGTGGCCGTAGATCGTGGTGTTGTACTGATCGTGACTGCGCAGGGTCTGCAGGATCAGTTTTCCCTCCGGTACCCGTACCCAGTCGAGGGGATGCAGCGCGAAGTGCGCGCGGCCGTCCGGGGTGTCGAATTCGCGGCGATCGCGCGGGGGATGGGGTAGCACGAATCCGTCGGAGAGTCGGACGCGGATGTTGAAGTCCTCGAAACCCGGGATGACCCGAGAGATGTGGTCACGGATCAGGTTGTAGTCGCGGCGCAAGTGTTGCCATGGCACCGGGTGATCGGGGCCCAGTGCGGCGGTGGCGAGATCGCAGACGATGCCGACCTCGCTGCGCAGGTGCGCCGACGCCGGTGGCAACGAACCGCGCGACAGGTGTACCACCGACATCGAGTCCTCGACCGACACCTGCTGTGCCACACCGTCGACAAGGTCCTTGTCGGTGCGTCCAAGGGTCGGCAGGATGAGCGCGGCGCGACCGGTGGCCAGGTGGGATTCGTTGAGTTTGGTGCTCACCTGCACCGTGAGTGCACAGCGGGCCAGGGCGGCGCGGGTGAGGTCGGTGTCCGGTGCCGCGGACACGAAATTGCCGCCCATCGCGAAGAACACGCGGACCTCGCCGCGCGCCATCGCGCCGATGGCCGCCACCGTGTCATACCCGTACTCGCGTGGAGAGTCGATGCCGAACTCGGCGTCCTGGGCCGCGAGGAAAGACTCGGGCATCTTCTCGAATATGCCCATCGTGCGATCGCCCTGCACGTTGGAGTGCCCGCGGACTGGGCACAGGCCGGCGCCCGGCTTACCGATCATCCCGCGTAGCAGCAGCACATTGGTGCCCTCGCCGATGGTGGCCACCGAATGCCGGTGCTGGGTCAGGCCCATTGCCCAGCACAGGACGACCCGGTCCGCCGAGGCCACCGCCTCGGCCAGGTCGCGGATCTGTGCGTACGTCAGTCCGGTCGCCGCAAGGATCTCGTCGACATCGACATCGTCGAGCGACCGAAGGTAGTCGTCGACCCCTGTGCAGTGGGCGTCGAGGAAGTCCTGGTCGAAGACGGTGCCCGGGGCGGCCCGCTCGGCGTCGAGCAACAGTCGCGCGACACCGCGGAACAGGGCCATGTCGCCGCCGAGACGGATCTGCAGGAAGTCGTCGGCGAGTTTCACGCCGTGCCCCACGACGCCACCGATCTTCTGCGGATCCTTGAACCGCATCAGACCGGCCTCGGGCAGCGGATTGATGGCGACGATCCGGGCGCCGTTGTGTTTGGCCTTCTCCAATGTCGACAGCATGCGCGGATGGTTGGTGCCGGGATTCTGACCGGCGATGATGATGAGATCGGCCGATTCGATGTCGGGCACGGTGACCGATCCCTTGCCGATGCCGATCGATGCGCCGAGCGCGGAGCCCGAGGACTCGTGGCACATGTTCGAACAATCCGGCAGGTTGTTGGTGCCCAGACTGCGCGCGAAGAGTTGATAGACGAACGCCGCCTCATTGCTGGTCCGGCCGGAGGTGTAGAAGACCGCCTCGTGCGGCGATGACATCGCCGAGAGTTCGTCGGCGATGAGCTGGTTGGCCTGTTCCCAGGACACCGGCCGGTAGTGTGAGTCACCCGGAGCGAGGTACATCGGGTGGGTCAACCGCCCCTGCTGTGACAGCCAGTAGCCCGACCGCTCCCGCAGGTCGTCCACCGAGTGAGCGGCGAAGAACTCCGGGGTCACCCGTCGCCGGGTGGCCTCCTCGGCGACCGCCTTGGCACCGTTCTCGCAGAACTCCGCATGCTTGCGGTGGCCGGGCGTCTCCGGCCAGGCGCACCCGGGACAGTCGAACCCGTTGCGCTGATTGAGTTTCGCCAGCGTGCGCGCCGTGCGGACCGGACCCATCTGCTCGAGCCCCCGCGCCAGAGCCACCGCGACCGCCGGGACCCCGGCCGCATGATCCTTGATCACTCCGGTGTCGGTGTCGACGGGTTCGGTGACGGCGATGTCGGTGGACTGGCTTTGACGGCTCATATTCCCATCTTGCCCCGAGTGGGCCGGACTGTCGGCACACTGGTCCCATGGCGCAAACCGATGAGCAGCGGGTGGCGGGAATCGTGCTGGCAGGCGGCCGTTCCCGACGGATGGGTCGCGACAAGGCGGCCATGGACTGGGCAGGAGAGCCGATGCTGGCGCGCGTGGTCCGGACGGTGGGGCAGCGCTGCGATCCGGTGTTCGTGGTGGCCCCGGAGGAATCCGCGGCCTATCAGGGGCTCCACGGCACCGGCGGCCCCGAGGCGCAGTGGGTCACCGACGAAACGCCGGGCGGCGGGCCGCTCGCCGGTCTTGCGGTGGGGTTGTCCCGGGCGGCCGATGCCGGCGCGGCATGGGCGTTCGTGTGTGCGACGGACATGCCGCTGATCTCCTCGGAGTTGATCGACGAGCTGTTGCGGGGGGTCACCGTGTCGACCCAGGCGGTCATCGCCACCGATGCGCAGCGTGACCACCCCATGGCCGGGCTCTATCGCACCGACGTCGCGCCGGTGATCGCGGAGCTGACCGCGGGAGGTGAACGACGGATGCTCGCCGCGCTCGATGCGTTGACCACTCATCGCGTTGCCGTGGGCAATCCGGAATGGCTCACCAATGTCAACGCTCCCGAAGACCTGCACCGGCTCCATGTCTAGCCTGTGACGTTTCCTAAGATTGTGGGGTGAGCACACCCGATCCGAGCCGCGAGCTACCGAAGTCCTGGGACCCCGCCGAACACGAAGCACAGCTATATCAGGGCTGGGTGGACGCCGGTTACTTCACCGCAGACGCGACCAGCGACCGGCCGGCGTTCTCGATCGTCATCCCGCCGCCGAACGTCAACGGGTCGCTGCACATGGGCCACGCCTACGAGCATGTGCTGATGGACGCGTTGGCGCGTCGCCGCCGCATGCAGGGCTACGAGGTGTTGTGGCTGCCCGGAATGGATCATGCGGCCATCGCGATGCAGACGATGGTGGAGCGCAAGATCGCCGCGGAGGACGGATTGACGCGCGACGACCTCGGTCGCGAGGCATTCATCGATCGCGTCTGGACAGAGAAGGCCGAGATCGGCGGAAACATCGGCACGCAGATGCGGCGTCTCGGTGACGGCGTCGACTGGAGCCGCGAACGCTTCACCATGGACGACGGTCTGTCACGCGCCGTGCAGACAGTGTTCAAGCAGATGTACGACGACGGGCTGATTTACCGCGCCGAGCGGCTCGTGAACTGGTCGCCGGTGCTCAAGACCGCCATCAGCGACATCGAGGTGAGCTACGCCGACGTCGAGGGCGAACTGGTCAGCTTCCGCTACGGCAGCCTCGACGACGACGCGCCACACATCGTGGTCGCCACCACCCGACTCGAGACGATGCTCGGCGACACCGCGATCGCGGTGCACCCCGACGACGAGCGCTACGCCCATCTGATCGGCACCGAACTCGACCACCCGTTCGTCGACCGGCGCATCCCGGTGATTGCCGACGACTACGTCGATCCCGAGTTCGGCAGTGGCGCGGTCAAGATCACTCCCGCACACGACCCCAACGACTTCGCGATCGGGCAACGCCACGACCTCCCGATGCCGACCATCATGGACGACGAGGCGCGCATCGCCGACACCGGAACCGTGTTCGACGGGATGGACCGGTTCGAGGCGCGGGCCAAGGTGCGGGAGGCTCTCGCCGAGCAGGGCCGCATCGTCACCGAGGTCAGGCCGTACCTGCACAGCGTCGGACATTCCGAACGGACCGGCGAGCCCATCGAACCGCGGTTGTCCATGCAGTGGTGGGTGCGCGTCGAGTCCTTGGCCAAGGCGGCAGGCGACGCGGTTCGCAACGGTAACACCGTGATCCACCCGACCTCGATGGAGCCGCGCTGGTTCGGCTGGGTCGACAACATGTACGACTGGTGTATCTCTCGTCAGCTGTGGTGGGGTCACCGCATCCCGATCTTCTACGGCCCCGAGGGGGAGGTCGTCTGTGTGGGGCCCGACGAGCAGGCACCCGACGGCTATGTCCAGGAGACCGACGTCCTCGACACCTGGTTCTCGTCGGGCCTGTGGCCGTTCTCCACCATGGGCTGGCCCGACAACACCGCCGACCTCGAGAAGTTCTATCCCACTTCGGTTCTCGTCACCGGCTACGACATCCTGTTCTTCTGGGTGGCCCGGATGATGATGTTCGGTACCTACGTCGGTGACCGGCTCGGCGACGGCAACGCAGTGCCGTTCCACAACCTGTTCCTGCATGGTCTGGTGCGCGACGAGCACGGCCGCAAGATGTCGAAGTCGAAGGGCAACGGCATCGATCCACTCGACTGGGTGGAGCGCTTCGGCGCCGACGCGTTGCGCTTCACGCTCGCTCGCGGCGCCAACCCGGGTAGCGACATATCGGTCGGCGAGGACCACGCACAGTCCTCGCGCAACTTCGCGACGAAACTGTTCAACGCCACCAAGTTCGCGCTGATGAACGGCGCCACGGTGGCTGAACTACCCGATCGCGCAACGCTGACCGAAGCCGACCGGTGGATTCTGGATCGACTCGAGCAGGTCCGGGCCGAGGCCGATGCCGGTTTCGAGGCATACGAGTTCTCCAAAGCCTGTGAGGCGCTGTATCACTTCGCGTGGGACGAGGTCTGCGACTGGTATCTGGAGTTGGCCAAGGTCCAATATGCGCAGAACGACGACGCACGGTCCGCGTCGACGTCGGTGGTGCTCGGCACTGTGCTCGACAACCTGTTGCGGCTGCTGCACCCGGTGATGCCATTCGTCACCGAGGTGCTGTGGAGGTCGCTGACGGGGCAGGAGTCGGTGGTGATCGCGTCGTGGCCGGCGGCCAGTGGTGTGCCGACCGACGCCCCGGCGGCCCAACACATCGACGACCTGCAACGGCTCATCACCGAGGTTCGGCGCTTCCGCAGCGACCAGGGGCTGCGCCCGGGACAGCGGGTGGCCGCCGAGATCGACGGCCTCGACGCGGCCGCACTCGATTCCTCCCGTGGATATCTGGATTCGCTGGCTCGGCTCGAGCCTGCCGACGACGGTTTCGCGGCCACCGCGACGATCGACGTGCGGTTGTCGTCGGCGACGGTGACCGTCCGGATCGACACGTCCGGGACCGTCGACGTGGCGGCCGAACGTAAACGGCTGACCAAGGACCTCGCCGCCGCGGAGAAGGAACTCGCCTCCACCACTGGCAAACTCGGCAACGAACAATTCCTGGCCAAGGCCCCTGAACAGGTCGTGGCGAAGATCCGGGAACGACAGAAGGTGGCGACCGAGGAAGTCGATCGCCTCGGTGGTGCGCTCGCCGCTTTGGGTGGCGCGTGAGTTCCCGCGACGATCAGGACCACGGCGCCGATGCCGACGACTGGGACGACGATCTGGACCGCGACCACCTCGGTCCCGACGGCCCGGTGTCGCAGGATCTCGGCGCCCTGCTCGACGAGATCGACGCGCGGGATGCCGACGTCGACCCTGCCGATGTCGACCCTGCCGATATCGACCCCGCCGATATCGACCCCGCCGACGACGAGGAGGACGGGGCCGGAGGATCGCGGCGTCCCGCACGCTTGATCGACGACGCCGCGACGCTCGCCGAACTCGCGGAGGTCGAGGCCGAACTCGACACCCGCTGGCCCGAAACCAAGATCGAGCCCTCGCTGACCCGCATCGCGGCTCTGATGGATCTGCTGGGTTCGCCGCAGCACGGCTATCCGGCCATCCACATCGCGGGAACCAACGGCAAGACGTCGGTGGCCCGGATGATCGACGCGCTGCTCATCGCCTTACACCGGCGCACGGGGCGGATCACCAGTCCGCATCTGCAACGCGTCACCGAACGCATCTCCGTCGACGGTGCGCCGATCTCCGCCCGCACCTACATCGACACCTACCGGGAACTCGAGCCGTACATCACGATGGTCGATGATTCGTCCACCGCTGCCGGCGGACCGCGGATGAGCAAGTTCGAGGTGTTGACGGCGATCTCGTATGCCGTCTTCGCCGAGGCGCCGGTGGACGTTGCGGTGGTGGAGACGGGCATGGGCGGTCGATGGGACGCCACGAACGTCGTCGACGCGACTGTGGCCGTCATCACTCCGATAGCGATGGATCATGCCGATTACCTTGGTGACACGCTCAGCGCGATCGCCGGGGAGAAGGCCGGGATCATCAAGAAGGCAGCGGACGATCTGGTGCCCACGGACCCTGTCACCGTGATCGCGCCGCAGGAGCCCGAGGTGATGGACGTCCTGCTGCGTCAGACGGTCGAGACCGGGACCATCGTCGCCCGGCAGGATTCCGAGTTCGCCGTGCTCGAGTCGATCACCGCTGTCGGCGGCCAGTTGCTGCGTCTGCAGGGCCTCGGTGGAGCGTACGACGAAGTGTTCCTACCGTTGCACGGTGCTCACCAGGCGGCCAACGCCGCACTCGCACTTGCTGCGGTCGAGGCCTTCTTCGGGGCGGGCCCGGATCGCCAACTCGACATCGACGCGGTACGGGCCGGTTTCGCGGCGGTGGCGAGCCCGGGCCGGCTGGAACGTGTGCGATCGGCCCCGACGGTGTTCATCGACGCCGCGCACAACCCACACGGCGGCGAGGCGCTGGCGCGGGCGTTGACCGAGGAATTCGACTTTCGACGACTCGTCGGGGTGATCGGCATGCTCGGTGACAAGGATGCGGAAGGATTTCTGGAGGCCATGGAGCCCGTTCTGGACAGCGTGGTGCTCACCAACAACGGTTCGCCGCGCGCACTGGACACCGAGATGCTGGCCGAGATCGCGCTGCCGATCTTCGGTGAGGAGCGGGTGGTGGTGAAGCCGTTCCTGCCCGACGCCGTGGAGACCGCCATCGGACTTGCCGAAGAGCCCGACGGCGAACCGGTCGCCGGTGCCGGCGTCGTGGTCACCGGTTCGGTGGTCACCGCCGGGGCGGCCCGGACGTTGTTCGGCAAGGAGCCCTCATGACCGACCCGGTACGCTTCACGCCGCCGACGACGGACCCGTGGAAGGGGTTGCGCGGGGTGATGGCGGGCACCTTGATCCTCGAGGTGATCGTCCTGGGCCTGGCGTTCCCGATCGTCGCCAATCTCGGGCCGGGCATCACCTGGTTGTCCGGCGGATACCTCGGGGCGGTGGTGGTGGCGCACATCGTCGCAGCCGGTCTGCAGGGCCGATCGTATGCGCTGCGTCTCGATATCGGGTTGCAGATCCTGGTGATCGCAGGAGGGTTCCTGCAGTGGTCGGTGGCCGTGGTGGGCGTGATCTTCCTGTGTGTCTGGGTTTACATCGCCTACGTGAAGCACGACGTCGAGGTTCGGATGGCCAAGGGGATGCTGCCGGGGCAGCAACCGATCGACGAGTGATCTGCCGGGATTTCTGCACCCCGGACCTGCGATTCGGCTCCTGCAACTCCTGTTGCCCGACTGTGACCTGTCGGCTCTCGCCCTGAGGTGGTCGATGCTGTGAGAATGTCGCTGCCGGGGAAGAGCGGCTCGCGCCGCGGCCCCGGACCATCAGGTGACCGTTCATGACGTGAGGAATAGCTTGTCTGTGATCTCCAGCCTTCGCCGCCCCCGGGCCGCCGCCGCGATGGCATTGACCGTGATCGGAACGTCGCTGGGCGCGGGAATCGCCGCCGCCGAGCCGGCTGTGCCGACCGAGGATCTTCCGGTCGCCGGAGCACCGATGACGGTCGGCGAAGGGGAGTACAGCTACCTCGCCACCCACGAGGTCACCTCGCGGGCATCGTCGATGCAGGTGTCCGAGGCGATCGCGGCACTGCCCGTCCCGCAGCAGTACCGTCCGGCCAATCTCGGGCTGGCCGCACAGTTCGACATCGCTCTCACGAGTGCGCTGGCGTCCCCCGGCGGCTGCGTGCAGGTCGTGGTCGATCCGCGTGCTCGGTCCGGGAGCCTGTTCAACTACGGATTCTTCCCGGTGGCGGGCGAATACTGCTCGTGACGGTGGCCATCGCCGACCGGTCTTTCGGCTTCTCGCTATGGTGTGCTCGTGACTGAACGGACTCTGGTACTCATCAAGCCCGACGGCGTGGAGCGGTCGCTGGTCGGCGACATCATCAGCCGGATCGAGCGCAAGGGCCTCTCGCTGGTCGCCCTGGAACTCAAGACGGTCAGCGACGAGGTGGCGCGCGGACACTACGCCGAACATGAGGGCAAACCCTTCTATCCCTCGCTGCTCGAATTCATCACGTCGGGACCGTTGGTCGCCGCGGTCCTCGAGGGGCCGCGCGCGGTTGCCGCCTTCCGGCAGATCGCGGGCGGCACCGATCCGGTCGAGAAGGCCGTCCCGGGAACAATCCGTGGAGACTTTGCGCTGAGCACGCAGAACAATCTGGTGCACGGCTCGGACTCGCCCGAGTCCGCCGAGCGGGAGATCGCCCTGTGGTTTCCTGACCTGGGAGTCTGAGCCGACCTTCGCCTTCTCGTTCCCCGCCACACACGCCGTTGGAGATGCCAAACGTGCGTAGTGTGCGGGGAACGACTCGTCGTGTGGGATACTTGCACAGTTGTGGGCGACACACTTTGCCGTCGACAACCGGATGACGCATCCGGCATCGGACACCCCGATTCGCGCGTCTTCCCCATCGGTGCTGACGATGGCGTGGAAGACGACGGCCGGTTGAGGTCATCGACAACGCAAGGCGCCGCCTCGCGGACCGGGTCTTCCGGTGCGCAGAGAACGCGCGAAGACCACACAACACCGGTCCACAGCCGACCGGGACAGACAGTGAAGCCCTCGCGTGGCCGCGTCAGCCCGACGCGCCCGGGGGCTCTAGGAGATTTGAGTGACCGACAACGGGTCGCCGGCTGACGCGAACGCAGCGTCGGAACCGGTGGAGGAGTTCCCCAGCAGGCTTCGTGTGCATGCGCTCGCCAGAGCGCTGGGCATGACGAGTCGAGAGGTCTTGGCGCACCTCGCCGAGATCGGCATCGAGACACGCAGCCCCCAATCAAGCATCGACCGGGAGACCGCCCAGACGGTCGCCGCGCGTGTGCGTGGCGCGGCCGAGCGGGTCGACGCGCCGGAGCAGGCCGAGACGCAGGTGACACCGCCCGAGGAGGCCGCGGTACCCGCCGAGGAGGCCGCGTCCGCCGAGAGCGCCGGCTCGTCGGTCGAGGCTGCCGAACAGGCCACCACGCTGCAGCCGGCTGCCGATCAGGCGACCCCGGCACAGGCGGTAACCGGGGACGACGAGCCCGCGCTGCCTCGCGAATCCGAGCAGGCTGCCACCCACGAGGAGTCGCCGACCCTGTTCTCGGCGGTCGATCAGACTCAGCACCACCCGGTGCGGCAGACGGCCGAGGACGTCATGGCACAGCCGCTGTTCCTGTCGCCACAGGCTGCGGAGCCGACCCGGCGTCCGACCCGGTCCGGCGAGGACGAGCGGGTCGAATCCGACGAGTCCGGCAGCACCGACGATTCGACCGGCGACAGCGACACATCGGCAGACGGTGAGCGTGGCTCGCGCCGTCGCCGCCGAGGCCGCCGAGGGCGCGGCCGGGGCCGCGGTGATCAGTCCGACAACGGTGCAGACGAGCCGCAGCAGGCGAGCGACGACACGTCCGACGCGACGGACCGGTCCGATGGGGACAACGACTCCGCACGGCCCTCCGGCAAGAAGGGCAAGAAGGGCAAGAAGGGCGACCGGTCCGACGGCGGCAAGTCCGGCAAGGATGGCGCCGACAAGGGCGAATCCGGCAAGCACGAAGACGACAAGGCCGACGCCGACAAGGACTCCACGGGAAAGAAGCGCTCCGAGGAGTCCACCGGAACCGACGAGGGTTCGGTATCCGAGGAAGATTCGTCGGATTCGGACTCGTCGGGCGTCGACGACACCGAGGCGGGGTCGTCGAAGCGTCGTCGTCGCCGCCGCCGTCGCAAGGGCGGGGCCGACGCCGAGGACAGCTCACCGGACGATCCGCCGAACACCGTCGTGCACGAGCGTGAACCCCGCAGCAAGAAGGCACGCGACGAGGTCCAGGGCATTTCCGGTTCGACCCGTCTCGAGGCCAAGCGTCAGCGTCGCCGCGACGGCCGGGACGCCGGCCGTCGCCGTCCGCCCATCCTCAGTGAATCGGAGTTCCTGGCGCGCCGCGAGGCGGTCGACCGGGTGATGGTGGTCCGCGAACGTAGCGCCAACAGTGCGATCACCGGGGCCAACGGTTCCGGCGAAACCGGTCAGGCCGTGCCGATCGAGGACTACACCCAGGTGGCCGTGCTCGAGGACGGTGTCCTCGTCGAACACTTCGTCACCACCGAGACATCGTCATCGATGGTCGGCAACATCTATCTCGGGCGTGTGCAGAACGTGTTGCCCGGTATGGAGGCGGCCTTCGTGGACATCGGGCGCGGTCGCAACGGCGTGCTCTACGCCGGTGAGGTGAACTGGGATGCCGCCGGGCTCGACGGCGGATCGCGCAAGATCGAGCAGGCACTCAAGCCCGGCGACAACGTGCTGGTCCAGGTGAGCAAGGACCCGGTCGGGCACAAGGGAGCCCGGCTCACCACCCAGATCTCGCTGGCGGGTCGCTTCCTGGTCTACGTGCCCGGCGGGTCGTCCACCGGCATCAGCCGCAAGCTGCCCGATGTGGAGCGCAAGCGCCTCAAGAGCATCCTGGGCAAACTGGTTCCCGACGACGCCGGCGTGATCATCCGGACCGCGTCGGAAGGTGTCAGCGCCGACGAACTCGCCGCCGACATCGCGCGTCTGGAAAAGCAGTGGAAGGACATCGATTCCGCGGTCGGCAAGGCGAAGAAGGGTTCGGGGGCCAGCGCGCCACAAGCCCTCTACGAGGAACCCGATCTGCTGGTCCGTGTGGTGCGCGACCTGTTCAACGAGGACTTCAAGAAACTCGTCGTCGAGGGCGGCAAGGCGTGGGACCTCGTCGAGCGGTACATCACGGCGGTGGCACCGGACCTGATGCAGCGCGTCGAGCGCTTCGAGAAGCCGCATGCCGATGCGCCCGACTCGTTTGTGGTGCACCGGATCGACGAACAACTCGCCAAGGCGCTCGACCGTAAGGTGTGGCTGCCGTCGGGCGGCACGTTGATCATCGAGCACACCGAGGCGATGACCGTCGTCGACGTCAACACCGGCAAGTTCACCGGCTCCGGGGGCAACCTGGAGGAGACGGTCACCCGCAACAACCTCGAGGCGGCCGAGGAGATCGTGCGTCAGATGCGGCTGCGCGACATCGGCGGCATGATCATCGTCGACTTCATCGACATGGTCCTCGAATCCAACCGGGATCTGGTGTTGCGGCGGCTGACCGAGGCGCTCGCACGCGACCGGACACGTCACCAGGTATCCGAGGTGACCTCGCTGGGCCTGGTGCAGATGACCCGCAAACGCTTGGGCACCGGGCTGCTCGAGGCGTTCTCGACCCCATGCACCCACTGCGGTGGCCGGGGCATCGTGGTACACGCCAACCCGGTGGAGGCGCGTCCCGACGAGTCGAGCGCCAACGACGGCGGTGGCTCCAAACGTTCACGGCGGAATCGGCGCAAGTCCGAACCGGCGCCTGAGCAGCACAAGCCGGCGCAGAACCCGGCCGAGCACCCGATGTTCCGCGCGATGGCCGCCCATGCCCACGACCACGACCACGACCACGACGTCGAGGGTGCCGACGGTGCGCGGGGCGCCGCCGAGCAGGTGGCGTCCCCCGACGCCGGTCGACGTGACGACACCCGGTCAGCGGACACCCGCGCAGGCGACACCCACGCAGACGACACCCACGCAGACGACGGTGTGGTCGCTGCGACGAGCGACGCGAGCGCGACCGCGCAGTCGGGGAGTGCGACGGCGGCCGACGAGCATGCTGCCGTCGCCAGCGCACCCGCGACCGAGGCGACCCCCACCGACGGAGCGCCGGATGAGACGACCGCGTCGTCCCCGGCAGAACCTGCCGGCGCGGCGTCCGAGCCCAACGAGTCCGATGCCGGTGCCTCCGACGCCGCTGCGTCCGGGCGGCCGCGGCGTCGCCGGCGGGTGGTGCGGCAGGCCGCGGCGCCACCGAAGGCGTCCGAGCCGATCGTGATCTCCGCCGACAACGAGGTCGGCTCGACACCGACACCGACGACGACCTTCGGCCCGACGGATTCGAGTGGTACGGCGGAGGCCGCGGTCGCGGTACGCCGGCGGCCTCGTCGCCGCACGGCCGGACGACCGGCGGGCCCGCCGCCGTCCGAGCAGTAACGTCGAAGGGCGACCAGCAGGTCGGGGCGCCGGTGGTCGAGTTTGACCCGGCACACGGCGTTCCCGTAATCTTGATTGGTCGCCTTCGGCGGAGGGTCTGCGCTGTGCCCGGAACGATCAGGTCCACCTGAATCGCACCGATCAGCCGCGCGGAACCGCCGACAGGCCCTCTGGAGTGATCCACAGTGACCCCGGTTGCATCCGCGGGTTCGCCCGCGGACCGCACCAGGATGACGCACCACCCACCCACCCCGGTGCGCGAACCAGCGCCCAGGGTCCGACAGACGAGTTAAAGAGGACAGCTTCGATGGCAACGTACGCGATCGTCAAGACCGGCGGTAAGCAGTACAAGGTCGCAGAGGGCGACATTGTCAAGGTCGAGAAGATCGACAGCGTGCCCGGTAGCAGCGTGAGCCTGCCGGTGGCACTGGTCGTCGACGGCTCGACCCTCACCACCGATGCGGACAAGCTGGCGAAGATCTCGGTGACCGGCGAGGTCGTCGAGCACGTCAAGGGTCCCAAGATCCGCATCCACAAGTTCAAGAACAAGACCGGCTACCACAAGCGCCAGGGTCACCGTCAGAACCTGACGGTCCTCAAGGTCACCGGTATCAAGTAACTCGATTCCCGCACCTACCTCAGGAGGACTGCAGAGATGGCACACAAGAAGGGCGCGTCCAGCTCGCGCAACGGTCGTGATTCTAACGCCAAGCGCCTCGGCGTGAAGCGTTTCGGTGGCCAGCAGGTCAGCGCCGGCGAGATCCTGGTCCGCCAGCGCGGCACCAAGTTCCACCCGGGCGTCAATGTCGGCCGCGGTGGCGACGACACCCTGTTCGCCCTGGAGACCGGCTCGGTCGAGTTCGGCACCAAGCGCGGCCGCAAGACGGTCAACATCGTCCCGGAGACCGCAGCGGTCTGACCGGTCGAATAACAGCTCTACACAGGGCGGGCAGGGTCATCGCGTACCGCCCGTCCTGTTTGTTTTGAGGCCGAGAGGCTTCGGAGAAAGGGAGTGGCCCGATGTCCCGGTTCGTCGACCGCGTGACCATCCACGTCGCGGCGGGTAACGGCGGTCACGGCTGCTCGTCGGTGCACCGCGAGAAGTTCAAACCGCTCGGTGGTCCCGACGGCGGCAACGGCGGCAACGGCGGGTCGGTGCGACTGGTGGTCGATCCCCAGGTGCACACGCTTCTCGACTTCCACTTCCGTCCGCACGCGAAGGGGTCCAACGGTAAACCCGGGATGGGCGACAACCGTGACGGTGCCACCGGCGACGACCTGGTCCTGAAGGTTCCCGACGGCACGGTGGTCCTGGATGCGGACGGCTCCATCCTTGCCGATCTCGTCGGCGAGGGCACCACCTTCGAAGCCGCCCAGGGCGGCCGCGGCGGATTGGGCAATGCAGCGCTGGCCTCCAAGGCGCGCAAGGCCCCCGGCTTCGCACTGCTGGGTGAAGAAGGGCAGCACCGTGACCTCGTCCTGGAGTTGAAATCCGTCGCCGACGTCGGGCTGGTGGGATTTCCGTCGGCAGGCAAATCCTCGCTGGTTTCGGTGTTGTCGGCGGCCAAGCCGAAGATCGCCGACTACCCGTTCACCACGCTGGCACCGAACCTCGGGGTGGTTCAGGTGGCCGGTGACGTGTTCACCGTCGCCGACGTCCCCGGACTGATCCCCGGTGCGTCCACCGGGCGTGGCCTGGGGCTGGAGTTCCTGCGACACCTGGAGCGGTGTGCGGTGCTGGCGCATGTCGTGGACTGCGCCACCCTGGAACCCGGGCGCGACCCGGTTTCTGACATCGACGCCTTGGAGGCCGAACTCGCGGCCTACCGACCCGCTCTCGACGCCGACCACGGTCTCGGTGACCTGGCATCCCGACCGCGGGTGATCATCCTGAACAAGATCGACATCCCCGACGCCGCGGAACTGGCCGATCTGGTGGAACCCGAACTGGCCACCCGAGGATGGCCCATCTTCCGGATCTCCGCGGTCAGCCACGAGGGTCTCAAGGAGCTGACTTTCGCGCTGGGACGGATGGTCGGGGAGTACCGGGCGAACCAGCCCGCGCCCAAACCTCGTCGACAGGTCATCCGGCCCAAGGCGATCGACGAGGCGGAGTTCAGCGTCGTGCCCGATCCCGAGGTCGATGGCGGATTCATCGTGCGGGGTACCCGCCCCGAACGTTGGATCGCCCAGACCCAGTTCGGCAACGACGAGGCGGTGGGTTATCTGGCCGACCGTCTCAACCGGCTCGGGGTCGAAGACGAGCTGGTGCGCCAGGGTGCGCAGCCCGGGGCGCCGGTCACCATCGGTGACATGACCTTCGACTGGGAGCCGACGACCCCGATGGGTGACGAGGTCCCCATCACCGGCCGTGGGACCGACATCCGCCTCGACCGCAACGAACGGATCGGGGCCGCAGAACGCAAGCAGGCGCGGCGACTTCGGCGCGGTCTGCCCGACGGCGACGAGGATCCCGAACGGGACCACCAGTGAGCGACGTCCGCGAGCACATCGCCCGTGCGCGCAGCATTGTGGTGAAGATCGGGTCGTCGGCGCTCACTGACCTGCATGACGGACTCGACCGCACCCGTCTTGACCGTCTCGCCGACGCGCTGGAGGCGCGGATGCGTGCCGGGTCGGATGTGATCGTGGTGTCCTCGGGTGCCATCGGCGCCGGCATCGCCCCACTCGGGCTCAAGAAGCGGCCCACCGATCTCGCGACCAAACAGGCCGCTGCCAGCGTCGGGCAATTGGCGCTGGCCCACGCGTGGGGCACTTCCTTCCACCGGTACGGCCGCACCGTCGGCCAGGTGCTGTTGACCGCCGACGATGTCTCCAACCGCTCGCATCACGCCAACGCTCAGCGCACGCTGGACCGACTGCGGTCGCTCGGTGCCGTCGCGGTGGTCAACGAGAACGACACCGTGGCGACCGCCGAGATCCGGTTCGGCGACAACGACCGCCTCGCCGCGTTGGTGGCTCATCTCGCGGGTGCCGACGCGCTGGTGTTGCTGTCCGACGTCGACGGCCTCTACGACGGGGATCCGCGCAAGGTCGGTGCCGACGGTAGCCGTGCTCGGCTGATCGCGGAGGTCAACGGACCGGAGGATCTCGACGGGGTCATCGCCGGGTCGGGCGGTGCGCTGGGCACCGGCGGTATGGCCTCCAAGCTCGCGGCTGCGCGACTGTCGGCCGACGCCGGGGTGCCTGTTCTGCTGGCGGCCGCCGATCAGGCAGCGCAGGCGCTGGCCGACGCGTCGGTGGGAACGGTCTTCGCCGCTCGCGACGAGCGGCTGTCGGCGCGGCGGTTCTGGGTGCGCCATGCCGCCGACGCGCGGGGACAGCTCGTGCTCGATGACGGTGCGGTGGCCGCGGTGGCGCGCCGACGCCGATCACTGCTGGCAGCCGGCGTCGTGGGCGTCAACGGACGGTTCTCCGACGGCGACGTGGTGGAGTTGCTCGACACCAGCGGTGTGGTGCGGGCCCGCGGGGTTGCCGCCTACGCCTCCGACGACGTGGCGCTGATGGTCGGTCGTTCCACCGCCGACCTACCGCCAGAGCTTCGTCGGCCGGTGGTACACGCCGACGACCTCGTCGCGGTCTGAGCGCACCGTTGGCTCACGCTGCCAGGGCCGGCAGCACCACCGACGCCAGGTGATCGATCTTCAGGTCGGCGAGTTCGTCGGCGCGGGTCGCGCCGCGGTTCACGATGACGAGGGTCTTGCCGGTGCGACGTGCGTGGCGAGCGAACCGCAGGCCGCTCATCACCGTCAGCGACGACCCGACGACCAGCAGTGCATCGCTGTCGTCCACCATCGAGAATGCTTGCTGCACAGTCGGTTTCGGAACGCTCTCGCCAAAGTAGACGATGTCGGGTTTCACGATGCCGTCGCACCGCGGGCAATCGATCATGGTGAAGTCGCTGGTGTCGTCGATGGCTGCGTCGGCATCCGGTGCGACCTCGATCGCCCCGCGACCACGGATGCGCTCGGTGAATCCGCGGTTGATCTGTTCCAGGTCGTGGGCGAGCTGATGGCGGGAGATCTGCCAGCCGCACTCCAGGCATCGCACGCGGCCATAGCAACCGTGCAACTCCACCACACGTCGGGTGCCGGCCTTCGTGTGCAGCATGTCGACGTTCTGGGTGATCACCCCGGACAGTCGACCCTGCCGTTGCAGATCGGTGAGCGCATGGTGTGCGGTGTTGGGTTGCGCGGCGTCCATGTGTCGCCAGCCGAGATGGTTGCGCGCCCAGTAGTGGCGTCGGAACTCCGGCGACGACAGGAACATCTCCAGCGTCATCGGCGTGCGTTGCGGCGCTCCCGGGCTGCGGTAGTCGGGGATACCGGAGTCGGTGGAGATCCCCGCGCCGGTCAGCGCCACGATCCGCCGGCCTTCGAGCAACGCGCGTGCACGGTCGATCTGTTCGTCGACACCCTCGTCGAGCGGTGTCGGTTCGGCCGGGGACCAGCCGATCTGCAGTCGCGTACGCACCCTGCCCAGGATAGCGGGCTCGACGACGCCACCGGCCCGACAGAACACGAGGTTCTGCCGGGCCGGTGTTTCACCATCGACGAGGGCCGGTCAGTCGGCGGCCACCGCCTCTGGGGAATGTTTCCCGGTCGATTCGGGAACGGCGACCAGCGGGTAGACGCCGTTCTCGTCGTGCACCTCGGTGCCGACAACGGGAGGATTGAAGACGCAGAGCATCCGCATCTGCGTGTCAGCGGTCACCTGATGACGCTCGTGACCGTTGAGCAGGTACATCGTGCCGGGGGCCAGCGGATAGGTCTCGCCGGTCTCCTTGTCGAGCAACGTTCCGGTGCCCTCGACCAGCCACACGGCCTCGATGTGGTTGGCGTAGTGGAAGTTGTTCACCGATCCGGCGTTGATGGTGGTCTCGTGGAAGGAGAACCCGACGCGGTCACCGCCGAGGACGATGCGCTTGGACACCCAGTTGCCCAGCGGATCCTTGACGTCGCGGTCAGTGCCCGTGATTTCTTCTGTGGTACGGATGATCATCCGATCACCTCCTTGACGGAATCAGCAATGATGTCGAGGCCACGGTCCAGGTCCTCGTTCGAAATGGTCAGCGCGGGAAGAAGTTTGACGACCTCATCGGACGGTCCGGAGGTCTCGACCAACAGCCCTGCCTCGAAGGCCGACGCGCTGACCTTGCCGGCGGCGGCGGCTTCTTCGAACACGAGACCCTGCGCCATGCCGCGGCCGCGGGTGGAGATGCCACTGAACTTGTCGCACAGTTCGTTGAAGCGCGTGTGGATGCGGTCACCCTTGGCGTGCACGTCGCGGGTGAGCGCGTCGTCGCTCCAGTAGTGCTCGAGCGTCTTGGCGCCGGTCACGAATGCGGGGTTGTTGCCGCGGAAGGTGCCGTTGTGCTCACCCGGGGTCCAGACGTCGAGGTCGGACCGGAACAGGGTCAGTGCCAGCGGCAAGCCGTAACCGCTGATGGACTTCGACAGCGTGACGATGTCGGGCTTGATGCCGGCGGCCTCGAATGAGAAGAACTCGCCGGTGCGTCCGCAACCCATCTGCACATCGTCGACGATGAGCAGGATGTCGCGGCGCTGGCACAGCTCCGACAGGGCCTGTAGCCACTCGGCGCGGGCGACGTTGATGCCACCCTCGCCCTGGACGGTCTCGACGATCACGGCCGCCGGACGATTGAGCCCACTGCCGGAGTCATCGAGCACCCGCTCGAACCACTGGAAGTCCTCGACGACACCACCGAAGTAGTTGTCGAAGGGCATGGGGGTGGCATGCACGAGCGGGATACCGGCGCCGGCGCGCTTCATCGAGTTGCCGGTCACCGACAGCGATCCCAGGGTCATGCCGTGGAACGCGTTGGTGAAGCTGATGATCGACTCGCGTCCGGTCACCTTGCGGGCGAGCTTCAGTGCTGCCTCGACGGCGTTGGTGCCGGTGGGCCCGGGGAACTGGATCTTGTAGTCCAGTCCGCGCGGCTGCAGGATCTTCCCGTAGAAGGCCTCGATGAACGCACCCTTCGCGACGGTAGCCATGTCGAGTCCGTGGGTGATCCCGTCATCCGAGATGTAGTCCAGCAGAGCCGATTTCATCACCGGGTTGTTGTGGCCGTAGTTCAGCGAACCTGCGCCGGCGAAGAAGTCGAGGTACTGACGACCGGTCTGATCGGTGATGTGAGAACCGCTTGCGCGGGTGAACACCGTCGGCCAGCTACGGCAGTAGCTGCGGACTTCGGACTCGTGCTTGGTGAAGACGGAATCGTCGATTGACTGATCGAGAAGTTGCATGGGTAACTTCCCCCTTTACTTATTGACGATTGAAATTGCGACCTGGTCGCACACGGAGTGCGCCGACATCGCTGATGTCGGCGCAACTGCCGGTGAGATGGTCAAGTGCTCAGTTGTGAAAAGACTCAGTTGTGAATTGAGACGTGTGGACAGGAATGATCAGGGTTCGACGAGCTCGGGCTCGAGGAGGTAGAGATCCTCGGGCTCGTGCGCGTCCGGAAACTGATCGGCGGCAAACAGATCACGACGCTCGAAGCGCAGGCCGCGAGCGTTCGCGACTGATTCGAACAATCGCTGCGATGCGACGTTGTCCGGACTGATCGTGGTGTGCATCGCGACCACACCCGACCGCTGACAGCGGTCGAACAGGCGATGCAGCATGGTGCCGGCGATACCGTGGCCGCGGCAGGAGTCGTCGACGGCGACCTGCCACACCATGAGGGTGGACGGGTCGGTCTGGCGTCGATAGCCGGTGACGAATCCGACCGGGCGCCCATCGACCTCGGCGACGATCGATGTCGAGGAGAAATCATGGCACCACAGGACGTAGGAGTAACTCGAGTTGACGTCGAGAACCTTTGAGTCCGAGGCGATTTCCCACAATCGTTCGCCGTCGTCGGCGGTGGGCTGCCGGTAATCGACAGCAAGGGCAGTGGTTGGGGCCGTACTTGTTTGGAGCGGGCTCATGACGCTTTCGACGTTAACAACGCGGTTACCTGAAGTCACCCGTCCTCAGAAATCGGACACCGAAAGCCCGCATAATCCCCTGCTCAGCCACTGTTTGTGAAGTGCATCACAAACTATTGCACGACCTGGACTTAGATGGGACAAGGGGTGGCTACTCCGCACCAGCCGTACCGCACAATGGTGGACGATGACCAGAATAATTGCGGGTGAACTGCGCGGACGCAGACTGGCGGTACCCGACAGCGGCACCCGGCCGACCTCGGATCGGGTCCGCGAGGCGATCTTCAACATCCTGCTTGCGCGGACCGAACTGGACGACGCATCTGTGGTGGACCTCTACGCCGGCTCCGGTGCGCTGGGGCTGGAGGCGTTGTCGCGCGGCGCGGCGCGCGCCACCTTCGTGGATTCGCGCCGCCGGGCCACCACGGTGATCGCGGCAAACGTCCGCACGTGTGGCGTGGCCGAGCGTGTGTCGGTCATCACCCGATCCGTCTCTGCCCACCTGGCGGCGGGCGGTGGCGGCGACGTGGATGTGGCGTTCCTCGACCCGCCGTACGACCTCGACAACGAGGCCATGTCCGGTGACCTCGCCGCGCTGAGCGCACACTGGATGGTGGTGGGCGGCATCGTGGTCGTCGAACGTGCCGTCCGTGCGCCCCAGACACACTGGCCCGACGAGTTCACAGTGCTGGTGCACAAGAGCTATGGCGACACACGTGTGGAGGTGGCGGTTCTTGACCGATCCGGACGAGAAGAGTGTGGCGGCGCCGGGGGTGGCGGCAAGGAGTGCCGAGATGAGACCGGCGAGCGCTGACCCGGCGATGCGCATCGGTGCGCTGGAGACCGCGCTGCCCATCATCTGTGCACCCATGGCGGGTGGCCCCACCACGCCCGCTCTTGTCGCGGCAGTCGGGCGAGCGGGCGGACTCGGCATGCTCGCGGCGGGCTACCTCACCGCCGAGGCCCTCGAGGATCTGGTGGCCGATGTCGAGTCGCGTGGCCCGTTGCTCTACGGCGTCAATCTCTTCCTCTCCGGGGTCGACCGCTGCGCCGGTCCGGACGGTGCCCGGCAGCGAGGGGCGGTAGAGGCGTATCGCCGGACGTTGGCGGTCGAGGCGAGCCGGCACGGTGTCGACGTGGGCGAACCCCGTTTTACCGACGAGGCGGTCGAGGAGAAGCTCGAGGTGTTGTCCCGACACCATCCGGCTCTGGTGAGTGTCACCTTCGGCGACCCGGAAGCGGCGCTCGTCGAGCGGGTCCACACCGACATCGGTGCGCCGGTCGCGGTCACGGTCACCTCGGTGGCCGAGGCTCGCGCAGCGGTGCTCTCGGGTGCCGACGCGCTCATCGCGCAGGGCATCGAGGCCGGCGGCCATCGTGGTCTGTGGTTCGACGATCCGGCGCTGCCGGCCGGCGGCCCGGCGACACCCACCGCCGAACTCGTCCGGGCGATCTGTGCCGACACGACGGTCGTATCCGCGCAGGTGCCGGTCGTCGCGGCCGGAGGGGTTTCCGATGGCGCCGGAGTCCGGTCGATGCTCGCCCTGGGTGCGGTCGGTGCACAGTTGGGCACCGCCTTCCTGTGCACCGACGAGGCGGGTACGGGTTCGGCGCATCGGCGGGCTCTGCTGGAACAGACCTACCTCGACACGGTCGTGACGCGCGCCTTCTCCGGCCGATCGGCGCGGTCGCTACGTAATGGCTTTGCCGACCGGCATCCGGACGCGCCGGCGGTGTATCCACAGGTCCATCACATGACCAAGCCGATTCGGGCCGCGGCGGCCGCGGCCGGGGTGGCCGACGACATCAACCTGTGGGCCGGTACCGGCTGGCGGTCGGTGGTGGCCGGCCCTACGGCCGAACTGATGGCGCGGCTGGCCGCCGAGTTCCTCGACGCCCCCTGACCGTCGAGGAGTTCGGCCGGTCGGCCCTCGCGTAGATTTCGGTCATGACCTCAGCTGTCTTCCCCGGCTCCTTCGACCCGTTCACCGTCGGTCACCGCTACATCGTCGAGCGTGCCGCCGCCCGCTTCGACTCGCTGGTCGTCACCGTGGTGGTCAACCCGAATAAGAAGGGCATGTTCGACGTCGACGAACGCATCGCCCTGATCCGCGAGGACTGCGCCGATCTGGCCAACGTGCGTGTCGACCGCTGGACCGGCCTGCTGGTCGACTACCTGCGTCGGGAAAACATCGACACGATAGTGAAGGGGCTGCGCTCGGGCACCGACTTCGACTACGAGGTGCCGATGGCGCAGATGAACCGCGAGCTCGCCGACGTCGAGTCCATGTTTCTGCTCACCGATCCGCGCTACGCGCATGTGTCGAGCTCGCTGGTCAAGGAGGTGGCCAAGCTTGGCGGGGACATCACGCCCTTCTTGTCGCCGGCGATCCACGAGCGACTGCAGGCGCGGTTGGCGGGGGAGCAGCGGATCTGACCTAACTGTCCCGCGCGACACGCCCCGTCCGCCTCACCAATCACAGACGCACCATTCGGCACAATAGTCACAGTTGTTTCATGCCAACCGAAGGCGACCAGCCGGATTGGGGTAGCTGTGTACCGGGTTTTTGAAGCGCTCGACGAACTCGCCGCCATCGTCGAGGAAGCGCGAAGCGTCCCGATGACCGCGGGTTGCGTCGTGCCACGAGGGGACGTCCTCGAGCTCATCGACGACATCAAGGACTCGATCCCGGGCGAACTCGACGACGCCCAGGATGTGCTCGATCAGCGCGACTCGCTGGTCGGCAACGCCCGCGAGCACGCCGAGACCGTGATCGGCAAGGCCGACTCGGAGTCCGAGGCGGTGATCGCACATGCACGTGCGGAGGCAGACCGCATCCTGTCCGAAGCGAAGGCCCAGGCCGACCGGATGGTCGACGAGGCCGGCGCGCACGGCCGTCAGATGGTCGAAGAGGCCACCGCCGACGCGCATCGGCTGTCGACGAGTGCGGCACGTGAATTCGAAGCGGTCACCGGTCGCGCCCGGGCAGAGGCCCAGCGCACCATCGACTCCGCGAACAACACCTACGACAAGTCCGTCGCCGACGGCATCGCCGAGCAGCAGCGTCTGGTGTCCGAGGCGGAAGTGGTGGCCGCCGCGAAGTCGGAGGCCGAGCGGATCATCGACGCCGCCCATGCCGAGGCCGACCGGCTCCGCGGGGACTGCGACGTCTACGTCGACGAGAAGCTGGCCCAGTTCGAGGAGATCCTCACCGGCACCCTGCGGTCGGTCAATCGGGGACGGCACCAGTTGCGGACCGGCGCGGGGATGCACGACTACGTCGAATACCCGCGCAGCGTCGACGAACCGCCTGCGCCGCGCGGTGCATCGCAGACCCACGATCGCGTCGACAATCAGGGCTCACCGCTGGCCGTCTGAGCGTAGGGCCGGGACCGTTCGAAGAGTCCGCAGGTCGGGCGTATCGTGCAACTGTGGCAGATCGAGCAATGAGCCGGAGTGTCGCGTCTGACGGGGCGAACTCCGGCGGCAAACAGGCCGACCCGTTCGTGCTCGACGTCCGTTCGCTGGGACGTCGAGCGGGGTCTATGTCGGAGGTGCATCGGACCGTCGTCGCGCCGGAACGCATCGGACTGGACATGATCGCGATTCCCGCCGGTTCCGAGGTCGACCTCGATCTGCGGCTGGAGGCGGTCACCGAGGGCGTGCTGGTCACCGGCACGGTGAGCGGTGAGACCGAAGGTCAGTGCTCACGGTGTCTGGAGCCGGTCGACGGCACCGTCACGGTGTTCCTCACCGAATTGTTCGCCTACCCCGACAGCGAGACCGAACAGACCACCGACGCCGACGACGTGCACCGACTCGTCGATGACCGGCTCGACCTCGAGCAGTCGATCATCGACGCCGTCGCCCTCGAATTGCCCATGTCGCCGTTGTGTTCGGAGGATTGCGAGGGCCTCTGCCCCGAATGCGGCGTCCGACTCGCCGTCGCCGAACCGGGACACGCGCACGAACAGATCGATCCCCGATGGGCGGCGTTGCGTGACAAGTTCGGCGCGCCCGGCGACGCCTCACCGCAGGGCCGGGAGACACCGAAGGACAAAGGTGGTGACTGACCCAGACGTGGCCGGCGACAACGACGTGACCGACCAGACGCCCGCGTCACCACCTGATGATCCGGCGCAGGAACGATTTGCCGATCTGCTCCGGGCGCTGCACGCGCAACTGTCCACCGAACTGTTGGTGTTGGCGCTGACTCACCGTTCCTACGCCTACGAGAACGGCGGGCTACCCACCAACGAGCGCTTGGAATTCCTCGGTGACTCGGTGTTGGGGGTGATCATCACCGAACGGCTCTACCTGCGGTACCCGGATCGATCCGAGGGCGAACTGGCCAAGATCCGGGCCAGCGTGGTCAACATGCACGCGCTCGCCGAAGTGGCCCGTGGGCTCGGCGACGGGGGCCTCGGGCGTCACCTCTACCTCGGGCGTGGTGAGGAACTCACCGGTGGCCGCAACAAAGACAGCATCCTCGCCGACGGCCTCGAGTCGGTCTTCGGTGCGTTGTACCTGGAACACGGTCTCGCCGTGTGCAAGGACATCATTCTCGGATTGTTCGACGAGATCATCGGCCACGCAGGGCATCTCGGCGCCGGTCTGGACTGGAAGACATCGCTGCAGGAGCTCTCGGCGGAGGGTGGCTACGGGCCGCCGCACTATCAGATCACCTCGACCGGTCCCGACCACAACAAAGAGTTCACCGCAGTCGCGGTGGTGGCCGGCGAGAGTCTGGGTGAGGGGAGTGGGCGTACCAAGAAGGAGGCCGAGCAGAAGGCCGCCGCCTTGGCCTGGCAGGCGCTCACCGACCGCGCCGCCGCGAACTGACCGGACCCGGACGTGCCCGAACTTCCTGAAGTGGAGACCGTGCGGCGCGGTCTGGCCGATCACGTCGAGCGCCGAATCATCACGTCGGTCGACGTGCTACACCCGCGGTCGGCCCGACGTCACGTCGGCGGTGGTGCGGACCTGGTCGGGCGGTTGACCGGTACGCGGGTGGCCGGCGTGCATCGCCGCGGAAAGTATCTGTGGCTCGACATGGCCGATTCGGCCGACAGCTTTGCGCTCGTCGTTCACCTCGGCATGAGCGGTCAGATGCTCATCAGCCCAGCCGGTGCCGAGGACCACATTCACCTGCGCATCCGGGCGACACTCGATGACGGCAACGAGCTGCGGTTCGTCGACCAACGCACCTTCGGCGGCTGGCATGTCGACGAATACGTCGACACCCCCGACGAACTCGGTCGGTGGCTGCCGGAATCGATCGCGCACATCGCCCCGGACCCATTCGATCCGACCTTCGATGCCGCCCGAGTGACCGCCGTCATCCGGTCGCGGCACACCGAGATCAAACGGGCCCTGCTGGACCAGACGGTGATCTCCGGCGTCGGCAACATCTACGCCGACGAGGCGTTGTGGCGCAGCCGGGTCCACGGCACCCGGCTGACCGACGGGCTCAGCCGGGCGAAGGTGATCGACCTGCTCGCGTCGGTCAGCGATGTCATGGGTGACGCGCTCGTCGTCGGCGGAACCTCATTCGACTCGCTGTATGTGAACGTCAACGGGGAGTCGGGGTACTTCGAGCGCTCGCTGAACGCCTACGGTCGCGCCGGTGAACCGTGTCGACGATGCGGCGCCATCATGCGGCGCGAGCAGTTCATGAACCGCAGCTCGTACTTCTGTCCGAAGTGTCAACGTAAGCGCTGAGTCTGCCGCCCACTCGACGAGAAGCAGCGCCCAGTCGACGAAGTTCAGCGCCCAGTCGACGAGAATCAGAGCCCAGTCAACGAAAAGCGAACGAAAGCGACCATGAGCACCGATCAACACCTGTCCCAGACCGATGGCAGCACCGCACGCCCCCACACCGAACTCTGGGTGGAACGCACCGGAACGCGCCGCTACACCGGGCGCAGTTCTCGCGGCGCCGAGGTGCTGGTCGGTTCCGAGGACGTCGACGGCGTCTTCACCCCCGGCGAGTTGCTCAAGATCGCGCTCGCCGCATGCACCGGCATGTCGTCGGACCGGCCGCTGTCGCGCCGCCTCGGCGATGACTACGACGCCACGGTCCGCGTGAGCGGCGCCGCCGATCGGGAGAACGAGGTGTATCCCGTCCTCGACGAAGTGCTCGAGATCGACCTGTCCGAACTCGACGCCGACGCAGCGCAACGACTACTGGTGGTGGTCGAGCGGGCGGTCGACGCCGTCTGCACGGTCGGCCGCACCATCAAGGCCGGCGCGACGGTCAATCTGAGTATCGAAACGGACTGAGTGCGATGACCGACAACGCCGACGACCCGGTCCGGCTCACCGCACACGTCCACGGACTGGTGCAGGGTGTGGGCTTCCGGTGGTGGACCCGGTCGCGTGCGCTCGAACTCGGTCTGGTCGGTTACGCCGCCAACCTCGCCGACGGCCGCGTCCTGGTGGTCGCCGAGGGCTCCCGCGCCGACACCGAAGCTCTGCTCGCCGCGTTGCGTTCCGGCGACACACCCGGGTCGGTCGACGTCGTGGTGGAACGAGTCGACCCGCCACGCGGTGACCTGCAGGGTTTCGTCGAGAAATAGCCGCGTGCCGACGACTCTGCACAGGGTGCGCGTGCTGGCGCCGCCACCGCGCGATGGTGAGTATTCTGTACCGTCGTGCACCTCAAGAGCCTGACCCTGAAGGGCTTCAAGTCGTTTGCGTCGTCCACGACGCTGCGCTTCGAGCCCGGCATCACCTGCGTGGTGGGCCCCAACGGGTCGGGCAAATCCAACGTCGTCGACGCCCTGACCTGGGTGATGGGCGAGCAAGGTGCCAAGGCCCTGCGCGGCGGCAAGATGGAAGACGTCATCTTCGCCGGCACCTCCGGTCGTCCGCCCCTGGGGCGTGCCGAGGTGACCCTCACCATCGACAACGCCGATGGGGCCCTGCCCATCGAGTACTCCGAGGTGTCGGTCACCCGGCGCATGTTCCGCGACGGCGCGGGTGAATACGAGATCAACGGCAACTCGTGCCGCCTGATGGACGTGCAGGAACTGCTCAGCGACTCCGGTATCGGCCGCGAGATGCACGTCATCGTCGGACAGGGCCGCCTCGCCGCGATCCTCGAGGCCCGGCCCGAGGAGCGTCGAGCGTTCATAGAGGAGGCCGCCGGCGTCCTCAAACACCGCAAACGCAAAGAGAAGGCGGTCCGCAAACTCGATTCGATGCAGGCCAACCTGGCGCGCCTGACCGACCTGACCGGCGAGCTGCGCCGCCAACTCAAGCCGTTGGGGCGTCAGGCCGAGGTCGCCCGCCGGGCGCAGACGGTGCAGGCCGACCTGCGTGACGCCCGGTTGCGGTTGGCCGCCGACGACCTGGTGACCCGGCGCGCCGAGATGGCCGAACACACCGCGGTGGAGGACGAGGTGCGGGCCCAGCAGGACGAGGTGACCGCACTGCTCGACCGGGCCACCGAGGAACTGGGTGAGCATGAACGTCATCTGGCCGAGGTCGCACCCGCCGCCACGGCGGCCGGCCAGACCTGGTTTCGGTTGTCGGCCCTGGCCGAACGCGTCGACGCCACTTCGCGCGTCGCGGCCGAGCGCACCCGCTATCTCAGCGAACCCGTCGCCACCAGCAGCGGCCCCGATCCCGAGGAACTCGACCGGCAGGCCGAGCAGGCCGCCGCCACGGAGTCCGAGCTCGGTGCGGCGGTGACCGCCGCCGCGGAGTATCTCGAGGCGACGCAGGAGGAACTGGCGCGCCACGAGGAGGCCGCAGCCGAGGCCGAACGCGCCCACATGGCCGCGGTGCGAGCCATCGCCGACCGGCGCGAAGGGCTGGCCCGACTCGAAGGTCAGGTCGACAACCTGCGCACCAGGTCGGAGTCGGTGGATGCCGAGGCGGCCCGATTGACGGCGGCCATCGCCGCGGCCAACGAACGTGCCGAGGCCGCGCAGGCCCGCCAGGACGCCACGGCCACCGTCCTGGGTGAATACGAGGCTGCCGAGCACGGGCTCGATGAACACCACGAACGTTCGGTCACCGCGCTGAATCTGGCCAACGAACGTGTTGCGTCGCTGCAGACCGAGCAGCGCGAGACCGAGCAGCGCATCGCATCGCTCACCGCGCGTATCGAGGCACTCGAACTCGGGTTGGAACGCAACGACGGCGGTGCCTGGCTGCTCGAGCACGCGCCCGACGGCCTGCTCGCGCCGATGTCGGAGCTGCTGACCGTGGACAACGGATACGAGACGGCGATCGCGGGAGCGCTGGGCAACGCGGTCGACGCCATCGCGACCGTGGATGCGCTCGCCGCTGTCAGCGCTCTTGCGGCACTGAAATCCGGCGACGGCGGGCGAGCCTCGCTGATCCTGGGGGGTCTGCCGAGCCTGCGTCCAACCCCCGACATCGAGCTGCCGGCCGGGGCGCGCTGGGCGGCGACGGTCGTGTCGTGTCCGGACTCGATCCGCGGCGCGGTGGAACTGGTGCTGGGGGACACCGTGGTGGTCGCCACCGCAGAGCAGGGCCTCGAGATCGCCCAGCGCCACCGACTGCGCACGGTCACCCGCGACGGCGACCGGATCGGCCCGGGATCGGTGGAAGGCGGGTCGTCGCACCGGCCGTCCACACTCGAGGTGCAGTCGTCGATCGACATCGCCGCCGAGGAATTGGTGGCGGCGCGCCGGCGGTCCGAGGAGATCGAGGCCGCGCTCGACGGCGCGCTCGCCGAGCAGGTTACCCGGCGCGAATCCGCTGAGGAGGCGCTCGCGGCATTGCACGAGTCCGACGCCAACGTCGGCGGCACCTACGAGGAGATGGCGCGGCTGGGTCACGAGATCCGGGTCGCCCACGCGGAGGCCGACCGCCTCACCCGGCAACGCGCCAAGGCCGAAGAAGGCCGCAGCGAGATGGTCGAGAACCTGCGGCAGCTCGAAGAGCGCCTCCGGTATGCCCGCGACGAATCGGAGACCGCGCCGGCCCAGGTGGGGGATGAGGAACCGAGAGCCGCGGCCGCCGAGGCCGTGGCCGCTGCCCGGGCGGCCGAGATGGAATCCCGGCTGCAGCTGCGCACCGCCGAGGAACGGTTGGCCTCGGTGCGTGGACGCGCCGATTCCTTGCGTCGGGCGGCCGTGCGCGAACGCGAGGCGCGGGTGCGGGCCGAACGCCAGGATCGGGCCCGACGTCAGGCAGCAGCCGTCGCCGAGGCCGTCGCGGCCGCGGCGCGCGATGTCTCGGACCGGCTGCAGGTGTCGGTGGCGGCCGCACAGTCCGGCCGGGACGAACTCGAACAGATGCGAATCGAACGCACCGCCGCTGTCGACGACCTGAAAGGCCAGGTCAACGACCTCACCGCGCAGCTCAGCAGCCTCAAGGACGCGGTTCATCGCGACGAGGTGGCCCGCGCGCAGGCGGCGCTGAGGATCGAACAGCTCGAGGAACAGATCCTGGAATCGTTCGCGATCGCACCCGACGATCTCATCGGCGAGTACGGCCCTGAGGTCCCGATGCCTCCGTCCGCCCTCGAGATGCAGGAGTACGAACAAGCCAAGGAACGCGGCGAGTCGGTGGTCGCGCCCGCACCGATGCCCTTCGATCGCAAGGCCCAGGAGGCGCGCGCGAAGAAAGCCCAGAAAGACCTGAACACGCTGGGGAAGGTGAATCCGCTCGCCCTCGAGGAGTTCGCCGCACTCGAAGAGCGCTACAACTTCCTGTCGGCTCAACTCGAGGACGTCAAGGCGGCGCGACGCGACCTGCTCGCGGTGGTCGACGAGGTGGATGCGCGCATCCTGCAGGTGTTCACCGAGGCCTACGCCGATGTGGAACGCGAGTTCACCGAGGTGTTCCGTACCCTGTTCCCCGGCGGTGAGGGACGCCTCGTACTCACCGAACCGGGAGACATGCTGACGACGGGTATCGAAGTGGAAGCACGGCCACCGGGCAAGAAGGTCAAACGTCTGTCGCTGCTGTCCGGCGGCGAGAAGTCGCTGACCGCCGTCGCGATGCTGGTGGCGATCTTTCGCGCCCGGCCCTCGCCCTTCTACGTCATGGACGAGGTGGAGGCGGCCCTCGACGACACCAACCTGCGTCGCCTGATCTCGTTGTTCGAGCAACTGCGCGAGCGCTCGCAGCTGATAGTCATCACCCATCAGAAGCCGACCATGGAGGTCGCCGACGCGCTGTACGGCGTGAGCATGCGTGGCGATGGGATCACCGCGGTGATCTCTCAGCGCCTGCGGGGTGTCGACATCCCGGTGAGTCAACAAACCCAGGCGCCCGGATAGTCGCGGCGTCCACCCGACCGACAACCAACGGAAAGCGAATCGCCAGTGAACACCCCCATCATCATCGGCATCGTCATCGCCGTCATCGTGCTCATCGCGCTCGTCGCGGGCGGGGTGGCGGTGTCGCGACGCCGGCGGATCTCGCTGTCGGACGACACCGGATCGCAGGGTGCGGTCGACGGCACGACCCGTCAGGTCGACAAATCGGGCGGATACAAGGCCGGGTCGGGATTCAGCTTCAGCCAGGGTGGCGCAGGCGGGGTCGGGCTCGCCGAGCCGCCGGAGCCGACGACGCCCGCAGCACCCACCGCACCTGCCGAACCGGCCACGCCTGCCGAACCGGCCACACCGGTGCCGCCGACCGAACGGACCGAGGTCGATGGACAGCCGGGCGTCGGTGACGACGCATCGGTTCCTCGCGATTCCGCGCAGCGTGGCATCCAGGACGTCGCACTGCCCGGTATCGACGACTCGGCTCCCGACGAAGCAGTCGTCGAGGACGCCGCTGTGGAGACCTCCGGGGTGGCGGAAGCACCGGGGGACACCCCCGCGGCGACCGAGTCCACCGAGACTGCCGGGAGCGTCGAGGTTCCCGAGTCCCCGGCGGAACTGTTCGAGGCACCTGCGCCCGATGCCGCCGGCGCGCCCGACACCATCCCCGTCGAGACCGAACCCGACAGCGCGCCCGAGGTGGAGGCGGGGCTCGCGCCCGGCCCGGCCCCGGTCGAGGAGATCGCGCCCACCGCCGGACGCCTCGGACGACTACGTGGCCGGCTCTCGCGGTCGCAAGGCGCCATCGGCAAGAGCATGCTCGGACTGCTCGGTGCCGGCGACCTCGACGAGGACAGCTGGGAGGAGATCGAGGACACGCTGCTGATGGCCGACCTCGGCACCACCGCGACGATGGCCGTCGTCGAGCGTCTGCGCACCGAACTCGCCGCCAACAACGTGCGCACCGCCGACGAGGCGCGCGCGACACTGCGCCGGGTCCTTGTCGACCAGCTCTGGCCCGAACTCGATCGATCGGTGCGGGCGCTGCCGCATGCGGGTGGACCGGCCGTCATCCTCGTCGTCGGGGTCAACGGCACCGGCAAGACCACCACCACCGGCAAACTCGCCCGAGTGCTCGTGGCCGACGGCCGCCGGGTGCTGCTCGGCGCCGCCGACACCTTCCGCGCCGCGGCCGCCGACCAGCTGCAGACCTGGGGTGAGCGGGTCGGTGCCGACGTCGTGCGCGGCAAGGAACAGGCCGATCCGGCGTCGGTGGCCTTCGACGCCGTCGCCAAGGGCATCGACACCGGCGTCGACGTGGTCATGATCGACACCGCCGGTCGACTGCACACCAAGACCGGGCTGATGGACGAACTCGGCAAGGTCAAGCGCGTCGTCGAGAAGAAGGCGCCGGTCGACGAGGTGTTGCTGGTGCTCGACGCGACCGTCGGGCAGAACGGGCTCACCCAAGCCCGGGTGTTCGCCGAGGTGGTCGACATCTCGGGCGTGGTGTTGACCAAACTCGACGGCACCGCAAAGGGGGGCATCGTCTTCCACGTCCAGGAGGAGCTCGGTGTGCCGGTGAAACTGGTCGGCCTCGGCGAGGGCGCCGACGACCTCGCGCCGTTCGAGCCGGAGGCCTTCGTCGACGCTTTGCTGTAGTCACAGTCGCGATCCGACAACACAAAAGCGGCGTCGGACATCCTTCGGCGAGGCTGAGAAGCAGCTGAAGCGCGACCAGGGCCGTTACGCGCACGAAATATAAAACGTTCACGGGTTCACACGCCCGAAACCTCAGGGCACCACAGCTGAAACCGTCTGCCGACAGAGTCTCTGTGCAGGCGTCGAGCCGTCGGCGCACTTGAGGGAGGTTTCACAAAGTGGTTTTGGCACTGCCAGAAGAAGTTTTTGGCGAAGTCAACCCCGGTGATACGGCGTGGATGCTCGCCGCAGCGGGTTTGGTGTTGCTGATGACGCCCGGACTCGCCTTTTTCTACGGGGGGCTGGCTCGGGGCAAGTCTGTCCTGAACATGATGATGATGTCGTTCGGCTCGCTGGCCACGGTCAGCGTGGTCTACGTGTTGTGGGGATTCTCGATGTCGTTCTCCGACGGCATCACCGGCAACAGTGACATCGCCGGCATCTTCGCCAATCCGTTCGCGCTGTTCGGTTCCGACCAACTGACGGCCACCGCGGGTACCGAGGACGCGACGACGTACGTGACCGCCGGAATGAGCATCCCGGCCATCGTGTTCCTGGGCTTCCAGCTGACCTTCGCGGTCATCACCGTCGCCCTGATCAGCGGCGCGCTCGCCGAACGCGTGAAGTTCTCGACCTGGCTGATCTTCACCGTGCTCTGGTCGACGATCGTCTACTTCCCGCTCTCGCACATGGTGTGGGGCGGTCTCGTCGGGGGCGGCGGCATCATGGGCGGCGGCGAAGACGGTTTCGCTGCTTGGATGTTCGGCAGCACCGACGGTGAGGCCAACGTGGCGCCGATCGACTTCGCCGGTGGCACCGTGGTTCACATCAACGCCGGTATGGCCGCGTTGGTCCTGGCCCTGATCGTCGGCGCTCGCTCCGGCTTCGGCCGTACCGCCTACCGTCCGCACAACATCCCGTTCGTGATGCTCGGCGCAGCGCTGCTGTGGTTCGGCTGGTTCGGCTTCAACGCCGGTTCGGAACTGGCCGCCGACATGACCGCCGGCCTGGTGTGGGTCAACACGACCGCCGCCACCGCCGCAGCGATCATCGGCTGGCTTGCGGTGGAAATCATCCGCGACAAGCACGCCACCAGCGTGGGCGCCGCGTCCGGTATCGTCGCCGGTCTGGTCGCGATCACCCCGGCCTGTGGCTCGCTGACCCCGGTCGGCTCGCTGATCCTCGGCGTCATCGCCGGTGCACTGGCGGCCCTCGCCATCGGTCTGAAGAACAAGTTCGGCTACGACGACTCGCTCGACGTGGTCGGCGTGCACCTCGTCGCCGGCCTGTGGGGCACCGTCGGTGTGGGCCTGCTCGCCAAGGACGTCGGCCTGTTCTGGGGCGGCGACTACAAGCAGGTCGTCGTGCAGATCGTCATCGCGGCCTTCGCGCTCGTCTTCACCGGTGTCCTCACCACTATCATCGCCCTCGCGCTCAAACCACTCGGCTGGAAGATCGGCCAGGAGGACGAGCACAACGGCATCGACGAGGCAGAACATGCGGAGACGGCCTATGAACTGGCATGAATCCCTGCACTTTCGCCTATACGCTGATTCCTGTGGAGAGGGATAACTGATGAAGCTGATCACCGCAATCGTGAAGCCGTTCACGCTCGAGGACGTCAAAGCAGGACTCGAGCAGGCCGGAATCCTGGGTATGACCGTCAGTGAGGTCCAGGGATACGGCCGCCAGAAGGGCCACACCGAGGTCTATCGCGGCGCCGAGTACTCGGTGGACTTCGTTCCCAAGGTCCGCGTCGAGGTGGTCGTGGACGACGCCGCCGTCGACAAGGTCGTCGACGTGATCGTCGAGGCGGCGCGCACGGGCAAGATCGGGGACGGAAAGGTGTGGGTCTCGCCGGTCGAATCGGTTGTCCGAGTTCGGACCGGGGAGCGCGGCGGCGACGCGCTCTGATCCGGGGCAACCCGCCCCTTTGAAAAAGACTCACGACCCCGCGTCTGACGACTCAGGCGCGGGGTCGTGTCCATCACGAAGGAAGTGTAAGAACTCCGTGGCAGCAACAGATCTCGCGGCGACCCGTCGGCAACTCCTGCAGTCGGGGCAGGCGGGCAAGCTCGACGCCCCCGGCCTGCGACAGGTGCTTGTCGATCTCCACGAGTTCTGGCTGACCAGCAAGGGAGCCGAGCTCGGTGTGCGCCCACAGAGTGGGTATGCCATCGTCGCCGTCGGCGGACTCGGCCGCGGAGAGCTGTTGCCCTTCTCCGATCTCGATCTGATCCTGCTGCACGACGGAATGCCGCACGACGAGGTCGCCGAGGTGGCCGACGGGCTCTGGTATCCGTTGTGGGACGCCAACATTGCGCTCGACCACAGTGTGCGAACGGTGCCACAGGCGTTGCAGGTGGCGGCCGAAGACGTCAGCGCCGCAATGGGGTTGCTCGAGGCCCGGCACATCGCCGGCGATGAGGACCTGTCCAATCTGTTGATCAGTGGGGTCCGCCAGCAGTGGCGCACCGAGATCCGCGATCGGTTCCCGGCCGTGGTGTCACATGCGCAGGACCGGTGGCGACGAGCCGGTGACATCGCGCACCGCGCGGAGCCCGACCTGAAGAACGGCCGGGGCGGTCTGCGTGATGTGCAACTGCTGGGGGCGCTGGCGATCGCCCAACTCACCGACGGCATGGCCAGTCTGCGCCCGGATTCGCCGGGCGCAGGGCCGCAGGTGGCGTATGCGCGTTTGCTGGACATCCGCACCGAGCTGCACCGCATTGCCGGACGACCGCGCGAACAGGTGCGTGCCCAGGATGCCGACGAGATCGGTGCGGCGCTGCGGATCGGTGACCGTTTCGATCTCGCCCGGGTGATCAGCGATGCCGCCCGCACCATCAGCTACTCCATCGACGTCGGTTTGCGCACCGCGGGTAACGCTTTGCCGCGCCGTGGATTGGCGAAACTACGGCGGTCGCCGATACGACGGCCCCTGGACGAAGGGGTGGTGGAGCACAACGGGGAAATCGTGTTGGCGCGCAACGCGATCCCGAGTAAAGACCCCGGTCTGATCCTGCGTGTCGCGTCGGCATCGGCGCGCACGGGTCTGCCGATCAGCGCGTCGACACTGAGCCGACTGGCCGACTACGCGCCGGAACTGCGTGAACCGTGGCCGGCCGAAGCACTCAGCGATCTGCTGGTGTTGCTCGGTGCCGGACACCACATGGTCGACCCGATCGAGGCCCTCGACCGCACCGGGTTGTGGGGTCGATTGCTGCCCGAATGGGGTGCGGTCCGAGACCTTCCCCCGCGGGATGCGATTCACACCTGGACCGTCGACCGGCATCTGGTGGAGACGGCCGCCCATGCCGGGTCGATGACCACGCGGGTGTCGCGGCCCGATCTGCTGGTGCTCGGTGCGCTACTGCACGACATCGGCAAGGGCCGCGGGGCCGACCACAGCATCGTCGGCGCCGACCTCGCGATCCAGATCGGTAACCGGTTCGGGCTGTGGCCGCAGGATGTCACGGTGCTCTCGGAGATGGTGCGACATCACCTGCTGCTCCCGAGCATCGCCACCCGACGTGATCTGGACGACCCGGCCACCGCCGAATTCGTGGCGGAGACACTCGGATACAACCGGGCGCTGCTCGAATTGCTGTCCGCGTTGGCCGAGGCCGACTCGCTGGCCACCGGCCCCGGTGTGTGGGGGGAGTGGAAGGCGTCGTTGATCAACGACCTCGTTCGTCGGGCGTTTCGCCTCATCGACGGTGACGAACTCGCCCGCCCCGATGCGCTCACCTCCGAACAGATCGCTCTCGCCGAGGCGGGCGGCTTCTCGGTCGACATCGAGCAGGCCGACGGACCGCACACCTTCCGCATCACGATGGTCGCCCCGGATGCGACGGGCCTGCTGTCGAAGATGGCCGGCGTGTTGAGTCTGAACGGGTTGCGGTCGCACTCGGCGACCGTGCAGAGCCATGCGGGCAGCGCGGTCAACACCTTCGTGGTGGTGCCGCTGTTCGGCAGTCCACCCGAGGCCGGGCTGATCCGTCAACAACTGATGGCGGCGGTGGACGGCAAGATCGATGTGCTGGCCCGTCTCGACGCCCGCGAGACCGAGTCGCCGATCCCGACGATCGGTTCGGTGTCGGCACCGGGCGCCGCGACGTCGGCCGGCAGCACCGATCCGGCCGTCGACGGTGCCGGGCACCCCAAGAACGCGGTGCCCGCATTGTTCGCCGTCGCGCCGCCGCGGGTGCTGTGGGTGCACCACGATGCCGAGGCGACGGGACCCGATCCGGGCCCCGATCCCGGCGAGGTGATCCTCGAGCTGCGCACCGACGACAGACTGGGGTTGTTGAGTCGGGTCAGCTCGGTCATCGAACGCCACGGCGCGCAGGTCCGCTGGGCCAAGGTCACCACGTTGGGCAGCACCGTGGTCGACACGTTCTGCCTGCACCTCGCCGATGACGGCGAAGCCGCCCGCACCGCCCTCGCCGACGACGTGCTCGCCGTGTGCCCACCGCCCCAACCGCGTTCCGACGACGACGGAAACGGTCCCGACGCCTATGGTGGTACCGCCCGGTCCGGGGTGCCCATCAGCTGACGCGCGACCGCCAGGCAAAGAGTCGGGGCCACACCCGGAGTGCCGCATGACGAGCATGGAAGACTAGAAGAATGTTCGATTCGCTTTCCGATCGGTTGGGCAGTGCGCTCAAGGACCTGCGCGGCAAAGGACGGCTGTCCGACGCCGACATCGACCGCACCTGCCGGGAGATCCGGCTGGCGTTGCTGGAGGCCGACGTCTCGCTGCCGGTGGTGCGCGGTTTCATCGCGAAGGTCAAGGAACGTGCCAAGGGCGCGGAGGTGTCCGGAGCGCTGAATCCGGCGCAGCAGGTCGTCAAGATCGTCAACGACGAACTCGTCGGCATCCTCGGTGGGGAGACCCGTCGGATCGAATATGCGAAGAAGCCGCCGACGGTGATCATGCTCGCCGGCCTGCAGGGTGCCGGTAAGACCACGTTGGCCGGCAAGCTCGGCAACTGGCTCAAGAAGCAGGGGCATCAGCCGTTGCTGGTGGCCTGCGACCTGCAGCGGCCCGGGGCGGTCTCGCAGCTGCAGATCGTCGGCGAACGTGCCGGCGTCAAAGTGTTCGCACCGGACCCCGGTACCAGCATCGGACAGACCGGTGAGCTGGGCACGGTCAGTTCCGGTGATCCTGTCGCGGTGGCTCGTGATGGTGTGGCCGAGGCGACGGCGCAGCACTACGACGTGGTCGTCATCGACACCGCAGGTCGACTCGGTATCGACGAGGAGCTGATGCGGCAGGCCTCCGACATCCGGGAGGCCACCGAACCCGACGAGGTCCTGTTCGTCGTCGACGCCATGATCGGTCAGGACGCCGTCAGCACCGCCGAGGCATTCCAGGACGGCGTCGGCTTCACCGGCGTGGTGCTCACCAAACTCGACGGCGACGCCCGCGGCGGTGCGGCGCTGTCGGTGCGCGAGGTCACCGGGCGCCCGATCATGTTCGCGTCGTCGGGGGAGAAGCTCGACGACTTCGACGTCTTCCACCCCGACCGGATGGCCAGTCGCATCCTGGGCATGGGCGATGTGCTGTCGCTCATCGAGCAGGCCGAACAGCACTGGGATGCCCAGCAGGCCGAGGCCGCGGCCGCCAAGATCACCCAGGGTGAACTCACCCTCGAGGACTTCCTCGACCAGATGCTGATGATCCGCAAAATGGGGCCGATCGGCAACATCTTGGGCATGTTGCCGGGCGCCGGGCAGATGAAGGACGCGCTCTCACAGGTCGACGACAAGCAGCTCGATCGGGTGCAGGCGATCATCCGCAGTATGACGCCTGCCGAGCGCGACAACCCGAAGATCATCAACGCCTCCCGGCGGCTGCGCATCGCCAATGGCTCCGGCGTCACGGTCAGCGAGGTCAACCAACTCGTGGACCGCTTCTTCGAGGCCCGCAAGATGATGGCGCAGATGTCCGGCCGGATGGGAATGGGCGTCGGTGGCGGCCGTAAGAACAACCGCAAGAAGGGCAAGGGCAAGAAGGGCAAGGGCAAGAGTCGGGGGCCCACACCGCCGAAGGTGCGGGGTGGATTCCCCGGGATGGCCGGGATGCCCGGGATGCCGGGCGGGTTCCCCGATCTGTCCAACATGCCGGCGGGTCTCGACGAACTGCCGCCGGGGCTCGAAGGCATCGACGTCTCACAGTTCCAGAACCCGAAGAAGAAGTGACGAGGCCGCCGACGTGACCGAAGCCGTGCCCGACCGCGACATTCGTCACTACCGCGGCATCGACCCGTTCACCGATGAACAGATCGACCTGTGGGTCGTCGACGGGTTCATCACCCGGGAGCCGGTGCGCGGCGCCGAGACGGCTGCCGACGGTGGCTGGATCATCCCGGGTCTGGTGGATGCGCACAACCATGTCGGCATCGCACCGGGACTCGGCGTGACCATCGAGCAGGCCCGCCGGTATGCGCATGCCGACGTGCGGGCGGGCACCCTGCTGATCCGCGAGGTCGGTTCCCCGCTGGACACCCATCCGCTCGATGGTGACTCGAGTTGCCCCCGGTTCATCCGGTCCGGCAAGCACATCGCTCGGCCCAAGCGGTACCTGCGCGACTACGGTGTGGACCTCGAGAACCCCGACGATCTGGCCGCCGAGGTCACCCGGCAGGCCCGCGACGGCGACGGCTGGGTCAAGCTGGTCGGCGACTGGATCGACCGGGAGGTCGGCGACCTCGCCCCGCTGTGGACCAGAGCGCAACTCGACGCCGCCGTCGCCGCGGCCCACGCCGAGGGCGCGCGCATCACGGCGCATGTGTTCGGGGCCGATGCCCTGCCCGATCTGATCGCCGCCGGTGTGGACTGCATCGAGCACGGTACGGGGCTGACCACCGATCTGATGGATGCGATGGTGGAGCGATCGATCGCGTTGGTCCCGACGCTGATCCAGGTGGAGAACTTTCCGGGTATCGCCGACGGCGCCGACCGGTTTCCCACCTACCAGGCCAACATGCGCAAGCTCTACGACAATGCCGGTGCGGTGTTCGCCGCCGCGCGAGAGGCGGGTGTCGCGATGTTCGCGGGCACCGACGCCGGCGGCTTCGTCGAGCACGGTCGGATCGTCGACGAGATCGACGCGATGGCCGCGGTCGGCTTCGGTGCGCGCGATGCGTTGTACGCGGCATCGGTCGCGCCTCGACGCTGGTTGGGTGCTGGGGTGCTCGAAGAAGGCGACCCGGCCGACTTCCTGGTGCTCGCCGAGGATCCCCGCGTCGACCTGACCACGCTGCGACGGCCCACCGAGATCGTTTGCTCGGGGCTAACTGTCCACTAGCGGTAGCTCACAGCAATCGCAGGTCGCAGCCTTTGGTGTGACGTATTCGTGTGAGGTAATGCACTCGGTGTGAGCTGGTGGTGCTAACTTACCGGCTGGTAAAGTAATCGCTGCGCAGCAGGGTTCGCGACGCCGGAGCCCGCATTCGGTTCGACGGTTCGGGTAACGGTCGGGGGAGGCCGCCGAGTCGACCGAGGTGCGAAAAAGCTCAGCGATCGTTTGCGTGACATGTGGTTACCTTCAGCGGGGTGGGTAACCACATGTCGGACCCCACCGACAGACTCCACCGCTACCCCGTGAATCGCACCCGTGTCAGTGGTGCGGCTTTGGCCCGTGATTTCCGATCCGGCCCGCTCATCTGGCAGAATTGCACGTCGGTTCGCCGGAACCGGTTACGTACCGACCGGCGGTCACACCGAAACAGAACGCAAAACCGGGTCCGTCGCTCCGGGCGGGCCGCTGAATTGCGCAGTGACCACTGAAAGAGAAGACATGGCTGTCAAGATCAAGCTCACGCGGCTCGGCAAGATCCGCAACCCGCAATACCGCATCGTCGTCGCCGACTCTCGGACCCGCCGCAACGGCCGGGCGATCGAGACCATCGGCAAGTACCACCCGAAGGAAGAGCCGAGCCTGATCGAGGTCGACTCCGAGCGCGCCCAGTACTGGCTCGGCGTCGGCGCCCAGCCGACCGAACCGGTCGAGGCCATCCTCAAGGTCACCGGTGATTGGCAGAAGTTCAAGGGCCTGCCGGGCGCCGAGGGCACCCTGAAGACCAAGGAGCCGAAGGCGTCGAAGCTGGATCTGTTCAACGCTGCGCTCGCCGCCGCGGACAGCGAGCCGGTCGCCGATGCCACCACTCCCAAGAAGAAGGCCGCCAAGAAGGCCGACGCCGACACCGCGGCCGCAGAGGCGCGCCCGGCCGAGGCGCCTGCCGACCAGGCTCCGGCCGACCAGGTCCCGGCCGCTCAGGGTGACGCGTGAGCGCTGTCGTCGCCGACGCGGTCGAGCATCTCGTCCGTGGCATCGTTGCCAACCCTGACGACGTCCGTGTCGAAATGATCACCGGGCGTCGTGGCCGGCTGGTCGAGGTACACGTCAATCCCGAGGATCTCGGCAAGGTGATCGGCCGCAATGGTCGCACCGCTACCGCCCTGCGCACTCTCGTCGGCGGCATCGGTGGCCGCGGGATGCGTGTGGACATCGTCGACACCGACCGCTGATCGACACTTCTGCGCGATGGATCTCGTGATCGGCCGCGTGGCCAAATCGCACGGAGTGCGCGGCGAGATCGTCGTCGACATCCGCACCGATGATCCGACGGCACGATTCGCTCCCGGCACTGTTCTGCGTGGACTGCTGTCGCGCGGGGGTGGCGAGCAGAATTTCACCGTGACAGCCGCCCGGCACCATGCCGGGCGGCTGTTGCTGTCGGTGGCGGAGGCATCCGACCGCACTGCTGCCGATGCGCTGCGCGGGGTGCTGTTCGTGATCGACAGTTCCGAGGTCGATTCCGGGGATGATCCCGATGAGTTCTACGACCACGAGATCGAGGGCTTGCCCGTCACGACCGTCGACGGCGTCGAGGTCGGTGTGCTCGCCTCCGTCCTGCACCTGCCGGGCAGCGATGTGCTAGCCGTGCGGACTCCGGACGATCGCGAGGTGCTGGTGCCCTTCGTCCGCGAGATCGTGCCGTCGGTGACGACGGACGGCATCACGATCGATCCGCCGCCGGGCCTGATCGACGACCCCGAAGGATGACGATGCGGATCGACGTCGTCTCCATTTTCCCCGACTACCTCGACCCGTTGCGCGTTGCGCTACTGGGCAAGGCCATCGAGGCCGGCCGTATCAGTGTCGATGTGCACGACCTGCGTGAATGGACCCACGACGTCCACCGCAGTGTCGATGATTCGCCGTACGGCGGCGGTCCCGGCATGGTGATGAAGCCGCAGGTGTGGGGACCGTGTCTCGACGACGTGTGCCCCGACGCCGCGCTGCTGGTGGTGCCGACACCGGCCGGCGTGCCCTTCACCCAGGACACGGCCGAGCGTTGGAGTCGCGAACGCCACCTCGTGTTCGCCTGCGGGCGCTATGAGGGTATCGACCAACGGGTCTTTGCCGACGCGGCCCGCCGGGTGCGCGTCGAAGAGGTGTCGCTGGGGGATTTCGTTCTGATCGGCGGTGAGGTGGCGGCCATGGCGATGATCGAGGCCACCGTCCGGCTGCTCGACGGAGTGCTGGGCAATCCTCGTTCGCACCAAGAGGATTCGTTTTCCGACGGTCTACTCGAAGGCCCGAGCTACACCCGGCCGGTGTCGTGGCGTGGCCTGGATGTCCCCGAGGTGCTGCTCAGCGGGGACCACGCCAAAGTGGCGGCGTGGCGTCGCGAACAGGCGCTCGAACGCACCCGGGAACGGCGTCCCGACCTGCTGCCCGCCGAGGACGGAACCGACGGCCGGTGAGGCGCCGGACGGTCGACACACGGCGCAGAGTGCGACGGCGGTTCTCGCCCCGTCGATGCTGCCGATACGATCGATCGCACCGGGGAGGGGGCTCATGTCTGATCGATGGTCGGCCATGCTCGACGAACTCGAACGTCAGCGTGCCGAGTTGAGCCGTGTGAGCGAGGCGGTCGCACGGGTGACGGCGCACGCGACGAGCGCCGACAAGTTGGTGTCGGTCACCGTCGACGCCCGCGGGCTGTTGGTGGATCTGAGCATCGATCCGCGCGCCATGCGTCGGTACCGGGCCGAGCAATTGTCGGCGCAGATCACCTCGCTCGTCAGTGAGGCCGACCAGCGTCTGCACGATCAGCGGAACCAGATCCTGTCCGCGGCCGTCCAACCATCACCGGGCTATGCCGAGATCGGCGAGGATCGTCGGCGATGAATGCGACAGACGGGGGAGCAGACATGACCGAGGCAACGGCCGCGGGATTCGGCGGTAACCGGCTTCACGCCGACCTCACGGAGCTGACCGAGTTGGCCGAGCAGGTGGGTGCTGTCCACCGGGACGTCGACCGTCTGCTGGATGAGCTCGATGCGGTGCTCGGGGATGCCGATGCCGCGATCGGCGTCGACGAGGGCGCACGGGCGTTTCGCTCCGGCTTCGCACCGCGGGCCCACGAGATCCGGGGGGCGGCCGCATCGGCGGCCGCCGAGCTGGAACGTCACCGAAATCTGATCCGCCGCGGCATCGGTGAACTCGACGCCGCCGATCACGATGTCGCGCTGAGGCTCACCAAGGAATCCCGGTGACCGTCGGGGTCGTAGCGCTCCCGGTACCGCCGGAGATCCGGGCGCTGGCCGACGAACTCGCCCCCGGTCGGTGGCCGACCGCCGACGTGGCGACGCTGTACGAGTCCGCAGCACGCTGCCGCCGGTTGGCAACCCGGCTCGCCGCCGTCGTGGCCGAACTGGATGCAGCCCATCGGCGAGGCTCGGGCGGGTCCGGACAGTTCCGGGAAGGGCTCGACGCGGGGTATCGGCACATCGTGGCCTCCTCGGACTCCGCGCTCGCCCGCACCGCCGAGCGCCTGCAGTCTGCCGCCGACTCGCTGGAGCGTTACGCGAAAGCCGCGGTCGCCACGCACAACGACATGACGGTGATCGCATCGATCGCCGATCGTGAACGGTTGCGCGGGGACCTGATGGCGTCACTCGGCGACGATTCCGCGCGGGTGGTGGCGGCCGGTGCCGGGCGGATGGCGCTGACCGCCGCGGGCGACGATTACACCGACCAGGCGACCGATGCCGGCCGTCACGATGGGGATCACCCGCCCGCCGCCACCAGCGGCATGATGCCGTTCTCCGCGCTGGGGCCGATCGCCGCCGGCGCCGGGGTGCTCGCGGGGTCACACGCCACCGCGGCCGGCGCCGAGTCCTCGGAGATGAGCGTGACCGATGCCGAATGGTTGCAGCGACGCGCAGCGGCACTGCAATCGGCGCTACCGGCGTCGGTGACCGGTTGGGTTCGGATGGCGGTCGGCGTCGGCCGCGGTCCCGACGGAGCCCGCACACTCGTCGTCGGTACTGACGAGTGCTATCCCTACGAGCGCGACGGCGTCGGCATCGGCGCGGCCGAGACCCTGGTCGGTGACGGGCAGGCCGCCGAGCTCGCCATCGTCGACCACATGGCCCGCCACGGCATCCGGTGCCAGGCGATCGCCGCCGCGACCCCCATGGACGCTGCGACCGTGGCGTCCATGGCCGACACGGACACCCAACTGTTCGCACCAGACGCGCACGGCTCCGACGACGTCGGATCGGACTTCGCCGACGATTCGCAGCTGGACCAACCGTGAGTCACCGCGTCGACCGCCTGGACGCGGGACTCGCCGACCTGGTGGATCGCGTCGGAGCCGACGACCTCTCACCGTGCTTGTATTCTCTGGCCATCACGGTGATGTCGGCCGTCGATACGGGCGACGACGCCGAGGTGACCGCGGCTCTCACCGAACTCAAGGAACGCGGGTCGGTGGCGCCGAGCAGTGCGCTCCAGATCAACAGCCTGCTCTCGCAGTACGAGCAACGTGCCTTCGCCGCACGGCGGCGAGGGGACCAGGCGGCGCGGGAGCGAGCGTTCTTCCAGGCGCGGGCGCTCAACTGCGTCGCGCACGTGATCGGTGCGGATCGGGGTGGTCGACCCGCTCGTGATCGGCTGCGCGATGCCACCTACGAGGCGGCTGTGGCCTGCCGCGGTCCGGCCGCCGTGCGCAGCGTGCTGATCCGCTATGCGGGCTAGCCTGGGCATGTGCACGATTGGCTCACCCGAGGGGCCTCGGACTGGCTGAACCACGACATCATCGATCGTGGGCGGCTGCCCCTGCTGGTGTTCTTCTTCGGGCTGATCGTCGGGTTCGTGGGGATTCGGATCAGTGTTCGCCTGATCCGCGCCGACGTGCGGTGGTGGTTCTCGAACGTGACCGCCGGCGATACCCACATCCATCACATGGTGTTCGGTGTGGTGTTGACATTGCTGTCGGGGCTCGGACTGATCGCGTTCGCAGTCAGTGGCGATCAAGCGGTGATGACGGTGTTGGCGGGGCTGTTCGGTGTCGGCGCCGCCCTGATCCTCGACGAGTTCGCACTGATCTTTTATCTGCGCGATGTGTACTGGTCACACGAGGGACGCACATCGGTCGACGCGGTCTTCATCGCGCTGGCCGCGACCGGCATGATCCTGCTGGGCTTCCGGCCCTTGGATCTCTATTTCGATGCTCTCGATGATCTGCGGGTCGGTCGAACCGCCGTCGTCGACGTCGCGGCGGCCACGCTGAATCTCGCGTTGGCGGCGCTCGTCGTTCTCAAGGGAAAGGTGTGGACCGGGGTCATCGGGGTGTTCGCCTGGCCGCTGCTGATCGTCGGGGTGTTGCGCCTGGCGCGACCGACCTCGCCGTGGGCGCGTTGGCGGTATCTGTCGCGGCCCCGCAAACTCGAGCGGGCCATTGCCCGCGAACGCACCTTGCGCCGACCGTTTGTCCGAGCCAAGATCCTGGTGCAGGATCTCATCGCCGGCACGCCCGATGTGCTGCCACACGTGCGCGCGGCCACCGAAGACCGGTTGAATCAGACAGTTCATCCGGCACCGCCGCCACCGGCGATTTCGCCCCACCGGGGTATCTCTGGCACAATAGTCGGGTTGCCTGGAGACGATGTCTCGACTCGGAGGAGAGCTCCGGACGGACCTGATCCGGGCGCACCCAACGACTCGGAGCACGAACCGGTCGAACCTCACAGATGATTCCCGACCTGTCGGGGGTACATGTGCGGGGCCGCCAGGTTCCTCTGTTCAGCGCATACGCCAGATTGGATCAACCACGATGAACACCCTCGACTTCCTCGACAAGCAGTCGCTCCGCGACGACATCCCCGAATTCGGCCCCGGCGACACCCTTGACGTCCACGTCAAGGTCATCGAGGGCTCCAAGGAACGTGTCCAGGTGTTCAAGGGTGTCGTGATCCGTCGCCAGGGTGGCGGCGTTCGCGAGACCTTCACCGTGCGCAAGGTGTCCTTCGGCGTCGGTGTTGAGCGCACCTTCCCGGTGCACAGCCCGAACCTGGCCAAGATCGACGTCGTCACCCGCGGTGACGTCCGTCGCGCCAAGCTGTACTACCTGCGCGATCTGCGCGGCAAGGCAGCCAAGATCAAGGAAAAGCGCTGACCCGTCTACCCTGACGACGTGGCCGACTCTCACTCCGCCGGTAACGAACCCGACCCCGGTGCGCAGCGGTCGTCTGCCGATTCGTCCTCGCGTCCTGAGGACTACGGCTGGGATGACGACGGCGAGCACCCCGACGAGCGTCCGTGGCGCAGCAAGAAGGACAAGCCGGAGAAGCGTGGCTCGCTTCTGCGCGAAGCCGTCATCATCATCGGCTGTGTGTTGCTGTTGACCTGGTTGCTGCAGACCTTCGTCGGACGGCAGTACGTGATTCCGTCGGAATCGATGGAACCGACGTTGCATGGCTGTACGGGGTGCACCAACGACCGGATCGTCATCGACAAGCTGTCGTATCGCTTCGGCGAGCCGGAACCCGGTGACGTGGTGGTGTTCAAGGCTCCGACCGAATCCTGGGACGGGGCGTGGCTCTCGCCGCGGTCGGACAACGCGGTGGTGCACAAGATCCAGGACGGACTGTCGTGGTTCGGCTTCGCGCCGCCGGACGAGAACAACCTCGTCAAGCGGGTGATCGCCACCGGCGGGCAGACCGTCGAGTGCCGCAACTCCGACAACGTGGGTGTCACCGTCGACGGTAAGCCACTCGACGAGCCCTACGTAGACAAGTCGCTGCAGGCCCAAGACGTGGCGGCCGGCAACGAATTCGCGGCGAATCCGAACGGTCAGCCCAATGCGTGCTTCGGGCCGGATTTCGGTCCCGTCAAGGTGCCCGATGGCAACGTGTGGGTGATGGGCGACAACCGCGCGAACTCGGCGGACTCCCGGTTCCACATGGAGGACGAGTACCAGGGCACGGTGCCGGTCAGTGACATTCGCGGCAAGGTGCAGTTCATCATCTATCCCTTCTCGAGGATCGGTGGTGTGTCCTCGGACAACCCGCAGTCATGAGAGCTGACCTGTGATGTGGGAGCCCGACCGATGAGCCGGTGGCCGCCGAGATTCCCGATCCGACGGGCAGCGAGTCTGCGTACCTACGAGTTCGCGCTGCACCGCAACGGGCTCGGCCCTGTCGCGGGGGTCGATGAGGCAGGCCGCGGCGCCTGTGCCGGGCCGCTGGTGGTCGCCGCGTGTGTACTCAAGCCCACGCAGTTGGCCTCGCTCGCCGATCTCGACGACTCCAAGCGACTGACCGAGGCCACGCGCGAGCAGCTCTACAAAGCGGTCACGAAGTACGCGTTGAGTTGGCATGCGGTGGTGATCCCCGCGGCCGAGATCGACCGCATCGGCATCCATGTCGCCAACATCGAGGGCATGCGGCGGGCCATCGCCGGCCTGGATGTGACCCCGGGTTATGTGTTGTCCGACGGTTTCGTCGTGCCAGGACTGACCGTTCCGTCGCTGCCGGTGATCGGCGGGGACGGTGCCGCCGCCTGCATCGCCGCCGCGAGCATCATCGCGAAGGTGACGCGCGACCGGCTGATGGTGGCGATGGATCAGGACCTGCCCGGCTACGATTTCGCCGTCCACAAGGGCTACAGCACCGCACATCACATGGCCTGCCTCGACCGCCACGGGCCGTCGCAGCAACACCGAATGTCCTACCGGAATGTCGCCTCCCGCGTGACCTCCGACCCCGACCCGACCACGATAGGCTTGACGAATGAGTGCTGAGGATCTCGAGAAGTACGAAACCGAGATGGAACTCTCCTTGTATCGGGAGTACAAGGACATCGTCGGACAGTTCACCTATGTGGTCGAGACCGAACGGCGCTTCTACCTCGCCAACTCCGTAGACCTGGTCCCGCGCAACACCGAGGGTGAGATCTACTTCGAGCTCCGCATGTCCGACGCTTGGGTCTGGGACATGTACCGCCCCGCCCGCTTCGTCAAGCAGGTCCGCGTCATCACCTTCAAGGACGTCAACATCGAGGAACTCGAGAAGCCCGAACTCCGCCTCCCCGACGAACCGTGACCTCCCCGGCGACTGAGTAGAACGTGCTGTTTTCCGGTACGTTCACCTCACTCGGATCGGGCTACTCCGGGATTTTGTCGATGGTTGCTTTGGTGAGATCGATTGCGCGTTGGCAGATTTCGGTGAGTGGGGGTTTGGGGAGACCGGCATAACCCACCCCGGTGACGACCCCGGAATCCAGGGACTGCACGTACGTGAAGCATTGCCCAGAGTTCAAGGAGGCAACTCCCACGCTACGTGTATCAACTTCTTGGTTCTCAAGCCAATTGAATGTCGGGTTCAAACTCTTATAGTCGGCGAGGCCGTCGTAATCTGCCACCATTTGGTAGGCAGACCATGACCACTCCTCGGCGTCAATGTATCGCCATTCGCACCCTCTCAGCGTTTGCCCGTCGACTTTGGCGGCGTCCTTTACCGAATTAAGGTCTAAGCCTAGTTCCGCGGCCGTACCTCGATCCATTGCCGTGCACGGCTCATAGGGCGAGCCGTCGTTTGAGGAGTTCCATCGCTTCGGCATTCTGTTTACGAACGGGAGGGGGAGACCATCTGAGTCCGTCTGTCGAACGTATGACCCAGTGGGGTTAGTCGAATCCACAGGGGCAGATTCTGGTGTCAGATCTCTGGGCTGTGAGCAGCTGGCTGTCAATGCGGCAAGTGCAACTAGCGCTGCAAACCATCCACGGTTTCCCATTCGCGATGGTCTACCTTTTCTCTGCAAAATTGCCCGCCGACGAGCGGTCCTGTGATTCGAGGGTTTCTGCTGCTTCTGCGCACTTCTGTGCGAGTTTCATCAGTTCGCTAATTTGCAGGTCTATCGCGGCAGCCCATCCAGCGTCACTTGTGATACTCGATCTGAGGCGGTCCCTCAGGAATCCGCCTTCTTGGCAGTCTCGCCCGAAGTAGTTTGCTGCAGCGATCTGCGACACGGTATTGAGGCAGTCGCGAAGCTTCTCCGCCGCATCCTCCGCCGCCTTCGCCCTCGCCTCCCACATCCCCTTCTCGGAAAGCACGCCGATGCCATCAACTGCCTGCCCCCAGTCCCTCTGATCCGGCGCACGCGTGATCTCGGGCATCGCGACACAGGGTTCCAGGACATAGTCGGACGCCTTTTGTCCGCCGCTCACGGTTTCCTCCCCACGTTGGTTTGGACGCACAGACCCCCGATGTGGTTCCAAGCGTCAACGCTTGCGAGCGGTGTGGCGTGATCCGCTCCAAGTGTCTGTAGCATAGCGGGCCAGATCCGGTGGCACGGATGTCCGTGGGTCGAGTCGGGACGGAGGGGCGATGACGGGGGCGGTCGGGGGCGGCAATACCAATTGGTTTGTCGCGATTCAGCAGATCTTGTCGCGTCTGGAGTCAATGGGTCCCGAGTCCGCGGCTGCCGACGCCCAAGCGCTGGCCCAGGCCATCTCCGCAGCTCACGAGGCGGCGCAACACCTCTACCGGTTCGGCGGTGACGGCCTGCAGGGGGTCGCGGCGAGCTCCAGCGAGGACGCGGCTCGGCAGATCTCCAGCGACATCGTGTCCGCGGCGGCGAACGCCCAGCCTGGCATCGACGCGCTCGTGAACGCCCAGTCGGTCTTGCTGGCCTCGCAGGCCCAGCGTGGGTCGCTGATGGAACTTCAGGGCGAGCTCCTGAACCCGTTGGGCGACGCATTCGGCGCCATGACGAGGGCGGGGCTGTTGATGACCGAAACCTACAACGGTCCGATGAGTTCGGCCGGCGATGGCCTGGGTCTGGCCGGCATTACCGGAGCCGACGGTCTACTGGCCGGAACAGGTGCCGGGGGATCGGCTGGCGGGGCCGGTAGCAGCGGTGGCCCCAGCGCAGCGGCGCGGTCCTCGGCGGCCGCAGCCACCGATCTGGGTGACTACGGTTCGCAGTCTGCGAAGCAACCGACGGCCCCGCCGAGCGGCGGTACCTCCACCGATCCCGTGCCACAGGCAGACTCGGCGAAAGCCGGCGACTCCCCGCTGTCCCTCGGCGAGGGCAGTGGCAACGGCGGCGGCGGGGGAGATGGGCCCGACAGCTTGACCCGTGGCGGACTTGGCAGCCCCGACTCGTCGAGCAGCACGGTGTCACCGTCCGCGATGATGATGCCCGGCAGTGCGGCCGCCGGCGCGGGTGGTGCAAAACTCGCGGGCAGTGGGGGCGCGGGAGGTTCTTCGGCCGGCGGGTCCAGCGGCTCGAGCGGAGCGAATCCCGCGGCACTGTCTCGCCGCTTGTCGGCCGCAATGCCCACAGCTGCGCCCACGTCGGGCACCTCCGCGACGACGACGCCGGTCGGTGCCGGTCCGAGCCGAGCGGGTGCGGCTCCGATGGGCGCACCCCATGGCGGCGGCCGCGGCCGCGGGCCCAACAACACCGAGCACAAATCCGCACACTATCTGCACACCACCGACAACGGTGCCGAAATCGTCGGCACCCTGCCACTGGTGGGCCCCCCGGTCATCGGCGATTGGGCACCACCACAACCGATCACGCCGGCCACCTCCGACGATGCCGCGTCGTCGTCCGAACCCGACGACAACCCGGACCGAGACCTCAAGCTCTGACCCGTGCCACCCCCGGACCGGCTGTCCACAGGGGTGCTCTGTCCACAGATCTGCATCGCGCATCGTCGTACAGGCTTATTCGCGGCCTCACCCGACGATGCTGCTCTCATGAGCGAGAACCCATCCCGGCCGTCCGATCCACCGTCTGCTCGGAACTCATCGCGGACTCGACCGAGCACAGCCGAGATCGGCCGGTGCGGTGAGGATCTGGCCGCCGACTTCGTGGTGGAACTCGGTTGGCGAGTACTGGATCGCAACTGGCGTAACCGTTTCGGGGAACTCGACATCATCGCTGCCGACACCGATGAACTGGTGGTGGTCGAGGTCAAGACACGGGCCTCACGGGTCTTCGACGATCCGGTCGCCGCGGTCACACCGCTCAAGTTCGCACGCATGCGCCGCCTGGCCCGAGAATGGCTCGCCGGCAACCGCGACCGCTGGTGGTCACGTATCCGGTTCGACATCATCAGCGTGCAACTCGACCCGCACGAACCGTTGGCGCTCGACCGCGCGAGGGTGCGCCACCACCGGGGAGTGTTCGAATGACCGACGACCCGCGCCTGACGACCGGGCTGGGTTCGATCCAGTCGGTGGGGCTCAACGCCTTCGAAGCCAATCAGATCGAGATCCAGGCCAACGTCGGACACGGCTTGCCCGGCTTCGTCGTCAACGGCAAGGTCGACGCATCGTTGCGAGAGGCCAAGGACCGGGTGCGCGCCGCGATCAGCAACAGCGGGCTGAAGTTCCCCGATCTCAAGGTGACGGTATCGCTCGCACCGGCCGACCTCCCAAAAGCCGGGTCCTCGTTCGATCTTGGTATGGCACTGGCGATCCTGGCCGCGACCAAGCAGGTCACGGTCTCGCGCACCGCACGCACGGTGTTCCTCGGAGAACTCGGACTCGACGGCGGGCTCCGACCGGTCCGAGGCGTGCTGCCTGCGCTCAAACACGCCCGCGATCACGGTTTCACCCATGCGGTCGTGCCGATGTCCAACGTCGCAGAGGCGACGTTGGTGACCGACCTGGAGATCGGCGGCGCGGAGAACCTCACAGAAGTGGTGCGATGGCTGGCCGGCGAGACGGTCCTCGACACGGTGACCGACAGTGAATCCCTCCCGCCGCCGATCGAGTATCACGACATGTCCGAGGTGGTGGGTCAGTCCGAGGCGCGCCACGCGCTCGAGATCGCCGCGGCGGGAGCGCATCACGTGTTGATGACCGGGCCGCCTGGCATCGGTAAGACGATGTTGGCGCGACGCCTGCCGGGGATACTCCCGCCGCTCGGATCCGAGGAATCGCTGGAGGTGACCGCCATTCACAGCATCGCCGGTACCCTACGTGCGGGTCGCCCGTTGGTGACCGAGCCACCGTTCATCGCCCCACACCACACCACCTCCACCACGGCGCTGCTCGGCGGTGGTACCGGGATGGCCAGGCCGGGTGCAGTATCCCGGGCGCACCGAGGAGTGCTGTTCCTCGACGAATGTGCCGAGATGGGGCCGAAAGTGTTGGACGCCTTGCGCCAACCGCTCGAAGAAGGGGAGGTCCGGGTCTCGCGACGCGACGGGGTGGCCACCTACCCGGCGCGGTTTCAGCTGATCATGGCCGCCAACCCGTGCCCGTGCGCCCCGGCGCACGACATCGACTGCATCTGCTCGGCGGTTGCCAGGCGACGCTACCTGGGGAAGCTGTCCGGACCGCTGATGGACCGCGTCGACATACGGGTAAGGATGGACCCGCCAGGCAATACGGCATTGATGTCGGACGCCGAGGAATCCAGTACCGCCGTCCGGGACCGTGTGGCGGCCGCTCGTCGTGCGGCGCTGGATCGGTGGGGATGTCACGGGTGGCTGACCAATGCCGAAGTTCCCGGTTCGGCTCTGCGGCAGCGTTTTCGGCTGTCACCGGCGGCTCTGCGTCCGATCGAGTTGTTCTTACGGGACGGACGAGTGACCGCGCGCGGCGCCGACCGGGCCATCCGGTTGGCCTGGACGCTGGGAGACCTGAAAGGGCTGACGCAGCCGGGCGAGACGGAGGTCGCCGAGGCATTGCTCTATCGCGACCGTGGTGGGTGCTGATGACCGACGACACCGAACTGCGTGCCTGGGCCTACCTCGCCCGGGTTGTCGAGCCACCCAACGCTGCGCTGCTGTCGCTGTGCGATGAGCTCGGTCCAATCGAGACGGCTGCCGCCATCCGTGCACGTTCGGTGCCGCACGGCCACGACGAGGTCCTGACGGCGACGGCTGCCCGAGCCGACACCGATCTGGCGGCGCAGGATCTGGACGTTGCCGCGCGGATCGGTGCCCGATTGGTGACCCGAGACGACCCGGAGTGGCCCGCCTGGCCCTTGTTGGCGCTCGGTCAGGCCGACACCGCATCTCGTGGCGGCGAACCCCTCGCCTTGTGGGTTCGCGGCACCTCCCGTCTCGACGAGGTGGCGTCCACCGGCATCGCGCCGATCGGGTCGCGGGCGGCCTCACGCTACGGCGAACAGGTCACCTCGACGTTTGCGGGCGGGCTGGTCGCGGAGAACTGGGCGGTGGTCTCGGGTGGGGCCTTCGGCGTCGACGGCGCGGCGCATCGCGCGGCGGTGGCCTCGGGCGGCCAGACAATGGCCGTGATGGCCTGCGGAATCGACCGCGACTACCCGGCAGGACATGCTCGACTCTTCGACCAGATCGCCGAGAACGGGCTCGTGCTCTCCGAGTATCCGCCGGGCACCACAGCTGCGAAACATCGGTTCCTCACCCGCAATCGGCTGGTCGCGGCGATGTCGAAAGCTGTGGTGGTGGTTGAGGCAGGTCGACGGTCGGGTGCTGCTAACACCGCGGCCTGGGCGCGCAAACTCGGTCGTCCGCTCGGCGCGGTCCCGGGGCCCGTCACCTCGGCCACGTCGGTCGGATGTCATCAGCTGATCGCCGACGGGCTCGCCGCGCTGGTCATCGACCCGCAGGCGGTGATCGCGCTGGCTGCCCCGGATGGCAGTGGGGACATGGGGCGAGGTCCGGTGCGGTCCACCGACGCGTTGTCGCCGGAAGCCAAGCGGGTGCATGACGCGATACCCGCACGCGGGTCGGTGACGATCGAAGAGATCGCCTTCTCGGCGGGCCTCGAGACCGCCCGGGTCAGGTCGGCGCTGGCTCACATGGATGTCAGCGGTCATGTCGTCAACGTCGACGGTGCGTGGCGGCTGGCATGACCAGACACCCGACGGCGAGTTGCTGCTCGTCCTATCTACGGATCAGCATCTCGACGAAGATGCGTTTGTCGTCCTCGGTGGGCGCCTCGACTCGTTCGCCGCCCTGCATGTAGCCGATCCCGACGTACACGAGCGCGGTGGCGCGCGCGTGCGCGTCCAACGGCGAGAAACCCAGCTCCACGAAAGCGTCCTGTGCGACATCGAATGTCGTGTGATCGAGCGCCACCACCGCCGCCTGGAGCTCGGGGTCGGTCTCGGCCCACGCACGTACCGCTGCCTCCACCGAACGGCGGCGGGTATTGCTGACCAGGTCGCCCATCGACTGGATTCGCTCGACCGGCGGCAACTCCTGCAGATTGGCGAGCGTCCGCCGGGCCGCTTCCTCGATCCCACGGCAATGATCTGACAGCGCCGTCATCAACGCCGAGATGTCGGTGAAATGCCAGTAGAAGCTGCCCTTGGTGACCCCGAGCCGGTCGCACAGACGGGAGATCTTGATGGCACCGACACCGTCACTCATCAGCACCTGCATCGCCGCGTCGAGCCAATCGTCCACAGTGAGGCGGGACCCTCGTCTGGGTGACGACGACTCCGGCATGACTTCCCTCGCTCGGACTGGTGAGACAGATATTCAACGACCTGAAGTCCAAGATTAGATCACCACCGTCGCCGGTGCGGGCGCGGTGCAGGTCGCTGGGCAGCTCGGTGCCAACGGGACGTCGCCCGACGTCCCGTTCTGGTTAGGTTTACCTAATAGGGCGTACTGTGGTCGCGGAGAGGAGGCTTCATGGCCAAGAATCTGAACGTGATGACGGTGCTACGTCGCGAGCAGCTGACCCCGCACATCGTCCGGCTGTATCTCGGTGGCAACGGTTTCGACGACTTCGTCCCAGCGGGGGAGCCGGCGAGCTGGGACACCGACATGTACATCAAGCTCGCCTTCGGGCCCGACGGTGAGCCGTACCGCGGACGCGACTTCGACCGCAAGATGATCCGACTGCTGCCTTCGCGCGAGCAACCGGTGCTGCGGACTTACACGGTCCGGTCGATCGACCTCGCGGCGCGCGAGATCGCGGTCGACTTCGTCGTACACGGCGACGAGGGTATCGCCGGCCCGTGGGCAGCGCGGGTCGTGGCCGGCACCACCATCCACTTCCTCGGCCCGGGTAGCGGCTACCGGCCGCGCGGCGACGCCCCGTGGCACCTGTTGGCCGCCGACGAGGCGGGTCTGCCCGCAGTGGCCGCTGCCCTCGAAGCGCTGCCGGCGGACGCGATCGCAAAGGTCTTCGTCGAGGTCGCCGGACCCGAGGACGAGATCGAGCTGACCGCCCCGCCCGGGGCCGACATCGTCTGGGTGCATCGAGGTGGCGCGGCCGGTGAGGTCGCAGACGAACGGGCCGGCGACAACGCACCGCTGATCAGCGCGGTCCGCGACGCGGACTGGCTCGACGGGGAACCGCAGGTGTTCATCCACGGTGAGGCCCAGGCAGTGATGCACAACCTTCGCGCCTACGTCCGCAAGGAACGTGGCGTGAGTGCGGCCAACGCGTCGATCTCCGGGTACTGGCGCCGGGGCCGCACAGAAGAGGGTTTCCGGGAGTGGAAATCGGAACTACGGGCCGCAGAGGAAGCGGCCGGCGCGCCTGCCTGAACGCCTGCAGCTCGCCGCGTCGGCGGCCACGATCCGGCAACGACCCGCGTGGCCGGTTGCGCCCGGCCCGCCAAGCCGCTTGGGTCGGACCATGACCGACCGGTCCAACACCCGAAAGTCGTCGTCCACTGTGGATGGCCACGGGCTCCTCGACGACTTCACCACCCATCTCCGTTACGAGAAGGGACTCAGCGAGCACACCGTTCGCGCCTACGTCGGTGATGCTCGGGGCCTGGTGGCCTTCGCGGGTGCGCGCGGAGTTGCGATCACCGCGATGGATCTGGCGTTGTTGCGCGGTTGGCTCGCCGACCACACCCGCCGCGGCGCGGCCCGGACCACTGTTGCGCGTCAGGTCTCCTCGGCAAAGGCATTCTGCGCGTGGGCCGTTCGTGAAGGAGTGCTGGAGCACGACCCGGCGACCCGATTGCAGGCCCCCAAAGCACACCGGACGTTGCCGACCGTGCTGGGTCAGGACCAGGCCGCGGCCGCCGTGTCGGCGGTCGGCACCGTGACCGGCGGTGACGCTGCCGACGGCGAGACCGATCCTGTGCACATCGCCGTCGCCCTGCGCGACGCAGTCATCCTGGAGTTGCTCTACGCCAGCGGCATCCGAGTCGGTGAGCTGTGCGGACTCGACCTCGGCGATGTGGACACCGATCGGCGAGTGCTGCGGGTCATCGGCAAAGGCGACAAGCAACGATCGGTGCCCTACGGCGATCCCGCCGCCCGGGCGTTGCACCTATGGCTGCGTGACGGACGCGCGACGCTGGCGACCACGCGATCCGGCGATGCACTGCTGCTCGGCGTCAAGGGTGGGCGCCTCGACCAGCGGATGGCCCGTAGCGTGGTGCACCGCGCGGTGCAGGCTGCCGGAGTGCCCGACATCGGCCCGCACGGTCTGCGGCACAGCGCCGCCACGCATCTGCTCGAGGGCGGAGCGGATTTGCGGGTCGTGCAAGAACTTCTCGGCCACTCGTCGCTGGCGACCACCCAGATCTACACCCACGTCAGCGTGGAACGCCTGCGGGCCGTGCATCGCCAAGCCCACCCGAGAGCCTGACATCGTCCGGTTCGACCGGCTTGAGTCGTACCCGGACGGCGCCGAGCAACGCCATCGGGTTCAGGTACACCGCCGCGCGACCGCTGCCGCGCCGTGCACCCCAATGCAGACAGGCCACTGCCGGGCACCCCACATGACCCGCCACCACCACTCCGATCACCGTGCCGTGACGCACCGACTGACCTTCGCGCACCGACGCCCGGACCGGCTCGTAGGTGGTGATCAGGTCGTCGGTGTGCCGGATCGAAACGACCGGGCGTCCGGCGACCTCCCCGGCGAACCGGACACGGCCGTCACCGGCCGCGCGTACCGCGGCGCCAGGAGTTGCCGTGAGGTCCACCCCGCGATGCCCGGGAAGCCACCGTTGCTCCGGTGGATCGAAGCCGCGCACCACCTCTGGCGAGGGGATCGGTGCGACAAAGCGGGTGGCGTCACCGAATGCGATCGCGGGCAGCAGCCACAGCAGCAGGGTGACCACGCAGAGCTCGCCGATGGCGGTCATCAGCACGCGCAGCGTGGGTGACCATCGACCTCGGAATCGCGAAGACAGGGGCGCCATGTCTTTCAGACGCACGAGCGCGCCGGTTGGCTCCCGTGGATGTGCGAGACGCCGGTCACGGGGGCGGCTGCCGGGTTTTGGTTTTCTGCAGCTGACCGGCGTAAACTCGCTCACGCACCTCATCGCAGATCGATGAGGTGACTTCGCGCGCCTGCGAAGCGGCCGCCGTCACCTGTGACGACGCGGTCCACGCCGCCGGGTGGGCGGTCTCGGAGCGGTTCCGCCGCCGCCGGGTCCACCACGGTTGCAGGCGCCAGGGTCGGCATCAACCGGTGTCGACATCAACTGCACACAAAGGATAGTGACGACATGGCTGTCGTGACCATGAAGCAGCTGCTGGACAGCGGCGCACACTTCGGGCATCAGACCCGCCGTTGGAACCCGAAGATGAAGCGGTTCATCTTCACCGACCGCAACGGCATCTACATCATCGACCTGCAGCAGACGCTGACCTACATCGACAAGGCGTACGAGTTCGTCAAGGAGACCGTCGCCCACGGTGGCACCGTGCTGTTCGTCGGCACCAAGAAGCAGGCGCAGGAGTCGATCGCCGCAGAGGCGACCCGCGTCGGGATGCCGTACGTCAACCAGCGCTGGCTCGGTGGCATGCTCACCAACTTTTCGACCGTCCACAAGCGCCTGCAGCGCCTGAAGGAACTCGAGACCATGGAGCAGACCGGTGGTTTCGAAGGTCGCACCAAGAAGGAAATCCTCATGCTCACGCGTGAGAAGAACAAGCTCGAGCGCACCCTCGGTGGTATCCGAGATATGGCCAAGGTGCCGTCTGCCGTTTGGGTGGTGGACACCAACAAGGAGCACATTGCTGTCGGTGAGGCACGCAAGCTCAACATCCCGGTCATCGCGATCCTCGACACCAACTGCGATCCCGATCTCGTGGACTACCCGATCCCGGGCAACGACGACGCGATCCGCAGTGCCGCACTGCTGACCCGTGTGGTCGCCTCGGCCGTTGCCGAGGGCGTGCAGGCCCGCGCCGGCCAGTCGTCGGATGACTCCAAGCCGGAGGCGGGCGGCGGCGAGCCGTTGGCCGAGTGGGAGCAGGAGCTGCTCACCCAGGCCACCGCTCCCGCGGGTGGCGAAGCCGGTACCGCACCGGCCGCCCAGTAACCGGTCGCATCACCTCACCCGGTCCTGATGCCGGTCGGGTCGCGACCCGACCGGCATCGACACACTCTCTCTAAGGAGGCTCGCCAACGATGGCGAACTACACCGCAGCCGATGTGAAGCGTCTCCGCGAGCTCACCGGCTCAGGAATGCTGGACTGCAAGAACGCGCTGGCCAACAATGACGGCGACTTCGACAAGGCCGTCGAGGAGCTGCGCATCAAGGGTGCCAAGGACGTCGGCAAGCGCGCCGAGCGCTCCACCGCCGAGGGCCTCGTGGCCGCCAAGGACGGCGCCCTGGTGGAGATCAACTCCGAGACCGACTTCGTGGCGAAGAATGCCGAGTTCCAAGAACTCGCCGACAAGATCGTCGCCGTCGCCGCGTCGGCGAAGACCACCGACCTCGACTCGCTGAAGGCCGCGAAGCTCGACGACGGCACCGTCGACGACGCCGTGCAGGCCCTCTCGGCGAAGATCGGTGAGAAGCTCGAACTGCGTCGCGTCGCCTACTACGACGGACCGGTCGCGGTGTACCTGCACAAGCGTGCTTCCGACCTGCCGCCCGCCGTGGGTGTGCTGGTGTCCTACACCGGTGAGGGCGACGACGCGGCCGAGGCTGCGCGTGGCGCCGCCATGCAGGTCGCCGCGCTGCGGGCCAAGTACGCCACCCGCGACGAGGTCCCCGCCGACATCGTGGAGAACGAGCGTCGTATCGCAGAGCAGACCGCGAAGGAAGAGGGCAAGCCCGAGCAGGCACTGCCGAAAATCGTCGAAGGCCGCGTCAACGGTTTCTACAAGGACGTCGTGCTGCTCGACCAGCCGTCGGTGCAGGACTCCAAGAAGACCGTCAAGGCTCTCCTCGACGAGGCCGGCGTGACCGTCAACGGTTTCACCCGCTTCGAGGTCGGCCAGGCCTGAGCCGGTCGCAGATCGCAGAACCCCGCGTCACTTACCAGTGGCGCGGGGTTCGTGGTGTGTGGCCCCGGTTCTGATACCCCGACCCGATCGGGGTCGACGTCGCAGGCCCAGGGTTCCCGACAGAATCGCGATCAGCACGCAGGCACCCGCCAGTACCCACAGGGTCGCGACGAATGCGCCCACGAAGCTGTGTGCGGCGACGGTGCGAGTGGCGTGGTGCAGCTGCGGGCCGGCTTGTGCGGCGATTGTGGCCGCCATACCGGTGGTGTCCCCGCCGCCGGGTTGGCAGCCCGCGGCCGGCCGTTCGGGATGGGCCGAGGTGAGTTGTGCCGAGGCGCAGTCGGCGAAGCGTTGGGTCACCGGCTCGGCGGAAGATGGGTTCGACCGGGCTGTCGCGCAACTCGGCGGTCAGCTGGGTACGCGCCGATGACACCGCCGTCTCGGCCTGCGAGGCGACCTGACCGAAGAAGAACTATGACACCCTCGACGGACCGGGCATCGACGGAGACGGAATGAAGCTGTTCGATCAGCTCGCGGTGGGCGCCGTGATCGAGACGGCGACCGTGCAGTGCACTCGCAACCTCCAGCAACGCATGCGTGCCCTCGGCGTGTCGGCCACCTTCCACCTCTATGCCGGTGGCACGCATTCCTGGCCGTACTGGCAGGACGAACTCCACCGGGCCTGGCCGCAATTCGAGGAGGCGTTGGCGGGATGACGATCGCGGGGATGCAGGATTCGGCCACCTGGTTGGAGACCAACACCTGGGATCGCCTGCCTTGGAGCGTCGACGAGCTCATCGACCGCAAGGACGGTCGGACGGTGTCGGTGGTGCTGCCCGCGCTCGACGAGGAGGCCACGGTCGCGTCGGTGGTCGCGAGCATCACGCCTCTGCTCGGCGGACTCGTCGACGAGATCGTGGTCGTCGACTCGGGGTCGTCGGACAACACCATGGCGCGCGCGGCGGCCGCCGGTGCACGTGTCGAAACCCGGCAGTCGGCTCTCCCGGATGTCCCGGTGCTCGACGGGAAGGGTGAGGTCTTGTGGCGGTCGTTGGCCACCACCTGTGGCGACCTGGTGGTGTTTGTCGACAGCGACCTCGTCTCGCCGGACCCCGGGTACGTCCCTCGTCTGGTCGCGCCGCTGCTGATGGTGCCCGAACTGCATCTCGTCAAGGGCTACTACCGTCGGCCGCTGCTGAGCGCGGCAGGTGTCGATCCCGCCGGAGGCGGTCGGGTCACCGAGCTCGTGGTACGGCCGTTGCTCGCCGCGCTGCGGCCCGAGCTTGGCGCGCTGATCCAGCCGCTGGCCGGGGAGTACGCCGGCACACGTGAACTGTTGACCTCGATCCCGTTTGCAGCCGGGTACGGGGTGGAGATCGGCATCATCCTCGACACGGTGGAGCAATTCGGCATCGACGCCATCGGTCAGATCGACCTCGGCACCCGCATCCATCGCAACCGCCCCCTGCACGAACTCGGGCCGATGGCTCGACAGATCGTCGCGACGCTGCTCGCTCGCGTCGGTGTCGAGGATTCGGGAAGTGCCCTGACCCAGTTCGTGATGGCCGACGGCAGTCATACCATCCGTCGGTCGTGTCCGGTCCTCGACGACCGGCCACCCATGCGGACCGTCCTGGCCGCCGTCGGCAGTCGCTGACGCCGCGCCGCCTCCACCCCGCAGCCCGCCACCGAACAGCAGGTCGGGGTCCTTCGGTGCCCTTGTGAACGGTTTGTGACGCCGCATGTCATCGAACACCTCACGCCGGGACGTACGATATTCACCGAATCGACCAGTGGAGGAAGTTGGATGAGCGAAACCCCGGCCCCGCACGAGTCCGAGCGTCACGGCTTCACCCGGGTGCTCCTCAAGCTCGGCGGTGAGATGTTCGGAGGTGGCGGAGTCGGACTCGACCCCGATGTCGTCGGTACTGTCGCCGACCAGATCGCCGAAGTCGTCGGATCGGGTGTGCAGGTCGCGGTCGTGATCGGCGGCGGAAACTTCTTCCGCGGTGCCGAACTGCAGCAACGTGGCCTCGACCGCGCCCGCTCGGACTACATGGGCATGCTCGGCACAGTGATGAACTGTCTCGCGCTGCAGGATTTCCTGGAGAAGCGGGGCGTCTCCACGCGTGTGCAGACCGCGATCACGATGGGGCAGGTGGCCGAACCCTATCTGCCGCTTCGGGCGCAGCGACACCTCGAGAAGGGGCGGGTGGTGATCTTCGGTGCCGGCATGGGGATGCCGTACTTCTCCACCGACACCACCGCCGCGCAGCGTGCCCTGGAGATCAAGGCCGAGGTGGTGCTGATGGCCAAGGGGGTCGACGGGGTCTTCGACGCCGACCCGCGCACGGTGCCCGACGCGAAACTGTTCACCGAGATCACCCACCGCGAGGTGCTGGACAAAGAGCTCAAGGTCGCCGACGCGACCGCGTTCAGTCTCTGTATGGACAACAAAATGCCGATCCTGGTGTTCAATTTGCTCGAGCAGGGCAACATCGCCCGGGCCGTCGCGGGCGAACGGATCGGCACCCTGGTCGCCACCTGATCGACCCCACACTCATCCCACACGCACACCGCACCGAGTAGATATAGGACGACGATGATCGACGATGCGCTCCTGGACGCCGAAGAGAAAATGGAGAAGGCGGTCAGTGTCGCCAAAGACGACATGGGCTCCATCCGTACCGGTCGCGCCAACCCGGCGATGTTCAACAAGGTCCACATCGAGTACTACGGCGCTCTCACGCCGATCACCCAGGTGGCAGGCATCAACACCCCCGAGGCGCGCCTGGTGGTGATCAAGCCCTATGAGGCCTCGACCCTGCGGGACATCGAAACCGCCATCCGCAACTCCGATCTCGGTGTGAACCCGACCAATGACGGCAACGTCATCCGGGTGGCGATCCCGCAGCTCACCGAGGATCGTCGCAAGGAGCTGGTGAAGCAGGCCAAGAGCAAGGGCGAAGACGCCAAGGTCGCGATCCGCAACGTGCGCCGCAAGGCCGTCGACGAGCTCAAACGCATCCAGAAGGATGGCGAGGCCGGCGAGGACGAGGTGAACCGCGCGGAGAAGGAACTCGACAAGACGACCGCCGGTTACGTCACCCAGGTCGACGAACTCGTGAAGCACAAAGAGAACGAATTGCTCGAGGTGTGAGCACCGACCGCCCCCACGCATCGTCACCGCAGCCGATGGCCACCGAATCGACCGAGAGCCCGGAGACCCCGGACGCGCCGAAGACCACGAAGTCGCGCGCCGGACGCAATCTCCCGGCTGCGCTCGCGGTCGGATTCTCGCTCGGTATCTCGATCATCCTGATCCTGATCTTCGCGCCGAAGATCTGGTACGGGGTGGTGGCGGTCGCATTCGCGATCGCCACATGGGAGGTCTTCAAGCGACTGCGCGACGGTGGCTATCAGATTGCGTTCTGGCCACTGGTCATCGGCGGGCAGGTCATCATCTGGTCCGGGTGGCCCTGGGGTCCCACCGGTGTCCTGACCGCCTTCGTCGCGACCGTGCTGGTGCTGATGGTCTGGATGCTGCTGGCGCAAGGAATTCACCACGCGCCGGAGAATTATCTGCGCAACCTCGCCGCCAGCGTGTTCATCCTCGCCTGGCTGCCGCTGCTGGCATCCTTCGGTGCGCAGTTGGTGGTCCAGGATCATGGCGCCGCGCGGGTGGCGACCCTGATGGTGGTGGTGGTCTGCTCCGACGTCGGTGGCTACGGCTTCGGTGTGCTGTTCGGCAAACATCCGATGGCGCCGGCGATCAGCCCGAAGAAGAGCTGGGAAGGCCTGGTCGGGTCGTTCCTGGTGGGCACGGGCGGAGCGGTGTGTTGCGGGGTGTTCCTGCTCGACGCCCACTGGTGGGTCGGCATGATCCTGGGGCCGGTATTGGTGGTCTGCGCCACCCTGGGGGACCTGGTCGAATCTCAGGTCAAGCGCGACCTGGGAATCAAGGACATGGGTACGCTGTTGCCCGGCCACGGCGGCATCATGGATCGTCTCGATTCGCTGCTGCCGTCGGCCTTCATCGTCTGGGCGGTGTTGACGGCGTTGCTGTGAGCAGCGCCGTCGTCAGCGTTTGGCCTTTTTCAACGCCCGGCTGAGCTGCAGCATGCGGAGCCCGCCCGCGAACGCCACGATCAACGCACCGGCGATGGCGGCGATCAGCAGACTCACCCCGAGCGGCAGGTTGACCTCCCAGAAGATCAGCATGATCGTCTGGCTCTCCAGGTTCTGCAGGATGAAGATGAGCAGCAGGATGGTGATCACAGCGCCGATCACCAGACCGTAGAACGTCGCCCGAGTCCGGGTGTGCTCCACCTTCTTGATCTTGGTGCGCAGCTCATCGCGCTCGGCCAACAGCGCCTGATGCTCGCCGTCGGGCTCCGGCGTGGTGGGATGCTCGATCGGCTCGCCCGCGCCGACGGGCCGGTGCGGCTGCGGATCCGGTGTCGTCATACAGCCATCATGACATGCGACAATAACGGTATGACGTCATTGCCGCTCGTGTTCGACGCGCCCAAGCGCGGGCGTCCGCCCACCCACTTCGCCGACCTGGACACCGCAGGCCGGGTGACCGCGCTCTCCGCACTCGGTCTACCGAAGTTCCGCGCAAATCAGTTGGCCCGGCAGTACTTCGGCCGACTCAACGGTGATGTGGCCGAAATGACCGATCTGCCGTCGGCGGCCCGCGATGCCGTCGGGCAAAACCTCTTCCCGCCGCTGCTGTCGCCGGTGCGCCACATCGCCTGCGACGACGGCGACACCCGCAAGACGTTATGGCGACTGCACGACGGCACTTTGCTCGAGAGCGTGCTGATGCGCTACTCCGATCGCAACACACTGTGCATCTCGAGTCAGGCCGGTTGCGGCATGGCATGCCCGTTCTGCGCGACCGGACAGGGCGGTCTGGACCGCAATCTGTCGACCGCCGAGATTGTCGACCAGGTGCGTGCGGCAGCGCGCGCATTGCGCGACGGGGAGTTCGGGGAACCGGGCCGGCTGTCGAACGTCGTCTTCATGGGTATGGGGGAGCCGCTGGCAAACTACAAGCGCGTGGTCAGTGCGGTGCGGCAGATCACCTCGCCGGTGCCCGACGGACTCGGGATCTCCGCGCGATCGGTCACCGTCTCCACGGTCGGACTGGCCCCGTCGATCCGACGCCTGGCCGACGAGGGGTTGGCGGTGACGCTCGCGGTGTCTCTGCACACACCCGACGACGAACTGCGCGACACGCTGGTGCCGGTCAACAACCGATGGTCGGTGGCCGAGGTGCTGGACGCGGCCCGCTACTACGCCGACACCACCGGCCGTCGTGTCTCGATCGAGTACGCCCTGATCCGCGACGTCAACGATCAGCCGTGGCGAGCGGACATGCTGGGGGAGAAGTTGCGTCGGGCACTGGGATCGCTGGTCCACGTGAATCTGATCCCGTTGAATCCCACACCGGGGTCCGAATGGGATGCGAGCCCGAAGCCGGTGGAGCGCGGATTCGTCAGGCGGGTACGGGAACAGGGTGTGTCGTGCACCGTCCGGGACACCCGCGGCCAGGAGATCGCCGCGGCCTGCGGCCAGTTGGCCGCCGAAGAACGCTGACCGGCGTCAGTTCTTCCAACGACCGCGGCTGGTCCAGATCGGCTTGAGTAGGAAGAACGCGAGAACGGCGGCGAATGCGGCGAGGTAGATGTCCTCGACGTGGCCCGTGTGGTTACCGATGAACATCGCCAGCAGGGCGAACACGCAGAACCATCCGGCGATCATGAACGTCTTGCGGGCTTGTCCGTGCCACCCGAAGCGGGCCGACGGCGCATCCGCGGGCTCGCGAACCCAGCCGGTGTCGATCTGCTCAACCTCGGTGCTTGCCACGGTGGCTCCTCACTGTGCGTGCCGGTCGCTGCGTGCCGGCGGTCAGAAGTCTGACGACCGGTAGTAGTACGCGACAAGCATAACGGTAGGGCGCCGGTGGCGGCGCGGCGCCACCACGCGCAGACCCCGTCGGGGTGAAACAATGCCGCCATGTCCGACACCCCGCACCGAAAGCTGGCCGACTACCGCGGCGAGAACTACCCCCGCGACATGATCGGTTACGGTGCCGCACCGCCGGATCCGCAGTGGCCGGGCGGCGCGAAGATCGCGGTGCAGTTCGTCCTCAACTACGAGGAGGGCTCGGAGAACAACGTCCTCGAGAACGATCGGGCCAGCGAGACATTCCTCTCGGAGATGATCGGTGCGCAGGCATTCCCGAACCGGCACATGAGCATGGAGTCGCTCTACGAGTACGGATCGCGGGCCGGCGTGTGGCGCATCCTACGCACCTTCGGACGGCGTCAGTTGCCGCTGACGATCTTCGCGGTCGCCCAGGCGATGGCCCGTAACCCCGACGCCGCCGCCGCATTCGTCGAACGCGGCGACGAGATCGCCTGTCACGGGTACCGATGGCTCAGTTATCAGCTCGTCGACACCCACATCGAACGCGAGCACATGCAGGCGGGTATCGAGCTGTTGACCGAGATCACCGGCCAACGACCGCTGGGCTGGTACACCGGCCGCGATTCGCCCAACACCCGCCAGCTCGTCGTCGAGCAAGGCGGATTCGTCTACGACTCCGACAGCTATGCCGACGATCTGCCCTACTGGGTGAAGGTGCGTCGCGGCGAGCGGCTCGTCGACCACCTGGTGGTGCCCTACACCTTGGACACCAACGACATGCGATTCGCCTCACCGGGCGGTTTCCCGTCGGGCGAGCAGTTCTTCACCCACCTGCGAGATGCCTTCGACGTCCTTTACCGCGAAGGCGTCGAGGGCGCACCCAAGATGCTGTCGGTCGGGTTGCACTGTCGTCTCGTCGGTCGTCCGGCTCGCCTCGCCGCCCTCGAACGTTTCCTCGATCACATCCAGTCACACGAAGGCGTCTGGATCCCCCGGCGCATCGACATCGCCGAGCACTGGCGGTCGGTGCATCCACCGAGCTGACCCCGGCGGCGGACCCACTCCGCGGGATTTGGGGCACAGTCGATCGAAGCGGGACAATGGCCCGGTGACGACGCGCGTACTCATCCTCGGCTCGACCGGCTCTATCGGCGTCCAAGCCCTCGAGGTGATCGCCGAGCATCCCGAGCGATTCCAGGTCGTGGGACTCGGCGCCGGGGGCGGCAACCTCGATCTCCTGCGTGAGCAGGCCCGCGCATTCGGGGTCTCTGCGGATCGGTTGGCCGTCGCGGACCCGGCTGCCGCGCGGAGCCTGTCCGACGACCTCGGCTCGACGGTGTTGGGTGGCGCCGAGGCGATGTGCGACCTCATCGCCTCGGTGGACTCCGACGTGGTGCTCAACGCCGTGGTGGGCTCGATCGGGCTTCGACCCAGCCTGGCTGCGCTGCGGACCGGGGCCCGCCTCGCGTTGGCCAACAAGGAGTCGCTGGTCGCCGGCGGATCGCTGGTCCTCGATGCGGCGGCACCCGGGCAGATCGTCCCCGTCGACTCCGAGCACTCGGCCATCGCCCAGTGCCTGCGTGGCGGCACCGCCGCGGAGGTCGACCGCCTCGTGCTCACCGCTTCGGGTGGTCCTTTTTTCGGCTGGACACGGGAAGCCCTCCTCGACGTGACCCCGGAGCAGGCCGGTCACCATCCCACCTGGTCGATGGGTCCGATGATCACCCTCAATTCTGCGACCCTGGTCAACAAGGCACTCGAGGTCATCGAGGCGCACCTGCTGTTCGGCGTCGACTACGACCGCATCGACGTCACCGTGCACCGACAGTCGATCGTGCATTCGATGGTGACCTTCGTCGACGGAGCGACCATCGCAAAGGCGTCACCGCCGTCGATGAAACTGCCGATCGCGCTCGCCCTGGGGTGGCCCGACCGGGTGCCCGGCTCGTCGTCGGCGTGCGATTTCTCCACCGCATCCGCCTGGACCTTCGAACCCGTCGACAACGCCGTCTTCCCGGCCATCGACCTGGCGCGGGCGGCCGGGCAGGGGGGCGGCTCGCTGACCGCGGTCTACAACGCCGCGAACGAAGCGGCCGCGGCGGGTTTCTTCGCCGGCGCGATCCGGTTCCCGCGCATCGTCGAGATCATCGGTGAGGTGCTCGGCGAGGCAGATCAGTGGCGTGCGCAGCCAGGTACTGTGGAGGACGTCTTGGCCGCCGACCAGTGGGCACGCGCACAGGCATCGCGTCTGGTCACGGCATATTCGGATGGAGTGAATCAGTGAGTTTCGCCCTGGGCGTGGTGCTGTTCGCCGCGGCGCTGCTGTTGTCGGTGGCCTGGCACGAATGCGGCCACATGTGGGCGGCGCAGGCGACCGGCATGAAGGTGCGCCGCTACTTTGTCGGCTTCGGACCCACAGTCTGGTCGACGCGCAAGGGGGAGACCGAGTACGGGATCAAGGCGCTGCCACTCGGCGGCTTCTGTGACATCGCCGGGATGACGCCATACGACGAGATCGCCGACGAGGACCGGCCACGCGCCATGTATCTGCAGAAGCCGTGGAAGCGGCTCGTCGTGCTGTTCGCCGGGCCGGCCCAGAATTTCATCCTCGGCTTCGCCCTGGTGATCGTGGTCGGCGCGATCTGGGGCCTGCCGAACATCAGCCAGGACCCGGTGCCGGCGACCGTCTCGCAGGTGACCTGCGTGCCCGGCCAGACCACCTACTCGGCCGATGCCGAACCCATCTCGACGCCCTGCTCGGGTACGGGACCGGCCGGCGCTGCAGGGATGCAACCCGGCGACACCATCGTGGCGGTCAACGGTCAGTCCGTCTCCGACTACTCCGAGGTGTCGACGCTCATCACCGACGCGTCGGGGCCGGTCGCCCTCACGGTGGACCGCGCTGGTCAACAGATCGATCTCACCTTGACGCCGCAACCGTCGACCGTCGTGATCAACCAGACCGACGGGACCACCACCACCGAGCAGACCCGCAAGGTCGGCATCACGTTCTCGCCGCCGCCCGCGATCACCCAGTACGACGGTCTCGCCATCGTCCCGGGAGCGTTTGTCTTCACCGGCGACCTGTTCGTGGCCACCTGGGACGCCCTGCTGTCGCTGCCGTCGAAGGTCAGTGCACTGTGGACCGCGGTGACCGGCGGCGAACGCGCGGCCGACACACCCGTCAGTGTCTATGGTGCGTCGGTGATGGGTGGACAGGCCGCCGAACGCGGCGCCTGGAGCCTGTTCCTGATGCTGCTGATCAGCATCAATTTCTTCCTCGGCTTGTTCAACCTGGTGCCGCTACTACCGTTGGACGGCGGACACATGGCCATCGTCGGCTACGAGAAAGCTCGCAACACCGTGCGCGGCTGGTTCGGCCGCGCTGCCGCCGGGCCGGTCGACTACCTGAAATTGATGCCGATCACCTACGCGGTCGTCGTCGTCATGGGTGGATTCATGGTGTTGACACTGACCGCCGACATCATCAACCCCATCAAGATCTTCTGACCACACCCGTATGACCCACGACCACAGCCCCATCAAGATCTCCTTACAGACGAGGTGAACGAGATGAACGCCCCCACATCGTCCGACCCGATTCAAGTCGGGCTCGGCATGCCCGCCCCACCGCCGCCGGTGCTGGCCCCGCGCCGCACGACGCGCCAGATCCAGGTCGGTTCGGTCGGCGTCGGCAGCGACCACCCGATCTCGGTGCAGTCGATGACCACCACCAAGACCCACGACATCAACGCGACCCTGCAACAGATCGCCGAACTCACCGCCTCCGGCTGTGACATCGTGCGCGTCGCGTGCCCACGCCCCGAGGACGCCGAAGCGCTGCCGATCATCGCCAAGAAATCGAAGATCCCGGTGATCGCCGATATCCACTTCCAGCCGAAGTACATCTTCGCGGCGATCGACGCCGGTTGCGCGGCCGTGCGCGTCAATCCCGGCAACATCAAGGAATTCGACGGCCGCGTCAAAGAGGTCGCGCAGGCCGCCGGCGCCGCCGGCATCCCCATCCGCATCGGTGTCAACGCCGGCTCGCTGGACAAACGCATCATGCAGAAGTACGGCAAGGCGACTCCCGAGGCACTCGTCGAGTCCGCGCTCTGGGAAGCCGGGCTCTTCGAGGAGCACGGTTTCGGCGACATCAAGATCTCGGTAAAGCACAATGACCCGGTGATCATGGTGGAGGCCTACCGACAGCTCGCCGCGCAGTGCGACTATCCGCTGCATCTCGGAGTGACCGAGGCCGGACCCGCATTCCAGGGCACCATCAAGTCGTCGGTGGCCTTCGGGGCGCTGCTCGCCGAGGGGATCGGCGACACCATCCGGGTCTCGTTGTCGGCGCCGCCCGCCGAGGAGATCAAGGTGGGCGACGCGATCCTGCAGTCGCTCAACCTTCGTCCGCGCAAGCTCGAGATCGTGTCGTGTCCGTCGTGCGGGCGCGCCCAGGTCGACGTGTACAAGCTCGCCGACGAGGTGACCGCCGGCCTCGAGGGTATGGAGGTGCCGCTGCGGGTGGCCGTCATGGGTTGCGTCGTGAACGGGCCGGGCGAGGCCCGTGAGGCCGATCTCGGTGTCGCGTCGGGCAACGGCAAGGGACAGATCTTCGTGAAGGGTGAGGTCATCAAGACCGTGCCGGAGGCGCAGATCGTGGAGACGTTGATCGAAGAAGCGCTGCGGATCGCGGGTGAGTCAGGCGACACTGGTGACAGGGAAGCGGGTTCACCGGTCGTCACGGTCAGCTGATCACGACGTCGATGACCGTCGGCCGCGTCGCGGTCTGCATCCCGCCCGAGAACGGCAGAGGGAGCGGTGGTGCTGAAGCTACTGGGTGATCGCCCGCTGGGCGCACGCGATGCGCCGGTGGTGGAGCATGTGCTGTCGTCGGATCCGGTGGCGATGTGCATGGTTGCGGCCCGGTTCGAGTCGCACGGCATCAACCCGCGCCTGTTGGGCGGAGAATTGTGGACCGTCGACGATCCGACCAGCTCATTGTGCTTTTCCGGGGCCAACCTCATCCCTCTGGTCGGGTCCACCGACTCGATGGAGGCGTTCGCCGACCGCGCGGCCGCCGCGCCGCGCGTGTGTTCGTCGATCGTCGGACGGGCCGAGATGGTGCAGGCCTTCTGGGATCGGATCGGCGCATGCTGGGGTCCGGCGCGGGAGGTGCGCGACTCGCAACCGCTGATGGCGTTGACGGACGCGCCCGCCGTGGCGCCCGATCCGCTGGTTCGCCTGGTCACCCTCGACGATCTCGACGCCTACCTACCGGCTGCGATCGACATGTTCATCGGCGAGGTGGGGGTGGACCCGTGCGCCGGCGACGGAGGCCGGTCCTATCGCCGCCGCCTGGCCTCGCTGATCACCGCGCAACGGGTGTTCGCCCGATTCGATCGCGGTGAGGTCGTGTTCAAGGCCGAGATCGGTTCGCTGTCCCGTCGGGTCGGCCAGATCCAGGGCGTCTGGGTGGCGCCGCACCGGCGCGGCGAGGGGCTCGGCGCGGCCGGTACCGCCGCCGTCGCCGCCGCGGTGATGGCCTTCGGTCGTACCCCGAGCCTGTACGTCAACAGCTTCAACCTTCCCGCGCGAGAGGTGTACCGGCAGATCGGTTTCCGCGAAGTCGGCACCTTCGCGACCATCCTCGTCGACTGAATCCGCCGACGGCAGTCGGCGAATCCACCGCGTGGCGCACCGGATTTCGACTCGTCCGCCCATATGATCGACACCGATGTTGCGGATGAGACGACGAGTAGTCAGTGTGGCGTGTGTGTCGCTGAGTGCTGCGCTGACGCTCGGGGTGGCCGGTTGCGCCACCGCCGACGACGGTCCGCGGCAGGCGGTCGAGCGTTTCCTCGCTGCATACGGCGCCCGCGACATCGCCGCAGCCGCCGCCCTCACCGACAACCCGCAGGCCGCACGCGACGACCTCGACGCCGCGTGGGACGGTCTGGCCGCGGAGAACCTCACCGCGAGCACCGGCAAAGCGCGAGTGACCGGCGACATCGCCGACATCGACGTCACCTACCACTGGGATCTGCCGAGCGACCGCGAGTGGAGTTATCCCGCCCGGGTCAAACTCGCCCGCAGCGATGCTGGGTGGTCGGTGCGCTGGACCTCCACCGACATCCACCCGGACCTCGGTGCCAACCAACGGCTTTCGTTGCGACTGTTGCAGGCCCCGCGGGCGACCGTCAACGAGTCCGATGGGTCGGAGGTGATGGTCAACGGCACGGTCATCGGGATCAACTTCGACGCCGCCGAGGCGGCGGCGCACGGGTCGGTCGCCGATTCGGTGACCCGCCTGGTGTCGGCACTGCGGCCCTCTGCGCCGTCGCTGTCGGCGCAGAAGATCGCCGAGGAGTCCACGGCCAGTGGCGAGCCGTACCCGATCACTCGGCTGTCGGAACGCGATTTCGATCGCCTGCGCGATCAACTCGCCATCCCAGGCGTCGTTCACAACGAACAGGCCGAACTGGTCGCGAAGAACCCGGGTTTCGCCCCGGCACTGCTCACCGAGGTGAAGAAGGTCGTTGACAGTGAGGTCGAAGGTCGGGTCGGATGGCGTGTCGTCACCGTCAACCCCAACGGCCTCGACGCCGACGTCCTCGCCGATCACGCCCCGGAACCCGCGCCGGCGATCTCGCTCAGCCTGTCGCGGCGCGTGCAGAACGCCGCGCAGCGGGCGGTGGACGCCACCAACCGCTTCCAGGTCGCCATGGTGGTTCTCCAGCCGTCCACCGGCCGGGTTCTGGCCGTCGCGCAGAACAAGGCGGCCGACCGGGACGGGCCGATCGCCACCACCGGTCTGTACCCGCCCGGATCGACCTTCAAGATGGTCACCGCGGCCTCGGCCATCAGCCGCGATCTCGCACATCCCGGTTCGATGGTGCCGTGTCCGGGTGAGATCGAGATCGGTCCGCGCCGAATCCCGAACTACAACGGCTTCTCGCTGGGCACCGTCTCGATGCTGAAAGCCTTCGCCAGTTCCTGCAACACCACTTTCGCCTTCCTGGCCAGCAAGATGGGCCCATCAGATCTCGCGCACACCGCGGCGGCGATGGGAATCGGCCAGCACTACGACATCGCCGGTCTCGACGTGGTGTCCGGGTCGGTGCCGATCGCTCCGGAACTGGTCGCGCGAACCGAGGATGGCTTCGGTCAGGGCAAGGTCCTGGTCAGTCCGTTCGGGTTGGCCACGGTCGCAGCGACCGTGGCCAACAACGGCACCGCGCCGGTCCCACAGCTTATCCTGGGCAAACGGACCACGGTGGAAGGTCCGCAACCGACGCTCGACCCGAAAGTGGTCGAAGAACTACGCCCGATGATGCGCGCTGTGGTCACCCAGGGCACGGCGACGGTCATCGACGGCGAGGGCGAAGTGCTCGGCAAGACCGGTGAGGCCGAGTTCGCCGGCGGTTCGCATGCCTGGTTCGCCGGCTACCGCGGAGATCTGGCGTTCGCCACCCTCGTGGTGCGCGGTGGCGACTCCAACAACGCCGTGGGCGTGACGCGCGACTTCTTCGCCGGACTGCCACCGGGATACGCGGTCGGCGCGCGGTCCTGACCGGCCAAGCGGGCAGGCCGGTCAGGTCCGGCGCGGCACGATGATCGGCTGTCCCGACTCGGGATGATCCCAGATCTCCACCGGATGGTCGTAGGTGTCCGACAGCAACTGCGCGGTCATCACCTCGCGGGTCGGTCCATCGGCCAACAGATGGCCGTCCTTCATCAAGGCGACGCGATCGGCGTAGGCGGCCGCCAGCGAGAGGTCGTGCACCACCAGCACGACGGCGCAGCCGTCGTCGCGGGCGGCCCGCAGGATGTCGAGGACGGTCTCCTGGTGGTGGATGTCGAGCGCGGCGGTCGGTTCGTCGAGCAGCATCACCGGTGTCTGCTGGGCCAGCGCCCGCGCGATCGACACCCGGGCCTGCTGGCCGCCGGACAACTGCGCGAACGGGCGATAGGTGATGTCGTGCAGATCGCACGCGCGGATCGCGTCGTCGATGATCTCAGGTGACCGGCGTGCGGCGTCGGTACGCAGCCAGGGGAAGCGACCCATTTCGATGACCTCGATCACCGAGAAGGGGGTGTCGGTGCGATTGTGCTGGGTAACGAACGACCGCATGCGGGCAAGTTCCCGAGCAGAGACCTTCGCGATCGGCCGGTCGTCGATGTGGACGGTGCCGCGGTCGGGGGTGCGTAAACCGGCCAGCACCGACAACAATGTCGACTTGCCGCAGCCGTTGGGCCCGACGAGCGCGTGCAGCGAGCCGGGTTCGACTCGTAGTGAGACGTCGCGCACCACATCGCGATCCCCCAGGGTGACGGTGATGTGCTCGGCTACGACACCGCCCGACCCGGTCACCAGCCCGCCCCCGCCCGTCGGCTACGCCGCAGCAGCAGGAAGAACACCGGTCCACCGATGAGTGAGGTGAACATCCCCAACGGGAGGTCGGCGTCGCCGAGCATTGTGCGGGCCGCCAGGTCGGCGGCCGTGATCACCAGCGCGCCCCCGACCACGCTGGCAGGTAGCAGGATCGCATGGCGTGGACCCACGATGAGCCGCAGCACGTGCGGCACCACCAAGCCGACGAACATGATGATCCCGGAGAAGGCGACCGCAGCGCCGGTCAGGATGGAGACGAGCACGATCACCTGACGGCGGACGACCTCGACGTTGACCCCCAACGACGCGGCCTGGATCTCGCCGAGGGCCAGCAGGTCGAGCTTGTGCACCAGGACCAGTGACGCAGCGAGCGCCGCGATGATCAGCGGAGCGGCCACCCACACCTCATCCCAGGTGGTGCCGGCCAGCGAACCCAGTTGCCAGAACACGATCTGTTCGCGTGCGGCCGTGGACGCCACGAAGGTCAGATAGGCGATGATGCCGAGGGTGAAGGCGTTCACCGCGATCCCGGTGAGCACCAACATGATCGCGGACGTGGAGCCGTCGCGCAGGGACAGTACGTACACCGACGCGGCGGTGAACAGAGCGAACACGAAGGCCGCACCGGCCAACGCCCAGTCGTTGGTGGCCCCGCCGCCGAGCACGATCATCAGACATGCGCCGACGGCCGCGCCCGACGACACCCCGATGATGCCCGGTTCGGCGAGCGGGTTGGCCAGCACACCCTGCAGCAGGCAGCCGCCGGCACCGAGCGCGGCGCCCACCAACAGGCCCAACACGATCCGCGGGAACCGGACGTTCCATAATGCGGCCTCACCGTTGGGGTGCGACGGCAGGGGACCGATCTCGAGGTGGAAATGGTGGGCGAGGCTGCCGAGCACCTCGATCGGTGGGACACCCACCCGGCCCATACCGGCCGAGAGCACGATGAGTGCCGCGGTCGACACGAGCAGGACCGCGAGGACGACGATGTTTCGGGTGCGATGGCGGTTGCGGTGGCCGGCCGCGACCGGCGTCACCCGTTCGGACGTGGGGGCACTCATGCGTAGATCGCCTCAGCCAGGGCGCCGAGTACCTTGCCGGCGTCGGGGCCGAACGCCAGGATCTCGGTTTCGTCCATCTGTACGATGCGCCGGTTGCGCCCCGCATCTGTCTCGGCGATACCGGGCAACTCCAGAACTCCATCGAGCCCACCGACGGTGTCGGCGCCCTGCGTCATCACCAGCAACACGTTCGGGTCCGCCTCGATCATCGCCTCGGCGCTGATCGCGGTGAATGCCCCGCTGAGGTCGGCCTCGCGGCCGGCATCGCGCCCGCCGAGGTTCTCGATCAGGTCGTCGGCACCGGATCCCGGTCCCGCCAGCAGGATCAGATTGCGGCCTCGGATGTAGACGAAGGCCATCACCGGGTCCCCGGACGGGGACGGGACGAGATCCCGTGCCGCGGCGACCTCGCGGTCGGTGCGGGCCACCAGCTGCTCACCCTGCACGGGCACACCGAGCGCGTCGGCGACCGAACGCATCAGGGAGTCGTTGGCGTCGAGGCTTCGGGTACCGGGGAACACGACGACCGGGATGCCGGAGTCGCGGACCTGATCGACGGCCGCCGCGGGCACGGTGTTCTCGTCGACGAGTACGACGGTGGGCGACAGCGCCAGGACCGCCTCGGCGTTGAGGCTGTGCCCGCGGTTGGTGACCACCGGTAGGTCCACCGCGCTCGGAAACGCCGTCGACGTGTCGCGCCCGACCACGTTCGGACCCAAACCGAGCGAGAACACGATGTTGCCGAGAGTGCCGTTGATGTCGACGGCGATGATCCGGTCGACATCGGCGACCGTGACCGGCCCGTGTCCCGTGGAGTCGACGGTGACCGGCAGCGTCGGGGTCGGATCGGTCGCGATCGGCGTCACGTCGGTGGCGGGTAGCTCCGCGGTCTGCGGCCCGTCGGCCAAGTGCGCGGTGGGCGCCACCGACGCGGTCGGCTGCTCGATGGGTTCCACGAAACATGCGGACAGGGTTCCGATGATGAGCACGACGAGCACCGCGAGCGCCGGACGCACCGTACCGATCCTGCTCACCCGCTCACCTGCGCCACGATTCCTCCCACCGCCCGACTTGGTCGGCGCTTCATCTGCCCTTAGTCTCACCTTAGTTCGCCTCGCACTCGCGACCCACGCCGACTCCGGCGTGAAACCGGACTCGATAAGCTGGCACCATGACCGTTCGCGCCGCCCTGCGTCCCGGCACCCTCTCGCCGACGCGTCCCGTCCCCGATTCCATCGAACGGCCGGAGTACGCGTGGCGGGACACCGTCAATGAAGGACACGAACCGTGGGTGCAGACCCCGGAGACCATCGAGAAGATGCGGGTGGCCGGCCGGATCGCAGCCAACGCGCTCGCCGAGGCGGGCAGGGCGGTGGCGCCCGGGGTCACCACCGATGAACTCGATCGGATTGCGCACGAGTACATGGTCGATCACGGCGCGTATCCGTCGACCCTGGGCTACAAAGGGTTTCCCAAGTCGTGCTGCACCTCGCTGAACGAGGTCATCTGTCACGGCATCCCGGACTCGACCGTGATCGCCGATGGGGACATCGTCAACATCGATGTCACCGCCTACATCGACGGGGTGCACGGCGACACCAACGCCACCTTTCTGGCCGGTGACGTGTCCGCCGAGGCCGCCGATCTGGTCGACCGGACCCGGATCGCCACCGAACGGGCCATCAAGGCGGTGAAACCGGGACGCGAACTGAACGTCATCGGGCGTGTGATCGAGGCCTATGCCAACCGCTTCGGGTACACCGTGGTCCGCGACTTCACCGGCCACGGCATCGGTGAGACATTTCACAATGGTCTGGTGATCCTGCACTACGACCAGCCCAACGTCGACACGGTCATCGAGCCGGGCATGGTGTTCACCATCGAACCGATGATCAACCTCGGTGGGCTCGGCTATGAGATCTGGGACGATGGCTGGACCGTCGTGACCACCGACAAGAGGTGGACGGCCCAGTTCGAACACACCCTGGTGGTGACCGAGGACGGCGCAGAGATCCTCACGCTGCCCGATCACTGAGCCGCGCGTCGTCGGCCCTCGGGTGTCGGCTCAGCGGTGGACGGTGTGTGCGGCGGCCGACCACGCCCACGAGTCGTCGCCTATCCTGAGCGCGTGGACACGCAACACCGCGCCGTTCAGGTCGGCGAGCACACTTTCGACACCCGGATCAGTGGCCCCGAAGACGGAAAATGGGTGCTGCTGCTGCACGGATTCCCGGTCAACAGTTCCTGCTACGACACCGTCGTTCCCCGCCTGCACGAGAGTGGTCTGCGCACAATCGTTTTCGATCAGCGCGGGTACAGCCCCGGCGCTCGCCCGGACGGGGTGGACGCCTACCGACTGGAACTGCTCGTCGGTGACGCGATCGGCCTGCTCGACGCGCTCGGTGTCCAGTACTCGATGCTGGTCGGTCACGACTGGGGCGGCATCGTCGCCTGGCACCTGGCGGCCAAGCACCCGGACCGATTCACCGGCCTGGTGGCTGCGAGCACCGGACACCCGTCTGCGATGCGCGACGCCCTGGAGTCCTCGGACCAGCGTGAACGTTCGCGCTACATCAAGGATTTCATCGCAGACGACGCCGAGGGCAAGCTGCTCGCCGACGACGGGGCCGCACTGCGCGCCGCCGGGGTGACTGTCGAGGAACTCGCTCCGCTCACCGAACCGGGCGCTCTGACCGGACCGCTGAATTGGTACCGCGCCAATTTCACCGGCGACATCGCGGCCACTCTGGCGTGCCCGCCGGTCGAGATCCCTACGACCATGGTCTGGGGTGACGCCGACGATGCGCTCGGCCGTGAACAGGCGCAACTCAGCGGACGCTACGCGTACTCCGACTTCCGTTTCTGCGAGCTGCCCGGGGTTGACCACTGGGTTCCGCAGCACGCCGCTGCCGCACTGGCCTCGGAGATCGCGCTGCGCTCCACGGTGTTCTGATTCACCCGCGGTTTCGCGACACCTTGTTTCCCGTTCGCGACACCTGGTGTCCGCGGGTGTCCGCGGGACACTAGCCTCGATCTTTCACGTGGCCGGCGTTTGTGGTGGTCAGCGGGTCAGCGTGGGGTGAGCAGGGGC
>NZ_JAZARS010000014.1:0-167644 GCF_036233855.1 Gordonia sp. Z-3
TCCTGACCCGAAACCGTCCCGACCCAGCGCCCACGACGCCAGTCAGCGACGCCACCTCACCTAACCTTCCTTACAGACCGCAGCACCCGAGCGCCCCTACCCGCGCCTGCGCGGCACCCCGAATCTCGCGACGATCGCCCGGATCCGGTTGTCCTCGTCGACCACGAACGACTCGTGCACATGCGCGGCCAACCCGAGCATCTTGGGCCGCACATGCACCCAGTACCGCGTGGCCACCATGTGGCCGTCGACATCCGCCGAGAACTCACTGATCCGGTGGATCAGCCGGAATTGCGGCCCCCGCCGGAGACCGCGCGCGATGTGCGGCCCGTTGCGGCCGGTCTTGAGGCCCAGCTCGACCCGGGTGCACTCCGGATGCAGCGACACCCCGGACGGATCGTGGCTGACGAGCGCGTCGACGTAGGCACGCGCGGCGGCGACGCGTTGCGCCGCCCGTTCGGGGTCCAGGTCCGGCGTCACGTCTACCGCGCGCCGTAGACCGGAACGGGCACCGGCGACTTCGCAAGGAGTTCTTCGACCACCGCACCCAGTTCGCCCGGCGCCCAGCGCGATCCCTTGTCCTGCTCGGCACTGCGCTGGAATGCGTCGATGACGGTGACCTTCCCGCCCTCGACCTCGAAGACCCGTCCGGTGACCCCGGCGGACTCCGGCGAGCCGAGCCACACCACCAGCGGCGAGATGTTCGCGGGATCCATGGCGTCGAAGGAGCCGTCGGCGGGTGCGGCCATCTGCGCTGCCATCGCCTCGCCGGCACCCATGGTCATCTGAGTCCGCGCGGACGGCGCGATCGCATTGGCCGTCACCCCGTAGCCGGCCAGCTCGGCTGCCGCCTGAATGGTCAGAGCGGTGATACCGGCTTTCGCCGCCACGTAGTTGCCCTGCCCCACCGACCCGAAAAGGCCTGCGCCCGATGAGGTGTTGATGATCCGAGCGGTTCGCGGACGACCGGCCTTCGATTCGGCGCGCCAGTATGCGGCGGCATGATGCAGTGTCACGAAATGCCCCTTGAGATGAACCCGCACCACAGCGTCCCACTCGTCTTCGGACATGGCGACCAGCATCCGGTCCCGCACGAAACCGGCGTTGTTGACGATGATGTCGAGCCCACCGAAGGCCTCGACGGCGCCGGCGATCATATCCTTACCGGCATCCCAGTCGGCCACATCGGAGACGACGGGAACGGCCTTTCCACCGGCAGCAACGATCTCGTCGGCCACGGCATGCGCCGAGTTGGTGTCGAAGTCGTTCACCACCACGCGTGCCCCCTCTGCGGCGAACGCGAGTGCATGCGCTCGACCGATGCCCTGCCCGGCACCGGTCACGATGGCGACACGTCCCTCATTCAGCTTGTCAGCCAACACTTCTCCCCTTCATCATTCGCCTCGACCGAAGTCGGGCGGTTGCTCATACCTTGTTGTCGGCGGTCGCCGCGGCCAGGAAGGCCGGTCGCTCACCACCACCATGCACGGTCAGCGTTGAACCGGTGATGTAACCGGCCAGCGGACTGAGCAGAAACGCGACAGCATTGCCGACGTCTTCGGGCATCGCGAGTCGCTGCATCGGGATCGTCTCCCCGACCGCTGCGATGCCGGCATCGTCACCGAAGTGCAGATGCGCCTGTTCGGTCAGCACCGACCCGCACACCACGGAGTTGATGCGTACATGTGGCGCCCATTCGATCGCCAGCGACGTCATCGCGTTGTCCAGTCCCGCCTTGGCCGCACCGTAGGCCGAAGTTCCCGGCGACGGCCGATGCCCGCTGACGCTGGACACATTGACGATTGCACCGCCGCCGGACTGCTCACGCATCACTGCGTGAGCCGCGCGCGCGACGGCCAACGGGCCGAGCAGGTTCAGCTCCACGATCTTGCTGGTGAACCGCGGTGAGGCATCGGCGGCCAGCGCGAACGGCGAGCCCCCGGCATTGTTCACCACCCCGTCGAGCCGACCGTGCGTCTCGACGATGTCACGCACCATGACATCGACCGCGTCGGCATCACGCACGTCACAGGCGATGAACTCGACGTCCGAGTCGGCTCCGGGGTGGCGGCCACACACCACCGGAACCGCGCCGAACTCGGCCAGCACGCGCGTGATGCCCGCACCGACCCCGCGCGTCCCGCCGGTGACGAGTACGACCTTCTTGTCCAAACCCATGTCCGGTCCACGCGCGGCGACCGAAGCGGCACCGGCGCCGACGACGCCCTGACCAGCGGCCTGCCCGTCTGACTTCATGAGTGCTACCCTACCAAACAACCAAGCACTTGCTTGGTTGCGCTGTACAAACCGAGAGGAGCAGGTGTGCCGATCACCACGACACGCACCGACAACGGGATCGTGACGGTGACCGTCGACTACCCGCCCGTCAACGCATTGCCGTCGGCGGCGTGGTTCGAGCTGGCCGACGCCATCACCACAGCCGGCGAGGACATGACCACCCATGTGGTGATCCTGCGAGCCGAGGGGCGCGGGTTCAACGCCGGCGTCGACATCAAGGAGATGCAGGCGACCGACGGGTTCGACGCGCTGATCGGCGCCAATCGGGGATGCGCGGCTGCCTTCTCCGCCGTCTACGACTGCAAGGTGCCGGTGATCGTGGCGGTCAACGGCTTCTGCGTCGGCGGCGGGATCGGTCTGGTCGGCAATGCCGATGTCATCATCGCTTCCGACGATGCCGTCTTCGGCCTGCCCGAGGTGGATCGCGGCGCCCTCGGGGCGGCCACCCACCTGGCCCGGCTGGTACCGCAACACATGATGCGCACGCTCTACTACACCGCGCAGAATGTGACCGCCCAGCAGCTCGAACACTTCGGTTCGGTCTACCGCGTCGTGCCCCGGGCCGACCTGCTGGACGCGGCGATGGAGGTCGCCGAGCAGATCGCCACCAAGGACACCCGAGTGATCCGGGCCGCCAAAGAGGCCATCAATCACATCGATCCGGTCGATGTGAAGAGCAGCTACCGACTCGAGCAGGGCTTCACCTTCGAACTCAATCTGGCCGGCGTAGCCGACGAACATCGCGACGCCTTCGTCAGCACCGGCAAGGTCCTCGACACTGCCGGATCGAACAGCAACGGAGGACGCGCCTGATGACGGCCACCCCGACCGACAAGACCAGTTCCCTCGACGAGGTCATCGGCGAACTGCGTGACGGCATGACCATCGGCATCGGCGGATGGGGCTCGCGCCGCAAGCCGATGGCGCTGGTCCGTGCGCTCGCCCGCTCCGACGTCAAGGATCTGACCGTCGTCACCTACGGCGGCCCGGATCTCGGATTGCTCTGCGCGGCAGACAAGGTCCGACGCGCCTATTACGGCTTCGTGTCCTTGGACTCGGCGCCGTTCTACGACCCGTGGTTCGCGAAGGCCCGCACGTCGGGCACGCTCGAGGCCCGTGAGATGGATGAGGGCATGGTCAAGTGCGGCCTCGAAGCCGCCGCCGCGCGACTGCCGTTCCTGCCGATCCGCGCCGGACTCGGCTCGGACGTGCCCAACTTCTGGGACGGCGAACTGAGGACGGTCGATTCCCCCTATCCGGCGGCCGACGGGAGGACCGAGACCCTGATCGCCATGCCCGCGCTGCGCCTCGATGCCGCATTCGTCCATCTCGATCTCGCCGACAATCGCGGCAACGCCGCCTATACCGGCGTCGATCCGTACATGGACGACATCTTCTGCGGCGCCGCCGAACGTCGCTACCTGGAGACCGACCAGATCGTGTCCACCGAGGTGCTCGTGAAAACCGTTCCCACGCAACGACTGCTACTGAACCGGATGAATGTCGATCGCGTCGTGCATGCACCGAACGGCGCACACTTCACCTTTGCCGGCGAGTACGGCCGTGATGAGAAGTTCCAGCAGTTCTACGTGGAATCGGCCAAAGACCCGCAGACGTGGGCGGCCTTTGCCAAGCGCTTCCTCGAGGTCGACGAGGCCGACTATCAGCGCGCCGTCACCGAATGGCAGAGCGAGCAGGAGGACAAGCAATGAGCACCGCCGCCGATACGAGTTCTTCACCGACCGAGCCAGTCGAAATCACCCGCGCCGAGATCTGCGTCGTGGCGTGTGCCGAGATCTTCTCCGGTGCAGGCGAGATCATGGCCTCGCCGATGGCACCGACCCCGTTGATCGGCGCCCGCCTGGCCCGACTGACCATCGAACCCGACCTGCTCATCACCGATGGTGAGGCACTCGTCCTCGCCGACACCCCGCCGATCGGCAAGTCCGGACCCATCGAGGGCTGGATGCCGTTCCGGAAGGTCTTCGACGTGGTCGCCTCGGGACGTCGCCACGTGGTGATGGGCGCCAACCAGATCGACCGTTACGGCAATCAGAACCTGTCGGCCTTCGGGCCGTTGCAGCATCCGACCCGCCAGATGTTCGGCGTGCGCGGCGCGCCCGGCAACACCATCAATCACCCGACGAGCTATTGGGTGGCCCGCCACACCACGCGGGTGTTCACCGAGCACGTCGACATCGTCTCCGGGGTCGGTTACGACAAGGTCGATCCCGACAATCCGGCGTTTCGCTATCTGAATATCCCGCGGGTGGTCACCAATCTGGGCGTCTTCGACTTCGAGGGCCCAGAACACACCATGCGGGCACGGTCGTTGCATCCGGGCGTCACGGCCGACGAGGTCGCGGAGAACACCGGGTTCGACATCGCCGGTCTCGCCGACGCTCCGAACACACGTCTACCCTCCGATGAGGAGCTGGCTCTGATCCGGGATGTCCTCGATCCCAAGGGCGTACGGAATCGAGAAGTGAAATGAGTGCCGCAGCACGTGCGGCGGGATTGTCGACCCGATTCACCGAACTCGTCGGCATCGAGTACCCGATTGTGCAGACCGGCATGGGCTGGGTGTCCGGGCCGTCGCTCACCTCGGCAACCTCGAATGCCGGCGGGCTGGGCATCCTCGCCTCGGCGACGATGACCTACGACGAACTCGAAGCGGCGATCGCCAAGACGAAGTCGTTGACCGACAAGCCGTTCGGCGTCAACATCCGGGCTGATGCCACCGACGCACCGCAGCGGATCGATCTGCTGATCCGCGAAGGGGTGCGAGTGGCGTCCTTTGCCCTCGCGCCGAAGCAGGAGTTGATCGCGAAGCTGAAGGAGAACGGGGTCGTGGTGATCCCGTCCATCGGCGCTGCCAAGCACGCGGTCAAGGTGGCGTCGTGGGGCGCCGATGCGGTCATCGTGCAGGGCGGTGAAGGCGGCGGGCACACCGGTCCGGTGGCCACCACCCTGCTGCTGCCGTCGGTGCTGGACGCTTTGGGAAGCAACGGTATACCGGTGGTGGCAGCGGGCGGATTCTTCGACGGCCGCGGCCTGGTGGCTGCGCTGTCATACGGCGCCGAGGGAGTCGCGATGGGCACCCGATTCCTGCTGACCTCCGACAGCGCCGTCCCCGACGCCGTCAAACAGGAATACCTGGGCCGCGGTCTCGGTGACACCGTGGTGTCAGTGAAAGTCGACGGCATGCCGCATCGCGTCCTGCGCACTCCTCTGGTCGAGGCCCTCGAAAGTGGCAGCCGCGCCACGGCGTTGATCGCAGCGGCCCGCAACGCCAACGAGTTCAAACAGTTGACCGGCATGAAGTGGACGACGATGCTCCGCGACGGACGCACGATGCGCAAGTCTGGCGAGCGCAGCTGGCAACAGATCATCATGGCCGGCAACACCCCCATGCTGTTGCGGGCCGGTCTCGTCCAGGGAGACACCCGGGCCGGGGTGCTCGCGTCCGGTCAGGTGGTGGGCATGATCGACGATCTGCCCAGCTGCGACGAACTGGTCCAGTCGATCATGACGCAGGCGCAGGGCCGATTGAAGGCGCTCGGCACGTTGGGGTGACGGCGGGCGCCGTGAGCCGGCTCAGGCCTCGGCGATGTCCGCGTGCCGCACTCGCAGATCCTTCTTGAGGATCTTCCCGCTGGGGTTCTTCGGCAGCGCGTCGGCGAGTACCACGTATTTGGGTCGCTTGTAGCCGGCGAGAACGCCCGCCACGTGGTCGGACACTTGCTCCTCGGTCAGCGTCACCCCCTGTTTGGGCACCACGACTGCGGCCACTGCTTCGATCCACTTCGGGTGCGGCACACCGAACACCGCCACCTCGGCGACTCCGTCGAGCAGATAGATGGCCTCCTCCACCTCGCGGGAGGCCACGTTCTCACCGCCGGTCTTGATCATGTCCTTCTTTCGGTCCACCACCGAGAGATAGCCGTCGGCGTCGATGATGCCGAGGTCGCCGGAGTGGAACCAGCCGTTGCGGAAGGCGTCCGCGGTCTTGTCCTCGTCGTTGTAGTAGCCGAGCGAGGCGTGCGGGCTGCGATGCACGATCTCGCCCACCTCACCGGTGGGGACCGGATTGTCCTCGTCGTCGACGACCCGGGTCTCCACGTTGAGCGCGGCACGACCGGCCGAGCCCGCCCGGTCGAGTTGCTCGTGTGGCTGCAGAATCGTTGCCAACGGCGACATCTCGGTCTGGCCATAGAAGTTCCACAGCGAGACGTCGGGGAGTCGCTCGCCGAGTTCACGGAGTACTTCGACGGGCATGGCGGACGCGCCGTAGTAGCCCTTGCGCAACGACGACAGGTCACGCCGGTCGAAGTCCGGGTGCCGCAACAGCGAGATCCACACCGTGGGCGGACAGAACAGTTTCGTCACCTTCCGTTGCTCGATCGTCTCGAGCATCGCCGCGGGGTCGGGCCCGGGCAGGATGATACTGGTGGCGCCGAGGTAGACGTCGACCGACAGGAAGCAGTCGAGCTGCGCGCAATGGAACAGCGGCAAGGAGTGGATCTCTACGTCGTCACCACTCATTCCGCCGTCGATGGCACACGAGACATACTGGCTGATCAAGGATTTCGATGACAGCAATACACCCTTGGGTCGCGACTCGGTGCCGCTGGTGTACATCAGACGCAGCGGGTCGTCATCGGCGATGGCCACCTGCGGCACGGACTCGTCACCGGTGGTCATCCATTCGTCGACACTCTCCCAGCCCGCCTCCGCGGATACCCCACCCATCGGAATCCAGCCGCGGACGGCGTCGGTCAATCCCGACAACTCCATCGCCTTGCTGACCGTCGGCGCCAGCGCGTCCTCGGTCACCACGACACTCACACCCGAATGGTCGAGGATGAAACTGATCTCCTCGGGTCCGAGGCCGAAGTTCACCGGGACGAGCACCGCGCCCAGACGCGCCGAGGCATAGTGCAGGACTGCGAACTGCCAGCAGTTGTGGCTGACAAGCGCAATCCGGTCGCCCTTGACCACGCCACGCGACGACAGCGCGTTCGCGCACCGGTTCGCCGCACGGTCCAAGTCGGCGAAGGTCAGGGTCGTGGTGCCGTTGATGACCGCGACCTTGTCGGGCACGCGCAATGCAGTGCGACGCAGCAGGTCACCGAGGGTGTGCTGGCGGACCGTGTCGATGGCTGCGGCGGTTGTGGGTGTGTAGCGCTCTGTCATGGCGTGCCCCTTTGCTCGTAACGCAGGTCACACTATCAACGGCTCCGCAGGGACCGCGTGGTGACGCCCGCAAGCTCGGGGGATCAGCGCGGCAGCATTCCGTCCAGCACGATCGACAGATACTGCTCGGCGATGTCGTCGGCCGACAACGCACCTCCGGGCCGGTACCAGCGCACTGCCACCCAGACGGTGTCGCGCAGGAAGCGGTAGGCCAGTTCGACGTCGAGGTCGGCACGGAACTCACCGTCGTCCACGCCGCGCCGCAGCACCGCGTGCCAGAGCTGCCGGAACTCGGTGTTGAGTTCACCGATGTAGCCGAATCGCTCCTGCGCCGCAAGACGTTTGGCTTCGTCCTGATAGATGGCGACCGCATTGCGCTGCGCATCGATCGATTCGAACGACGCGACGACGAGCCGACGCAACGTCTCCGCGGCGGTGAGACCGGCCGCGGCGATCTCGCGGTACCGGGCAAACAGATCCTCGAGGAAGCCGCGCAAGATCTCGTCGACCATCGACTCTTTGGAGTCGAAATGGTGATACAGACTTCCGGACAGGATCCCCGCGGCATCGGCGATGTCGCGCACCGTGGTGGATCGCAGCCCTTGTTCGGCGAACATCTGGCCGGCCGTGGCCAGCAGCTCGTCACGTCTGGTGGAGCCGGTGACGGTGCCGGTACGTGGGGCCATGGGTTCACCCTAGCAAGCGCTTGGCCGGGCCCGCGCGATGCGAACCCGGCCAAGCGAGCGACTCCCGGTGAGAAGTCCTGTGAGAGAAACTTACGTCAGCGCTTCTTGTTCTTCTTGATGGCCTTGCGGTTGAAGCGCGCCCACATCTTGAGCTGACCGTTGGTCATCTTCTTGTCCCGATTGGTGAACGGGGGCGACATCATCTCGGCGATCGAGACCGGCAGCGTCGACACCGTCACCGCGCGCGCGTGGCTGAACGTCTCGAAGCCCGTGCGGCCGTGGTAGGCGCCCATGCCACTCTTGCCGACACCGCCGAACGGCAGTTCCAAGCTGAACAGATGCGTGGCGAAGTCGTTGGCGTTGACCGAACCGCTGCGGGTGCCGTCGATGAGCTTCTTGTAGTTCGCGTTGTCGTCGCCGGACCAGTACATCGTCAGCGGATGCGGGTGGCTGCTGATGTGGCTGATCGCCTCGGACAGCTCCCGGTACGGATACACCGTCAACACCGGACCGAAGACCTCGTCCTCCTCGATCTTCATGCCGGCCTTGACCCCGGTCAGCAGCGTCGGCGGGATCTTACGGGCCTCGGCGTCCGGCAATGATTCGCCGGCCGGGATGACCTGGTGCTTGGTGGCGCCCAGCTGTTCGGCATCCTCGATCAGACCGACGATGCGGGTGAAGTTCTTCTCGTTGATCGTCGAGGTGTACTCGGTATTCGACCGGATCGTCGGGAACTTCTCCTTCCACCGCGCGATCACCTTGTCGGTGAACTCGCCGAGCTTGGCCTCGGGGACGAACACATAGTCGGGGCACAGGCAGACCTGACCACCGTTGACCATGCGCGCGTCGGCCAAGAACTTCGCGGCTTTGTCGATGTCGGCGTCGGGGTCCACCACGGCCGGGTTCTTACCACCGAGTTCCAGGGTGACCGGGACCAGGTTCTTCGCGGCCTCCTGCGCGACCGACGAACCGACCTCCGGCGAACCGGTGAAGAACATGTGGTCGACCTTCAGTTTCGCGAAGTCCGACCCCGAGCCGTGCTTGCTGGTGATGACGGCGAGTTCTTCGATGGAGAAGTAGTCCGGCGCATGCTTGGCGATCACGTCGGTGGTGCGCGCGGTGACCGACGACGGACGCATCAGCACCCGGTTACCGGCGGCGAATGCCGAGCCGGCGGGCACGAAGGTCAGGTTCAGCGGGAAGTTCCACGGGCCCATGATGCCGACGACGCCGAGCGGGTCGTGGCGCAGTCGCTGCTTGAAGCCGGCCAGGCCCTGCCCCTTGGCGACATTGACCTCCTTCATCCACTTCTCGGCGTGCCGCCGCTGGTGGGTGAGGTCGATCATGCAGCCGACGATGTCGGTCGCCATCGACAGTTCACGGGGCCGCGATCCGAAGTCGGCCTCCAGCGCCGCCGCGATCTCCTCCGAGTTGTCCAGGAGCAGCGACGACAGGCGCGTGATGCGATCGATGCGGGTCTTCGCGTCCGGGATGCCGTCACGCAGGAACGCCGCGCGCTGGATCTCCAGCAGCTCGGTCATGGAGTGGGCTTCCGACGACACCCGGCCGGCGGCCGCGGTGTTCACCTCTGCTGGTTTGGTCATTGCGATCCTTCGTGTAGTGCCGGTCGACACGAGGGCCTGTTTGAAACAATCCCCCGCACTTGTTCCAGCATACTATGCAGTGCGTCACAGCAGGATATACGACTACATGCGTAGTCAGAAGCCCCCGGCCGACGTTGCTGGTCTGTACTGCGCCATTTCATCGACGAGGAGACCGGGGCGCAGTCAGCTCAGCCGCTCGACGATGGTCACGTTCGCGGTACCGCCGCCCTCACACATGGTCTGCAGACCGTAGCGACCACCCGACCGCTCGAGTTCGTTGAGCAGGGTGGCGAACAACTTGGCCCCGGTGGCACCCAGCGGGTGTCCGAGCGCGATGGCGCCGCCATTCGGATTGACCTTTGCCGGATCGGCGCCGGTCTCCTTCAGCCACGAGAGCACCACCGACGCGAACGCCTCGTTGATCTCGACCACGTCGATGTCGTCGATCGACAGCCCGGTCTTCTGCAGCGCGTAGGCGGTCGCCGGGATGGGCGCCGACAACATCATCACCGGGTCGTCGCCGCGCACGGACATGTGGTGGATGCGAGCGCGCGGCGTCAGCCCGTACTCCTTGAGCGCCTTCTCCGAGACCACCAGGGTGGCCGACGCGCCGTCGGAGATCTGCGACGACACCGCCGCGGTCAGCCGCGATCCCTCAGCCAACGGGGCGAGCCCGGCCATCTTCTCCATCGACGTCTCGCGCGGGCACTCGTCGACGACGCAGTCCCCGAGCGCCGCGGTCTCGTTGTCGAAACGGCCCTCGGCGATCGCGGCACGAGCGCGCTCGTGGGACTGCAGCGCCCAGCGCTCCATGTCCTCGCGGGAGATGTCCCACTTGTTGGCCATCATGTCGGCGCCGTTGAACTGGGAGATCGCGGCATCGCCGAAGCGTTCGCGCCACCCTGCGGATTCTGCGGTAGGCGTGGTGAAGCCGAGTTCCTGGCCGGCGATCATGGCCTGCGAGATAGGGATCGCGCTCATGTTCTGCACACCGCCGGCGACCACGACGTCCTGTGTTCCGCTCATCACGCCCTGCGCGGCGAAGTGGATGGCCTGCTGCGACGACCCGCACTGCCGATCCACGGTGGTCCCCGGTATGGCGAGCGGGAGCCCCGCGGCCAGCCAGGCGGTGCGCGCGATGTTGCCGGCCTGCGGTCCGATGGCATCCACGCAACCGAAGACCACGTCGTCGACCACGTTCGGGTCGATCCCGGTGCGTTCGACGAGAGAGGTCAGCACGTGGGCGCCCAGATCCGCCGGGTGGGTCTTGGCGAGCGAACCGTTGCGCTTGCCGACCGGGGTGCGGATGGCGTCGACGATGTAGGCCTGCGGTGTGGTCATGTCATGGCTCCTGTTCTGTGGTCAGGCACGCTGGCTGGAGATCGAGACGACCTCGCCGGTGAGATAGGTGGTGTAGTCGCTGGCAAGCATGGCGATGGTGGCGGCGACCTCCCAGACTTCGGCGGCCCGCCCGTACGCCTCCTTGGCGGCGAGTTCGTCGAGGAGTTCGTCGCTGGTCACCTTCGCCAGGAAGGGATGCTTGGCGATCGACGGTGCGATCGCGTTGATCCGGACACCGAAGTCGGCGGCCTCCACGGCCGAGCAGCGGGTCAGCGCCATCACGCCGGCCTTGGCCGCCGCATAGTGCGCCTGGCCGCGTTGGGCGCGCCAACCGAGTACCGATGCGTTGTTGACGATGACCCCGCCGTGATCGACGCCACGGAAGTAGCGCAGCGCCGCACGGGTGGCACGGAAGGTCCCGTTGAGCGTGATGTCGAGGACGCGGTCCCATTCCTCGTCGGTCATGTCGGCGACCGGTGTCTCGCCGCCGAGGCCGGCATTGTTGACCAGCACGTCGATGCGGCCGAGTTCGCCTGCCGCAGCCTCGATCAGCGCATCGACCTGCACGGATTCCTGGACGTTGCAGACGATCTGACCGACGGTGCGATCGGTGAACTCGGCCGCGAGCTTTTCCTGCGCCTCGCCGAGTCGGCGTTCGTGCCAATCGCTGATCACCACGTCGGCACCTTCGAGCAGCGCGCGGCGCGCGGTGGCGAAGCCGATGCCGGTGCCGGCGGCGGCGGTCACCACGACTTTGCGGCCGAGGAGCAGTCCGTGTCCGGGTGTCTCGGCCGGCGGTGTTGCCAGCGGCGAACGGACGACGGATGGATCGACAGCGGTTTCTGTCACGATCGGGCCTCTCGCGGTAGGCCGAGCACGCGCTCGGCGATGATGTTGCGCTGCACCTCGTTCGAACCGCCATAGATGGTGTCGGCGCGGGTGAACAGGAACAGGCGTTGCCATTCGTCGAGTTCGACGTGATCGGGGTCGGTGATGTCGTTCTCGCTGCCTTCGGCGGTGTGGGTCGGGCCGATCAGCGACGGTGCACCGATGATCGCCATCGCGAGTTCGCCGAGGTCGCGATGCCAGTTGGCCCACAACAGTTTCGACACCGAGGCGGCGCCGGCGCCGGAGACGATGTCGCCGGCGAGGGTACGTTGGGCATTGGCGCGCATCACCTTCAAACCGATCCAGGCGCGCGTCAACCGTGAAGCGATCTCCGGGTTGTGGGCCGCTCCGTTGCGTCGTGCGATCTCGGCCAGGTTGCGCCATTCCCGCTCGAAGCCGACCTGCTGACCGAGGGTGGAGACACCCCGCTCGAACTGCAGCAGGCCCATCGCGACCTTCCAACCGTCACCCGGTTCGCCGACGATGAGGTCCGCCTCGGTCACCGCGTCGTCGAAGAACACCTCGTTGAATTCCGATGTACCCGTGAGCTGTTGGATGGGTCGGACGGTGACACCAGGCTGCTCGAGCGGTACCAGCAGGAAGCTCAGCCCGGCGTGCCGCGATGAGCCCTTCTCGGTCCGGGCGATGACGAAACACCACTGCGCGACGTGGGCCAGCGACGTCCAGATCTTCTGCCCGTTGATGACCCACCGCTCTCCGGCGTCGTCGAGCGCAGCGTTGGTCGAGACCCCGGCGAGGTCGGACCCGGCGCCGGGTTCGGAGTAGCCCTGCGCCCACAACTCGGTGACGTCGACGATGCCGGGCAGGAAGCGTCGCTTCTGCCCCTCGGTGCCGTACTCGATCAGGGTGGGCCCCAGGAGCTCTTCACCGAGGTGGTTGACGCGCGCCGGGGCGTCGGCGCGCGCGTACTCCTGATGGAAGATGATGCGCTGTTCCAACGTGGCACCCCGGCCTCCGTATCGGGCCGGCCAGCCGAGGCAGGTCCAGCCCGACCGAGCCAGATGACGATCCCATGCAAGTCGCTCGCTGAAGAACTCGTGCTCGCTGCCCGGACCGCCGCGCCCCTTGAGGTGTGCGAACTCGCCGACGAGGTTCTCGTCGAGCCAGGTCCGCACGGCACGAGCGAACTGTTCATCGGCATCTGGCACAGATTGCGCCCATTCGCCGAGGTCGACCGCCCGGTCGGCCAGGTTGATCGAGGTCATGGCCGCTAGCTTAGCGCACCAAGCAAGTGCTAGGTTGGGGGCATGGAGGCGATCCTGACGACCCCTGCTGCCCTGCGCAGGGCCGAACAGACCTGGCCGGCACGCACCGCCATCATCGACGACCAGTGGACATCGTCGGACACACCACATCTGGAATTGACCTGGTCACAATTCGCCCATCAGGTACGCACCTGCGCCGCCGCGCTGATCGCGTCGGGAATCGGCGCGGGTGATCGCGTCGCCATCTGGGCTCCGAACAGCTATCACTGGCCGATCGCCGCGCTCGGTGTGCAGTATGCGGGCGCGACGCTGGTGCCGCTGAACACCCGTTACACCGCCGGTGAGGCGATCGAGATCATCGAGCGTTCCGCCGCCCGCGCGGTGATCGTGTCCTCCGAGTTCCTGGGCGGCGATCACCTGGCCGAACTGATGCGCGATCACCACGCCGCGATGCCCGACACCGTCGTTGGCGTGGTATTCGAGAACTCCTCCACCATTCCCGACGGCGCCGTCGAGTGGACGGACTTTCTCGATCGCGCCACCCCGGAGACACGCGCAGAAGCCGAGAAACGCGCGGATTCCGTGGCCCCCGACGACATCTCCGACATCCTGTTCACCTCTGGCACCACCGGCAAGTCCAAAGGTGTACTGGCCGAACACCAGCAGACGATCGCCGGTTCGCACGCGTGGGGCGCCAACGGCCGACTGAACGCCGACGACCGCTACCTGATGGTGAACCCGTACTTTCACACCTTCGGCTACAAGGCCGGCATCCTGCCGTGCGCGCTGTTCGGTTCGACGATGCTGCCGCTGGCGGTGTACTCGCCGGCCGAGGCCATGAGGCTCGCCGCAACCCAGCGCGCCACCGTCTTCCCAGGGGCGCCCACCATCTTCCAGACGATCCTTGACGACCCGACGCGGGCCGGGCACGACCTGTCGTCGCTGCGGCTGGTGGTGACCGGCGCCGCGATCGTGCCGGTCGTCCTGATCGAGCGACTCCAGAGCGACCTCGGCGTCGACACCGTCATCACCGCATACGGACTGACCGAGGCCAGCGGGTTCGTGTCCACCTGCACTCCCGATGACGACGACGAGACCGTCGCCAATACCTGCGGCCGAGCGTTCGAGGGCATGGAGATCGCGTTGTCGGAGCAGGGTGAGGTGCTGGCCCGCGGCACCATGGTGATGCGCGGCTACCTCGACGACCCGGCCGCCACGAAGGAGACGATCGACGACGACGGCTGGCTGCACACCGGCGACATCGGCACCATCGACGACCGCGGCAATCTGAAGATCACCGACCGCCTCAAGGACATGTACATCTGCGGAGGCTTCAACGTCTATCCCGCCGAGATCGAGCAGACCCTCGCACGACTGGACGGGATCACCGAATCCGCGGTGATCGGGGTGCCGGACGAACGCCTCGGCGAGGTCGGCCGCGCCTACGTGACCGTGCGCGACGGCACCGAGCTGGACGAGTCGTCGGTCATCGCCTACGCCAGGGAGCACCTGGCCAACTTCAAGGTGCCCCGATCGGTGGTGTTCGTCGAAGCCTTTCCGCGTAACGCGGCCGGCAAGATCCTCAAGCGGCAACTACCCACACTCGTGTGACCACGCAGGCGGGGACGCAACGCAAACCACATGGGGAACTGACATCCACGGCGGTTACAACCTGTGTGGATGCCAGTTCTCCGTGTGGTTGCGATCCACAGGCGTCGTTGCCGAGTATTGGCTAGGCAAACCTAACCCCACTGCCGGTCGGCAGATCGGTGTCCGATATTGTTCCGACCGTGCCGAATCGTGCACACCGACCTGGGCAGAAGGGCAAGTGACGTGGGAAGTACGGAATCAATTCTGGAGCTCGGCTATTGGCTGTCCGGCACCGATGTCTACAACAATGTGTGGCTGCCGATCTGGGATGTGATCGCGGGTACCCACAACGCGCTCTTCCCGTTCCTGCCGCCACTCTGGACCACCAACAGCTAGCCGGTCTCTGCGCGTCGGGGGTTGGTCACCGACGAACTCCCGACGCGCGACGGCAGGCTCACGAACGCGGCTTGACCAGCGGGAACAGGATCGTCTCGCGGATCCCGAGACCGGTCAGCGCCATCAGCAGGCGGTCGATGCCCATGCCGGTGCCGGCGGTCGGGGGCATACCGTACTCCATCGCGGCGAGGAACTCCTCGTCCAGACGCATCGCCTCATCGTCGCCGGCCGCGGCCAGCCGCGCCTGATCGACGAACCGCTCCCGTTGGATGACCGGGTCGACGAGCTCGGAATAGCCGGTGGCGAGTTCGAAGCCGCGCACATACAGGTCCCACTTCTCGACCACCCCCGCGACGGTGCGGTGCGCTCGCACCAGCGGCGATGTCTCGACCGGGAAGTCACGAACAAACACCGGCTGCGACAGATGTTGCCCCACCATGTGCTCCCAGAGCTCTTCGACGAGCTTGCCATGCCCGTAGCCCTTGTCCTTAGGGACCTCGAGTCCCACCCGATCGGCGATCGACAGCAGTTCGTCGACGCTGGTGCCGGCATCGCCACTCATCGGGACGATCTCGCTCCCCAGCGCCTCCGACAGCGACGGGTACATCTGCAGCGACGTCCACTCCCCCGACAGGTCGTACTCGCTACCGTCGGCCATCGTCGGCGTCAGGGTGCCCAGCGCTCCCTGTGAGACCTCTTGCACCAGTTCGCGAGTCATCACCGCAGCGTCGTCGTAGGTGCCGTAGGCCTGATAGGTCTCCAGCATCGCGAACTCCGGCGAATGGGTGGAGTCGGCGCCCTCGTTGCGGAAGTTGCGGTTGATCTCGAAGACCCGCTCGATCCCGCCGACGATGCACCGCTTGAGGAACAGCTCCGGCGCGATCCGCAGATAGAGATCCATGTCGAAGGCGTTCGAATGCGTCACGAACGGACGGGCTGCGGCACCCCCGTGCAGCGTCTGCAGCATCGGGGTCTCGACCTCGAGAAAGTCTCTGCGGGACAACGCATTTCGCAGTTCGGACATCACCGCGATGCGGGTTCGCGCATTCGCTCGCGCCTCCGGCCGCATGATGAGGTCCACGTAGCGTTGCCGGACCCGGGTCTCCTCGTTCATCTCCTTGTGCGCGACGGGCAAGGGACGCAACGCCTTCGACGCCATCTCCCAGGAATCGGCCATCACCGACAACTCGCCGGTGCGTGAACTGATCACTTCGCCGTGCACGAAGACGATGTCACCGAGGTCCACATCGGCCTTCCATCGGGTCAGCGCCTCTTCGCCGACACCGTTGAAGCTGATCATCGCCTGCAACTGGGTACCGTCCCCCTCCTGCAGGGTGGCGAAACACAGCTTGCCCTTGTTGCGCAGGAAGATGATGCGGCCGGTCACCCCGACGATCTCGCCGGTCTCGGTGCCCGCCTCGAGGTCGGGATGGGCGGCCCGGATCTCCGACAGACTGTGTGTACGCGCGATGGAGACCGGGTAGGCCTCGCGCCCCTCGCCCAGGATGCGGTCGCGCTTCTCCCGACGGATCCGGAGTTGTTCCGGGGCGTTGTCGTCGGCAGTGTCTACGGGCGCGTTCTGCGTGGTCGGGGAGTTGCTCACCCCCGAGACCTTATCGGAATCAGGTGTCGCGCCCGTTGCCCGGTCGAGCAGCCCGCCGCGCCGGTTCAGTGGGCGGAGATCGCGGCGAGTTCCTGTTCGCTGATGGTGCCGGCGACATGCGCCCGGCGCAGGGCGCGGAACCCGCCGACCACGAACACCGCCCCGGCGATGCCGCGCGCCTGCAGATGCCAGGCCAGCCACTCGGCCTCGTGACCGTCGTCGCTGATCAGCAGCCAGCGGGCGTCGGTATGGGCCGAACGCAGGGACTCCGGCGTCCCCGGGGTGAGACGGGTGAGGAGTTCGGCGGCGTCGACGGCCAGCGCCCCGGAAAGCACACCGTCGGCCTGGCGTTTGCGCTGGCTACGGACGTCGACGGGTGTGTGGCCGGAGCGCACCAGCTTCTCGTAGTCGGCGGCCTGGGCCGACAGCGGCGTGGCGTCGGCGGACGTTGTGACAGTGGTGATGGGGGTACCGAGGACGGCGGTCATGTGAGGTCCTGAAAGTAATCGAGTGAGCGGGGGGCGTCGAAGAAGGGCGGCCGCAGATGCGGAACTCAGCCCTGACAACACTCCAGACAGCTCTTGATCACGGCGAAAAGTGTGCCACAGAATCACACTCTGCACCAGACCTGCACAGATCCGAGACGTGGTGGAAGTCGTCACCCCCGGCCCCTGAGACCCGGAGCCTGCGGAGGGTCGCACCCCGACCCCTGCGGAGAGTCGTCACGTAGGGCGGCTGACGCCTCGCTCTTCGCGCACCGACAGGCACCCACTCCGCTGATCGAGTAACGACGAACGGAGTGAGGAGTGTATCGAGATCAGGTTCGGCGACAATCGGAACCTCAGCGCCGACGCTGCTGCTTTGACCGCTCGTACACCAGCCGCAACCCGTCGAGGGTCAGGTAGGGGTGATGGGCGGTGAGCGTTTCGCATTCGTCGAACATCAACGGCGCCAGGAAGCCGGTGGCCACCACGGACACGTCGTCGCCGTCGAAGCCGGCGACGGTGTCACGCACGCGGTCCACCAGCGCGTCGACCTGACCGGCGAACCCGTACAGGATGCCCGACTGCAGCGCCTCGACGGTGTTCTTGCCCAGCACGCTGCGCGGGGGCATCAACTCCACCTTTCGCACCGTGACGGTGTGTTCGGAGAGCGCCTCTACCGCGAGGTTCACGCCGGGGGCGATGGCACCGCCGAGGAACTCCCCCTTCGCCGACACCGCATCCACCACGGTGGCGGTGCCGAAGGCCACCACGATGCACGGCGCCTTCGGATAATTGTGGTGGGCGGCAACACAGTTGGCGACACGGTCGGTGCCTACCTCTTTGGGGTTGTCCACCAGTAGCGGAACGCCGGTCCGCACACCGGGTTCCAGCAGGATGTGGTGATGGCCGTCGCCGAAGTAGCGCGGCACCATCACCCGCAGCTCACGCAGCAGCGACGGAACCGTGGACAGCGCCGCGACACCGGTCACCTGCTCGATGTCGGAGCCCAGCAGGCCGCGGATCAGCAGCGCGAGCTCGTCGGAGGTCAGGTTCGGCTCGGTGTGGATACGCCAGTCGCGCACCATTGTTGCGTGTTCGCCCGAGCCGGCGAAGACCCCGAGATGGATGTTGGTGTTCCCGATGTCGACGGTCAGCAGCATGGACGCGACTACACCGCGGTGTCGACGAGCTCGCGCGGGTCACGCAACCCTGAGCCGGCGGGCACACGGGCCGGGTCGTCGCCGGCCTCGAGGACACGGTTGCGGTCATCGACAAACACGACCGAGGGCGAGTACTCGCGCAGCTCCTGCTCGTTCACGATGCCATAGGCGATGATGATCACCAGATCGTCAGGGTGTACGAGATGCGCTGCGGCGCCGTTGATGCCGATGACACCGGAGCCGCGTTCGCCGGCGATGACATAGGTCTCGAGGCGGGCACCGTTGTCGATGTCGACGATGGTGACCTGTTCACCCTCGAGCAGGTCGGCGGCGTCGAGGAGATCCTGGTCGATGGTCACCGATCCCACATAGTGCAGGTCGGCCTGGGTGACCCGGGCCCGGTGGATCTTCGACTTCATCATGGTGCGGAACATATGCGATTCCCTTCGGTGGGTGATCTGGTGTCAGTGGTGGATCTGTTCGGGGTCGCGACCGGCGAAACCGGTGCCGATCGCGACGCCCACGTTGTCGATGAGGCGTGCCGCGCCGACCCGGGCGGCGACCAACAGCCGTCCGTCGCCCAACTCGGGTGGTTCGCCGAGTTGACGGTCGGTGAGCGCGAGGTAGTCCACCTCGATCTCGGGATTGGCGTCGAGCACCGACTGCGCAGCGGCGAGGATCGCGTCGCGTCCGCCGGCCGCGGCATGGGCACCGGCGACCAGCGCCGCCGACAACGTGGTGGCCAGCTCGCGTTGCTCCTCGTCGAGGTACCGGTTGCGCGACGACATCGCCAGACCGTCGCTCTCCCGCACCGTCGGCACGCCCACGACGTCGACGTCGAGGTTCAGGTCGTCGACCATCTGCTTGATCAGGACCAGCTGCTGGTAGTCCTTTTCCCCGAAGTACGCCGCATGCGGCGCGACGATGGTGAGCAGCTTGAGGACCACGGTGAGCATGCCGGCGAAATGGGTGGGCCGAGACGCGCCGTCGAGCACGGCGCCGGCCGAGCCCGGATGGACCATCGTGCGCTGCCCGTCGGGATACATGTCGGCGGCCGTGGGCGCGAACACCACCTCCACCCCGAGCGGCCGCAGCAACTCGCAGTCGGCGTCGAACGTGCGCGGGTAGGCATCGAGGTCCTCGTTGGCCCCGAACTGCAGCGGGTTGACGAAGATCGACACGATGACGACGGTATTGCCGCTGGCCTTCGCGGTCCGGACCAGTTCGAGGTGGCCGGCATGCAGTGCGCCCATGGTGGGCACCAGCGCCACCCGCTTGCCCGCGCGACGCAGCGCGGACGTGATCCGGTGCAGCGTCGCCGGATCCCGATGCACGGTGAGTTCGCCTGGCGTGTACGGCTTGTCGCCGAGGTCGGTGGTCATGTCGTCTCCAGCACGTCGATGAGTTCGGCGGGCGCAGCGGTGTGGGCTGCGGTCCGACGGGCGAGCACGCGGTAGGCCTCGGCGATGCCGGTGGCACCGGCGTCGTCGGCGGGCAGCCCCCGCAGCGCGCCGAGATGATCGGCGACGGCCTTTGCGTCGCCGCGGGCGACCGGCCCGGTCAACGCGCGCGGCCCGAGCTCCAACACGTTCTGCAGAGATGCCGTCACGAGGGGGCCCAGGATGCGTTCGGCGAGCATCGCGCCGCTGCCGTCGACGGTGGCCGCGGCCCGCCCGGCCTGGCCGGCGGGCCCGTCGATCGCGGCGTCGAGCGCGGCCACCGCGTCGGTGATGAGGGTGATCAGATGGTTGGCGCCGTGCGCCAACGCGGCGTGATAGAGCACGCGGTCGGCTTCGGCGATGCGCACCGGTTCGCCACCCATCTCCAGCACCAGCGCCTGCGCGATCGCATACCCGACCTCGTCGGCGGCGGTCACACCGAAACAGGCCTGCCGCAGCCGTGTGGTGTCGTCGGCGGTGCCGACAAAGGTCATCGCCGGGTGGATGGCGAGTGGCAGGGCGCCCAGTTCGGCGAGCGGCGCGAGTACGGCGACGCCGCTGGCTCCGGCCGTGTGCGCGACCAGCGTGTTGGGCCGCAGCGCCCCGCTGTGGGCGATCTCGTCGACCACGGCACCGAGCGCCGCATCGGGGACGGCCAGGATCAGCAGCTCCGACCGGGCGACCACCGACTGCAGGTCCATGACCTCGGATTCGGGGAGCCGGTCGGCGGCGCGGCGTCGGGAGGCCTCGGAACGGGCCACCACCGCGCCCACCACGTGACCGGCCTGTTCGAGAGCGGCACCGAGTGCGGTTCCGACTCGGCCGGCCGAGATCAATCCGACGGTCAGACGCGCAGGGGTGGGGAGATTGGAAACGCCGGACAGATACGGGGCATCCCCGTGCAGCCCGGACGGGCCGAGATCATCGCTCGGTGAGGTCACCACTGTCCTCCGCTGAAAATGTTCCAGTCCCGGCTGAGCTCGGGTACCAGACGTTGCAGGGCAAGACTAGGCCCTCAACACCGCCCGGGGCCAACGCCTGTGACAGGCTTCACGTGACGACAAGCGTCACGGCACGCGGTCGGTCAGTCCTCCCGACGCCGCCGACCACCGCCGGGCGCACCCGACTGACGCAGCTGGCTGAGCAGCTCGGAGACCGGCAGGCCGGCGGAGTGAGCACTCTCGCTGTCCTCGCCCCGCCGCCGACGACGCCCCTGCAGGGCCGGGTTCGACTCGTCGCCGCTGCCCTCGTGCCGTCCCATCGCAGCGAACGACGCCGACTCCGGCGACGGTTCGGGACGGGCGTTGTCCGGTGCGGGTTCGGCGGGGGCCGACTCCTCGTCGGCAGCCTCCGGGATGTCGGTCCCGGCGTCGGCCGGCAGGTCGTCCACAGACTCTGGAGCAGCAGACTCGCGAGCAGCGGATACCGGAGCCGCAGACTGGGCGGGCGGCCACTCGTCGGTGGGCGACTCGTCGACGTAGGCGTCGGCGGGCGCGGACGTCTCGGCGCCGGCCTCCTCGTCGGCGAGGACGGCATCCTGCACCTGATCGTCGGTGACGTCGTTGGGCACCTCGGTCGCGATGCGTCCGGAGATGGGCGCCTCATCGGTGATCACCGGGATCACCTCGGTCATCTCGTTCGGATCGACATCGGCAGGGATACGCCGACCGGAGTCCGCGGCCGGGGCGGTGGTGGCGAAGTCCTGCGCGGCGCGCACACTGTCGTCGGTGGCGAAGTCCGCGCCGAAACCGGTTCCGCCCCCATATCCGGAGCCGTAGCCGCCGGGCTGACCGATCCCCGAGGCCAGCTCCCGCAACTTCTCACTCGGCAGTGCGACCCGCGGATCCGGCAACGACTCACCGAGCAGGGTCTCCAGACTCGACCGCAGCGCCAGCACCTGGGCCTTGAGTTCGGCGAGCTCCTCGTTGGACTCGGCGCTGACCTCTTTGCGGATCGTGGTCTCGACGTCGAGCTCGTACTGGCGCCGGGCCGCGATCTCGCGCTCGAGCTGCAGTTCGTACACCAGCCGCAGATCGCGACTCTTGGCCTCCGCACTCTCGGCCTGCCGACGGAATTTGGTCACCAGGATGGCGCCGATCACGGCCGCCCACAGCGCTGCGATCACCGCCAGCGATCCACTGATCGACAACTGATCGGTGAAGACCATCAGGATGCTGGCCACGATGGCGAGCACGATGAGCAGACCCAGCAGCCACTGTCCCACCGATCTTCCGGAGCGCCGCGGCTCCGTGGAACGGCCGTTCGAGGTCGTCATGATCGTGAACTTACCGCCTGACCGCACTGAAGTTGCCCAAGCACCGCGGAGAGTCACGAATCCCTCGGGTGCTATGGGCGAGGTCAAGCAGGCCCCGGATGCCCTTCGACAGCGTCATCGGTCGGGTCGTCGGGTGCACGACAACAATATTCGAGCCAGAGGGCGGCCGCCACCAACACAATGCCGCCGACGAGTCCGACGATCGCGCCGGGCCGGTCGTGCTGCGCGGCGGCGAGATCGTGTCGGGTCCACAGGAACACGAGCAACCCGGCCCACACCCCGACCGCGATGGCGCCCAGGATCGCCGACGATTTCGCCAGTGCGAACACCCGTGCCGCGGTCAGCGGATGCAACTGCCCGCGGGCGCGCCCGACATCACGCGAGGCGACCCGGGCGCGCACGATGAACGCGATCACCGCCTCGAGCGCGGCCAGGATGTACAGCACCAGGCCGGCCAGTAAGGGCATCGGCGGCAGGCTGCCGTAGTTGTAGCGAACCAGTATCCACGCCACGATCGCCACGACGACAGCGATGGCGGTCAGGTCTCGCACCCGGGTGGGGCCGAGCCCGGATTCCTGGTTCTCCTCCGGTGGACGTTTCGGTGCGGTCATCGCCGCCTCGGTGTGGGCAGTTCGTCGACCACCACGACTCCGGCGCGTTCGTCGGGGTCGAGTTCGGCGACGAGGTCGACCACCGGGCGCTCGCCCTGCGCGGTCCACAGCGTGGCGTCCGGTTCGACGGCGAGCCACGGCACCAGCACGAAGGCGCGTTGCGCCGCACGGGGATGGGGCAGCGTCAGGACGGGATCGGCGCTGGTTACGACGTGGCCGTCCCGGCTGACGGAGATCACGTCGACGTCCAGAGTTCTGGGCCCCCAACGCACCTCACGGGTACGGTCGGCGGCCTGCTCGAGTTCTTGACAGATCTCGAGCCACTGCTCGGGAGAACGCTCGCCCTCCGCGATGATCGTCACGTTGAGGAAATCGTCCTGTGCGACGCCGCCCCATGGCGCCGTGGAGTAGATCGGTGAGACCGCCACGAGGTCGTCGGCGAGACGTTCGACCACACCGGCCAGGTGGGCCGTGCGGTCACCGATATTGGACCCGGCCGAGAGGACGACACGTGAATACGTCATCAACTCATCGACTTTCGGGAACTCATCGATTTCCGGGAGCGTCGCGTCACCACCGCGACGTCGGCGAACTGCAGCGGGATGGGCGCCGACGGCTTGTGCACCGTCACCTCGCAAGCAGCGATCCGCTCGTCGTCCATCAGCGCGTCGGCCACCTCACCGCCGACGGCCTCGATCAGGTTGCGCGGTTCGCCGGCCACGATGTCGTGGGCGCGTTGGGCGAGTGCACCGTAGTCGACGGTGTCGTCGAGGTCGTCGGAGGCAGCCGCCGCGGTCAGGTCGAGCCACAGGATGATGTCGAGGATGAAGTCCTGCCCGTCGCGGCGTTCGTGTTCGAAGACACCGTGGTTACCCCGGACGACGAGGCCACGCAGCTCGATGCGGTCGGTCATCGGCTGTTCCTCGCTCTGGTCGGACGTATCGGGTCGGCCGACCCGGCGTCGGCGGGTCGGCGGCGTCCGCCACGGCGCCAGGCGCTCGCGACGGCGATGGCATCGCGACTCTTGGCCACATCGTGCACACGGACCGCCCAGGCACCGTCGGCAGCGGCGAGGGTGGAGATGGCCGCGGTCGCGATCTCACGTCCCGCCGGTGGCCGGCTCTCGCCGTCGTCGGCCAGCAGGGTGCCCAGGAAGCGTTTGCGCGACGCCCCCACCAGCACCGGGAAACCGAGACCGACCAGGGTGGGCAGGGCGTGTAGCAGCGCCCAGTTGTGATCGGCGGTCTTGGCGAAGCCGAGGCCCGGATCGAGGATGATCCGATCGGCGTCGACACCGGCATCGACGGCCGCGTCGACCTGGGCCAGCAGTTCCCCGCTGACCTCGGCGACCACGTCGCGGTACCCGCCGGCGTCGTCGACGCCGTGGGTGAACGGTGCACCGGCATGAGCGGCGACCCGGTCGACGGGGCGCCAATGCATCAGGATCCAGGGCAGGCCCGAGTCGGCCACGACTCGGGCCATGTCGGCGTCGGCGCGTCCGCCGGAGACGTCGTTGATGACGGTGACACCGGCGTCGATGGCGGCCTCGGCCACCGCGGCCCGCATGGTGTCCACCGACAGCGGCACACCGGCGTCGGCGAGGCCCTTGATGACCGGCGCGACCCGCGACGCCTCCACCTCCGGGTCCACGCGGCTGGCGCCCGGTCGGGTGGATTCGCCGCCGACGTCGATGAGGTCGGCGCCCTGGGCGATCAGTTCATGCCCGTGGGCGATCGCCGCGTCGAGGTCGAGGTAGCGGCCGCCATCGGAGAACGAGTCCGCGGTGACGTTGATGACCCCCATCACGAGGGTGCGGTCGGCATCCAGACGCATCGGGTCGCGTGGGCCGCTCAGGTCCGCGAGATCAGGTCGAGTGCCTCGCCACGCGAGACGGCGCTGGTCTTGAACAACCCGCGCACCGCCGATGTGGTGGTGGTGGCACCCGGTTTACGGATACCGCGCATCGCCATGCACAGGTGCTCGGCCTCGATCACCACGATCACCCCGCGCGGCTCGAGCCGATTGACGATGGCATCGGCGATCTGGCTGGTGAGACGTTCCTGGACTTGCGGACGCTTGGCGTACAGATCGACGACCCGCGCCAGTTTGCTCAGCCCGGTCACCTGGCCACCCTCGCCGGGGATGTATCCGACGTGCGCGACGCCGTGGAACGACACGAGGTGGTGTTCGCAGGTCGAGTACATCGGGATGTCCTTGACCAACACCAGTTCGTCGTGGTTCTCGTCGAAGATGGTGGCCAGCACCTCGCTGGGGTCGGTGTAGAGACCCGCGAACATCTCCCGGTAGGCGTTGGCGACGCGGGTGGGGGTGCGTTGCAGGCCTTCGCGGTCGGGGTCCTCCCCCACCGCGATCAGCAGTTCTCGGATCGCGGCCTCGGCGCGAGGCTGATCGAAGTGTCGCCCGCTCGGCGTGCGCGGGGCGAGTTCGTCGACTGCGCGATCCATGTCCTGCTGCTCACTGATGGTCATCGTGTCATCTGGTCCGTTCTGGGAACGTCGGTGCCGTCGGCGGGGTCTGACGCCTGGTGTCGCGGGTCGTTACCGGTATCCGGCACCGTTCGTGCCGGAGTCATCGGGTCCCCGGTCGTCTGGATTCCGGTCGGGAGACCCGTATCCGGCACCGTGGCCGTTGGTCCCGTTGGGGTACCCGTGTCCGTTCTGCTGCCCCTGGGGCTGCTGCCCCTGGCCACCACCGTGGTGGCCGGCACCCTGGTTGCCGGGGTAGCCCTGGTTTCCGGGGTAGCCCTGGTTGCCGGGGCGGCCCTGACCGCCGTAGCCGCCGGAGGACCCATTGGGGCCACCCTGCGGAGCGTCCCGCGGCGGCCAGCCCGGTGCCGACCAGTCGCGCGGGGCGCCGTAGTCGGGCCGGGTGCCGTGGGTTGGCTGACCGGAGTAGCCACCCGACCCCTGATATCCACCCGCGGAGCCCCCCGATGAGCCACCGTAGGGCTGGCCGGGCGCGGACTGCGGCGGGTAGGACGGTGGATACGACTGGCCCGGCGTCGGATTCGGGTAGCCGGGTGCGGCACCCGGATGTCCGGGCGGACCGCCCGCGCCGACCGGTTCCGGAACCGGCTCGGGCGCCGGCGGGGGCCACGGCTCACCACGTTCGATCGCCATTTCACCCGGCGTCTTCACCGGCGGCTTGTCGCTCGGGGTGCGATCACCGAACTCGTTGAAGGTGGTGATGCGCGGGCGCTTGTGCACCTCGGCGAAGATCCCCTCGAGGTCCTTGCGGGTGAGCGTTTCCTTCTCCAGCAGTTCCGAGGCGAGCACGTCGAGCGTGTCGCGGTACTCCGACAGGATGGCCCACGCCTCGGTGTGCGCGGCCTCGATCAGGCGGCGCACTTCTTCGTCGATCTCGCTGGCGATCTCGGCCGAGTACGACGCCTGGTTGCCCATCGACCGGCCCAGGAACGGATCGCCCTGTTCCTGGCCGTAGTGCACGGCGCCGAGCTTTGCGCTCATGCCGTACTCGGTGACCATCGCACGCGCGATCTTGGTGGCTTGGTCGATATCGCTCGACGCACCCGTGGTGGGTTCGTGGAACACGAGTTCCTCGGCGGCCCGACCGCCCATCGCCATGACCAGGCGCGCGATCATCTCCGAGCGCGTCATCAGGTCCTTGTCCTGCTCGGGCACCGCGAGAGCGTGGCCGCCGGTGCGGCCGCGGGCCAGGATGGTGACCTTGTAGATCGGGTCGAGGTCGGGCATCGCCCAGGCCGCCAGGGTGTGTCCGCCCTCGTGATAGGCGACGACCTTCTTCTCGTGCTCGCTGATGATGCGGCTCTTGCGGCGCGGGCCACCGATGACGCGGTCCACGGCCTCTTCCAGCATCTCGGCGGTGATGGTGTCTTTGTGCTCGCGAGCGGCCAGCAGCGCCGCTTCGTTGACGACGTTGGCGAGGTCGGCGCCGGACATGCCGGGAGTGCGCTTGGCCAGTCCGTCGAGGTCGGCGTCGTCGCCGATCGGTTTGCCCTGCGCGTGCACCTTCAGGATCGCGCGGCGACCGGCGATGTCGGGATTGCCGACCGGGATCTGCCGGTCGAAGCGGCCCGGCCGCAGCAGCGCCGGGTCGAGGATGTCAGGGCGGTTGGTGGCGGCGATCAGGATGATGCCGGAGCGATCACCGAAGCCGTCCATCTCGACGAGCAGCTGGTTGAGCGTCTGCTCGCGCTCATCGTGGCCGCCGCCGAGGCCGGCACCACGCTGGCGACCGACGGCGTCGATCTCGTCGACGAAGATGATGCAGGGGCTGTTGTTCTTGGCCTGCTCGAACAGGTCACGCACGCGGGAGGCGCCGACACCGACGAACATCTCCACGAAGTCCGAACCGGAGATGGTGAAGAAGGGCACTCCGGCCTCGCCGGCGACGGCCCGGGCGAGCAGTGTCTTACCGGTTCCGGGCGGGCCGAACAGCAGCACACCCTTGGGAATCTTGGCGCCGAGCGCCTGATAGCGCGTCGGGTTCTGCAGGAAGTCCTTGATCTCGTAGAGCTCTTCGACCGCCTCGTCGGCGCCCGCGACGTCAGCGAAGGTGGTCTTGGGCATGTCCTTGGTGAGCTGCTTGGCCTTGGATTTGCCGAAGCCCATCACGCCGCCGCGACCACCGCCCTGCATGCGGTTCATCACGAAGAAGAAGAGTCCGAACAGCAACAGCATCGGCAGGATGAAGATCAGGATCTGCCAGAGCGCCGATTCCTCGGTCACGTTCGTCTGATAGGGCGCGCCGGTCTGGGTGACGGTGTTGAACACTTCGTCGCCGGCCGCGGCGGGATACTTGGCGCTGATCTTGGTGACGTCCTGGCCGTCGACCTGGATCGGGTTCTTCAACTCGATTCGCAGCGTCTGCTCGCGGTCATCGATGTCGATGCGGTCGGTGTTCTTCACGTTGAGCTGCGTCAACGCGACCGAGGTGTCCACGGACGAGTACTCGCGGCCGGAGTCACGCATCACGCTCCAGCCCCAGAGGGCGAGCACGATCAACGCCACGATGGCGAGGTTGCGGAAGACTGACTTTCGGTTCATGCGTGTTGGTGGTGGTTCGGGCCGGTCTGGCAGTCCTGCCCGCGCCGTTCCCACTGTCCTTCCCGGTCGACGTCGCGGCCTGCCGCGCGTCGCGAGCGCAGCTGTCCGTATTTGTAGAGGCTACCGGTCAACGAACTTCCGGGGAAAACCGTTCCGCCCACCGTCCGCGGCTGCTCACCGCAGGTACACGGTCAGTTCTGGTACACCGTCGGGCGTAGCCGACCGATGAAGGGGAGATCGCGGTAGCGTTCGGCGAAATCGAGGCCGTAACCGACCACGAACTCGTTGGGGATGTCGAAGCCGACGTCGGCGACGTCGACCGGCGAACGCACCGCATCGGGTTTGCGCAGCAGCGTGCACACCTCCAACGATCGCGGCGAGCGGGTCGCGAGATTCTTCATCAGCCACGACAACGTGAGCCCGGAATCGATGATGTCCTCCACGATGAGCACGTCACGGCCGGTGATGTCGCGGTCGAGGTCTTTGAGGATGCGCACGACTCCCGACGACGAAGTCGACGACCCGTAACTCGAAACGGCCATGAACTCCATCTGCGACGGGATGCTCAGCGCCCGCGCGAAGTCGGTCATGAACATGACCGCACCCTTGAGCACCCCGATCAACACTAGGTCTTGCTCGATGTCGGCGTAGCGCGCCGCCACCGACTCGGCGAGCTCCTGGGTGCGGAGCTTGATCTGCTCCTCGGTGATGAGGATCGCCTCGATGTCGTCGCCGTAGGCGTGCGAGTTGTCGACAGGTGCGGCGTCGGCGGGTGTGGTGTCGGATCCGTGTGGGGACTGCACGCTTCCAGCTTGTCATGTCCCGGCCGGAGCACGCCCACGACCACCCGGATCCGCGCGCGAATCTCGGGTGGATTCGCTGTCGTCGGCGTGGCGTTGGTCAACCGTCCCAGTGGGCCTGGTAACGATGTAGGTCGTTCGTACGACATTTTTTGTGGGAACGGGATGTCGCGCATCACACTAAGATCACGAATGACAACATGATTCACACGCGACACACTTTTCTCCAGCCGTGAACCGATATTTGTGAAAGTGAAATTCGTCCGCAGACGCTGTGATTTCAGGGGGCCTGGTCATTTGTTCTGCGAACGAGATTCCTTCATGCAGCCTGCCCAGCCCGACTCTCGTCGCGGAGTCGATGACCTGAAAGACACCACACATGCATGCACACCCAGGCACCCGCACCCGCGGCCGCGGGCTTCGTCGCCACCTCCGCCTACTGACCGTCTTTTCCTTTGTCACCGTGGCGATTACGGCGTTCGCCGGGGTCGCGCAGGCCGCCCCGACCCAGCCCGCGCAGACGACGTACGACATTCACACGACAGCGACGTCGTTCTCCATCACCGTGCACAACGGCTCGATCAGCACCAATAACGGTGTGCTCGCCATTCGCAATAACGCCGGTGCGACCGCATTTCAGATGCCCCTGAACTATCGCAAGGAATATCTGCAATTCCCCATCGATGCCCGGACCTCGGGAAATAGCGCCACGCTGATACCTTCCCGTGACGTTGCGCGGGCCGTTCCGGTCAATCCGGCCGAGGTCGAGCGGCTGCGGGTGGAGGCTGCCAAGCAGCAGAAGGCGGCTGGCCCGCAGACGAAGCAGGAGCGGGATGACGAGGCGCTGGCTCGGTTCAATCAGGAGTTGAGTGCTGGTCTGTCGATCTCGTCAATTGTCGGCACGGTACTCGGCGCAATCGTTGGTGGGGCGGCGCTATGTCTGCTCGCTGGTATTCCCACCGGCTTCATCGCCTGCCTGCCATTTGTCCCGCTTGGCGCGTCCCTGGGCGGCCTTGTCGGACTCGCCCTCGGCGGTGGTGGATCGCTGATCTGGTCCGCGGTCAACTACTTCAACACCATCAACTCCCCGTTCGTCCCACCCAAGAAGTGACACGCTGACGCTTCACCCCGACGGTCCGCCTCAGTGCTCGACGAGGCGGACCGTCACTTGAGTCTGCGACGTTGGCCTGCCGTGGTCGCGAACTTCTGGCCGCAGTTCCCGCTTCCGGCTTGGAGCCGCACCTGCGGCCGGAACCCACAACTGCAGCCAGAACTGATTGGCCCACCGCCCGCGGCGGCGCGGCGCACGTCAGCGGGGGTGGCGGGTGACGTGTAGCCGCGTTCCGGTGCGGGTGGCGACGAGGCGCGCGGTGGGGTCGCCGCCGATCGCGACCTGCGCTCGGGAGGTGGGATCGCCCACCAGCGAGTCGACGGCGACGATCACCCGATAGGTGGGCTCGGTGGCGCCGACGTCGAGCAGCCAGCGACGCACCGCCCGGGTACGCAACGCCGCCGGAGCGTCAGCGAGGACCGCAGCGTCGAGTACTGCAGCACCGAGTTCTGGGATGTCGGCTCCTGTGATGTCACAGTCTGCACCGATGACCGCCCGGTCATACAGGTCGTCGGCGAGTGCGTCGAGAGCGTCGTTGTCGTCCTGCAGCGACGACGCCGTCCGGCCCAGCGCGTCGACGACCCCGCCGTGCAGCACGTCGTCGAGCAGCGGCAGCACCTCGGACCGCACACGAACCCGGGTGAAGCGGGGATCGCGGTTGTGCGGGTCGTGATGCGGGCGCAGTCCGAGTTCGGCGCAGGCGGCCAGTGTCTGGGTTCGACGAACACCCAGCAACGGTCGGCCCCACGGCGGATTCCATGGCCGCATGCCGGCGATCGATCGCGTCCCCGATCCCCGCGCAAGGCCGAGCAGCACCGTCTCGGCCTGGTCGTCGGCGGTGTGCGCCAGCAGGACGGGCCGGCCGGCGCGGGCGCCGTCGAGTGCGGTGTAGCGAGCGGTGCGCGCGGCCGCTTCCATCCCGCCCGCGGAGCCCACGCGGACCGCCAGCACGGTCGCCTCGGCCCCCAGCCGCCGTGCGGCATCGACTGCCTCGGACGCAACGGCGTCCGATCCCGCCTGCAGACCATGGTCGACGACCAGCGCGCGCACCCGCAGACCAGCACGCACCGCGCACGCCATCAACGCCAACGAGTCCGGTCCGCCGGACAGCCCGACGCACACCTCGTCGCCGACGCCCGGGTACGCAGCTGCGAATTCGGCGACTGCGCGGGTTACAGCACCCGTTGCATCCACAGGCGCGGTTCGTCGATCTCGTTCGGTCGCGGCATCGTCTCCGGCGAGGTCCAGATGGTGTTGAACTGCTCCATCCCGACTGCGCCGACCACTTCGTCGACGAACGCCTTGCCCCGGATGTACTGCGCCAGTTTGGCGTCCATGCCGATGAGAGCCCGGATGATGCGCTGGATCGGGTTGCGGGGTGCGGTGCGTCGTTTGTCGAAGGCCGCGCGGATGTTCGCGACGGTCGGCACGTGCACGGGGCCGACGGCATCCATCACGTGATCGGCGTGGCCCTCGAGCAGGGTGCCGAGCATCATCATGCGGTTGAACGCCTCGTACTGTTCGGGCGTCTGCAGCAATTGCATCGCGCCGAGCACGCCCTTTTCGCGGGGTTTGTCGCCACGCAGCGTCTCGGTGATTCTGCCGATGATCTCGCCGGTCGATTCCCCCGCATCCGAGGTGAGGATCTCCAGATTGTCGATCATGTACTGGCGCAACCAAGGGTTGGCGGAGAACTGCACCCGATGGGTCACCTCGTGCAGGCACACCCACAACCGGAAGTCGCTGGGCACAACCTTCAGGGACCGTTCGACGGCGATGATGTTGGGTGCCACCACCATGAGCACGCCGGGGTCACCGGTGTCGGGGTCGGGGGTGAACGGGTCGTACTGCCCGAGGATGGCGCCGGACAGGAAGGCGAGCAGCCCGCCCGCCTGCACTCCCCCGGCCTTCGCGGAGAGTCCGGCGAGTCCGGAGGTGTCGGCCTCACCGCTGACGCCGAGCATCGACTGCATCGAGCGGGAGGCGGCGTCGACCCATTGCTTGCGGTCGAGGATGCGGGTGGTGGGCACCCGCAGGCCGTCGGCCAGACCGGTCAATTCGCGGACCGGCGCCTCGGCGCGGGTGGCCGCATCGGCCAGTTCGGCATAGGCGGCGTCGAGCGTGTATGCGGTGGTCTTGGGTCCCGGTCGGGCCAGTCGCCGTCCGGTGGCCGCGGCCAGGCCCCAATCGATCCGGGCGCCGATCGACTCGGCGTCGACCTGGTCGAGAGTCGTGTCGTTGCTGTTCATCGGCACCCACATTCCCTCAGCGCGCCGGCCACGTCGTCGAGCGCGGGCCGTGCATCGGCCGGGGACGTGCCTCCTGACATGAGCGCGAACGCCAGCACCCGGCCGTCGATCGTCTGGACTATCCCCGTCAACGAACTCACCCCGGTGAGGGTTCCCGTCTTCGCGCGTACCCATCCGGCGCCGGGATTGGTGTCCGGGTCGAAGCGGTCGGTCAGGGTGCCGGTGCCGCCGGCCACCGGCAGTCCGTCGAGCAACGACCGCATCAGCGGCTGCGACGGCCCGGCCGCCGCGCCCATCAGGGTGTCCAACACTCCGGCCGGCACCCGATTGGCGTACGACAGCCCCGACGCGTCGCGCAGGGTCACCGCCGACATGTCGAAGCCATGCCGGCTCAGCGAGCTCTCGATGGCGGCCACTCCGCCGGCGAGGCTCGCCGGGCCGCCCTGCGCGGTCGACAGTTCGACCGACAGCGTCTCGGCGAGCACGTTGTCGCTGAAGCGCATCATGTCGTTGACGCGCGTCACCAGCGGCGCCGACTGCACCTGCGCGATCACCTGTCCGCCGGTGGGCACGGTCTGCTCGGTGACGGGGGCGTCGACGCCGAGCGCCGCGGCCAGCGACTCCCCGGCGATGATGGCGGGGTCGGCGACGCGCGGCGAGTACTCGTCGAGCGGTTCTATGCGGGCGCCGTCGGCCATCAGCGATTCGATGGGCGCGATGTCGCCGCCGGCGATGTCACCGTCGTCCCAGGTGCTCTCCATCGACGGCCCGGTGTAGGCACTGGTGTCGACGGCCACCGAGGTGACGTCGATACCGGCCTTGCGGATCTGCGCGGCGAGGTCGGCGATGCGGGGGGCGCGCGTGTAGAAGGTGTCCGCGCCGGTCGGCTGCGCCGACAGGGTGGGATCGCCTGCGCCCTTCAGGATCACCTGTCCGCCGGGGCCGGCGACGACCGTGGTGGTGATCCGCTGATCGTGTGGCAGATCCAACAGTGCCGCGGCGGCGGTGAGGATCTTGGCGTTCGACGCCGGAACCCGCGGCTCGGTTGGCGAGTCCGACCAGAGCTGCTGCCCGGTGAGCGCATCGCTGATCTCCCCGGTGAACTCACCGAGTGCCGGGTCGGTGACCGCCTCTTCGATGGCCTGCCGCACCCCGGCGGGAGTGGGTTCGGGCGCGTTCGGCGGGACCGGGTTGATCTGCGGGTTCACCGCGATGGCGGCCGGCTGCGGCGGGATGCCGGGTGGCAGTTCCTCGGACGAGTCGATCTGCAGCGCGACGGCGACGGCGCCACCGCCGATGAGGGCCAGGATGACCACCGAGATCAGCGCCCACAGCACTCCTCGACGCGACCGCAGCGAACGACCCGACCTGCTGTCGGGCCTCGTCGATCCGAGCCGCACGCTCCGCCACCTCCGGTGATCGCCGTGGGGGTCGGGCCCCCATGTCCGCCTCACAGTATCGTTGAGGCGATCTGCGCAGGCGACTGCTCGTCGGCTGCCGTCACCACCAGCGACAAATGTGCCAGGAGGAACTGTGGAATTCGATGTGACCATCGAGATCCCGAAGGGTAGCCGCAACAAGTACGAGGTCGATCACGAGACCGGCAAGGTCTACCTCGACCGCTACCTGTACACGTCATTCGGCTACCCGGCCGACTACGGCTACATCGACGGCACCCTCGGTGAGGACGGCGACCCGTTGGACGCGCTGGTGCTGCTACCCGAGTCCGTCTACCCCGGTGTCATCGTCAAGTCCCGTGTGGTCGGCATGTACACCATGACCGACGAGGCCGGCGGCGACGACAAGCTGCTGTGCGTGCCCGCCGACGACGTGCGCTGGGACCACATCCAGGACATCTCCGACGTCAGCGAGTACGAGCTCGGCCCGATCTCCCACTTCTTCGAGCACTACAAGGACCTCGAGCCGGGCAAGGAAGTTCAGCCCGGTGGTTGGGTCGGCAAGGCCGAGGCCGAGAAGGTCGCCCAGCAGGCCATCGACCGCCTCGCCCAGCAGCCCCACGAGGCCAACGAGCCCTCTCGCGGCTGAGCAACCGCACCTTCCGCGGCTGAGCAACGGTCACCTTCCGCTGGCAACGCCACCAGCACGGCGGTCGAGTGGGCGTTGTTTTCCGTCGAGTGGGCATCGCTTCCAAGCAGAACCGCACGTTCTGCCGGAAGCCCGACGCCCACTCGACGGAAAACAGCGCCCACTCGACACGAAAAACGTGCTGGGCACGGTGCGAGCGTGACTTACGTTGCTTTCGCGGGCTCCGTGGTCGCGCCGACGGGCCGACCCGTCCGCAATGGCAGTTCCTTCCAGGTCACCGTCCCGATGATCGCGAATGCCGCCATGATCGACACGGCCAGGAACACGCTGTCCATCGAGTTCGCGAAGCCCTCCTTGATCGGGCGGGCGAGTTCCGGCGGTAGTTCCTGGATCACCGACGTGTCCGACATGACGTCCGACGACGCCGACGCCTGGCCGGGGTTCTGTGCCGCGGCAATGAGACCTTGCGCGAACTCACGGGTCTGCGGGTTGTCACTCTGCGCGGCCTGCGCCACCGCCGCCTGATACTCCGGCTGTGTGGCGGCCGAGCTCATCTCGTCGGCGATATTCGGCCCCATCAGGGAGAACAGCACCGAGAAGAACACCGCCACACCCATGGTGCCGCCGATCTGGCGGAAAAAGGTCGCGGTGCCCGTCGACAGGCCCATGTCCTTGGGCGGCAGGATGTTCTGCATCGCCAGCATGATCGGCTGCATCAGGTTGCCCAGGCCGAAGCCGATCAGCGCGGCGATGAGCATCACCAGATACAACGGGGTGTCCACGCCGACGAGGTGCATCAGGAATGCACCGACGGTGATGAGCACCGAACCGATGATCGGGAAGATCTTGTACCGCCCAGTGCGCGAGATCAGCTGACCGGACAGGATCGAACCGGTCATCAGGCCCAGCACCATCGGCAACATCTGCAGGCCGGCGACCATCGGACTCGATCCACGCAGCACCTGGTAGTACTGCGGCAACATCGAGATGCCGCCGAACATCGCGGCACCGACGATCACCGAGATCCCGATACCCTGCGAGAAGATCGGGTTCCGGAACACCCGTAGCGGGATCAGCGCCTCGTCGCCCATCCGGTTCTCGATCCAGATGAAGGCGGCGATGCCGACGACGCCCACCACGTAACACAGCCAGGCAGCTCCGGAGGTCCAGCCCCATTCGCGGCCCTGCTCGGCGACGATGAGCAGCGGCGCGACGGCGATGGCCAGGGCGGTGGCGCCCCAATAGTCTGTGCGGCCACCCTGTCCCTTCTGCTGGTCGTAGTTGAGGACCTTGTAGATCAGCACCAGCGCGGCAATCCCGATCGGCACGTTCACCAGGAAGACCCAGCGCCAGCCGGTGACGAACAGGATCGACGACTGTCCGGCGAAGAGACCACCGAGCACCGGACCCAGGACGCTGGAGGTACCGAACACCGCCAGGAAGTAGCCCTGGTACTTGGCACGCTCACGCGGCGGCACGATGTCACCGATGGTGGTCAATGCCAGCGTCATCAGGCCACCGGCGCCGAGGCCTTGGAAGGCACGGAAGGCCGCGAGTTCGTACATCGACGTCGCGATGCTGCACAGGAACGATCCGATCACGAAGATCGAGATGGCCACCATGAAGAACGGCTTGCGGCCGTACATGTCCGACAACTTGCCGTACAGCGGTGTGACGATGGTCGCCGTCACCAGGTAGGCGGTCGTCGCCCAGGCCTGCATGTCGTAACCGTTGAGGTCGTCGGCGATGGTCCGGATCGATGTCGACACGATCGTCTGGTCCAGCGCGGCCAGGAACATCGCGCTCATCAGGCCGGCCAGCACCGTCAGGATCTGACGGTGACTCAACCCGGCGCCGGCGACGTCGTCGTCGCGGGCCGTGGCCGTGGATTCTGTCATTTCTGTCCTTTCACAAGCGCTTCGAGCGAGCCGGATCCCGTCTTGGCGCATGGGGGTGCGATCACGGACTCGGCGGCGTCGACGAACCTGCCGAGCAAACCGACCAGGGTGCGCAGTTCGTCGTCACTCCAGTCCGACATGGCGTTGTCCATGGCTGTACGACGCACCGTCCGCATCGCCTCGACGCGGGCTCGGCCGTCGTCGGTGATCACGAGCTGGGTGGCGCGACCGTCGTCGGGGTCGGCTTCGCGGCGTACCAGGCCGAGATCGACGAGTTGGGCCACATAGCGACTCACCGTCGACGGGTCGGCGTTGAGGCTCTCGGCGAGTTCCCGTGACCGCATGGGCTGGCGGGCCAGGTGGAAGAGCGACTTGAAGGCGGCCGACTCGAACTCGCCGTCCGGTGTCTTGAACGTGGTGTGTGCCGCACGGTCGCGGATGCGGATGTATCGGGCGAGAGTGTCGAACAGCTCGTCGAGAGCTCCCTGGTCGAGCATCACGCCTCCTCGAGTTCTTTACTTTCCCTTTGCAATTAGTTGCGAACTGCAATTAGTTGCTGGACGCAAGTATGCGCGCGGATTCGTGGGAAGGCAAACCGTTACCTACGATCAGAAAACGTGACTCCTCAGCCGCCTCCCACATCGGGCAACCGTCCGCATTTCACCTCCATGCCCGATCTCGCCCTTCGCGATCTCGGGGGCGCGGTGGTCTGGACCAACGACGACCTATTCGCCGAGGCGCAGAACCTCATCAAGACGCCGGCGGCGCAGTACCAGCCGGCCACGTTCGGTCACAAAGGCCAGGTCTACGACGGCTGGGAGACCCGGCGACGGCGGCAGAGCGGGGTCGACCAGGCGATCGTCCGACTCGGCGCGCCCGGCGTCATCTACGGCGTGGTGGTCGACACGTCGTGGTTCAAGGGCAACTATCCACCGCACATCTCGGTGGAGGCCGCCGCAGTGGAAGGCGTCGTCTCGGTCGATCAACTACTCAACGACGTCGAGTGGGTCACGATCGTCGACAAGTCCCCCGCCGAGGGTGACACCCGCAACCCGTTCAAGGTCGATGCGAAGAACCGGTTCACGCACGTGCGACTGACGATGCATCCCGACGGCGGCGTGGCCCGCTTCCGCGTGCACGGTCGCGGAGTGCCCAACCCGCACTTCTTCCGCTACGGCCACTTCGATCTCGCCGCACTGGAGAACGGTGGCCTGATCACGGCCTGCTCCAACATGTTCTACAGCTCCCCCAACAATCTGCTGATGCCCGGACGCGCCCGCAACATGGGCGAGGGCTGGGAGACCTCGCGGCGCCGCGACGACGGCAACGACTGGGTCCAGGTCCGGCTGGCCGGGCGCGGCCAGGTCAGCCTCGTCGAACTCGACACCAGCTACTTCCTCGGCAACGCTCCCGGCGCGGCGACGGTCCGGGGTCGCGACGGCGAGAACGGCGAGTGGTTCGAGGTCCTGCCCCGCACCGAGCTGCAGCCCGACACCCGCCATCGCTTCGTCATCGACCTCGATCGTCCGATGACCGAGGCGCGCATGGACATCTACCCCGACGGTGGGATGGCGCGGTTCAAGCTGTACGGCACATTGACCGACGATGCGGAGGCCGAGCTCGTCGAGCAGTGGGAGCGTGGCGAGGCCTGAGCTTCGCGCGCATCTATCGCGCATCCGCGCATGTCGAGACGTGCGCGGATGCGCGCTCGGTGCGCGGATGTGTCAGGCCTGCAATCGGTGCAGCGCCTCCACCAAACGGTTGATGTCGTCTGCGCCGGTCCCCAGGCCGAAGCTCGCGCGCACCGCACCATCGGGAAAGCCGAGCCGTTGCAGCAGCGGATGTGCGCAGAACTTTCCGTCGCGCACGCCGATTCCCGCTGTGTCACTGAGATGTTCGGCGACTTCACGGGGCGCGTGACCGTCCACGACGAACCCGGCTATACCGACCCGGTCGGTCGAGTCGTCGAAGATCCGCAGCAGCTCGACGCCGGCGATCCCGGCCAGTCCGGCGTCGAGGCGACCCAACAGCTCCGCCTCATGCGTACCAATGGTCTCGAAGCCGATGCCGGCCAACGCCTCGCAGGCCGCCGCGATCGCGATGGCGCCCAGCACGTTCGGTGATCCCGCTTCGTGTCGAGCTGCGCCGCTGCGCCATTCGACACTCGCCGACGCTGCGTCGTCGAGGGTGACTGCCGCCGACGCACCGCCGCCGGCGAGGTACGGGTCGGCCGCGTCGAGCCAGTCCGCCCGGCCGATCAGCACCCCGGCGCCGAACGGCGCGTAAAGCTTGTGTCCGGAGAACACGAGGTAGTCGATACCGTGGCTGACCATCGACACCGGCCGGTGCGCGACGAGCTGGGCTGCATCGACCAGGATGCGGGCGCCGTGTCGGTGGGCCAGCGCGGCGAGCCGGCCGATCGGCAGCACTTCACCGGTCACATTGGACGCCGCGGTCACCGCCAGCAACGCAGCCGGCGCCGCCGCCAACTCCGCCTCCAGTGCAGCCAGGGTGCCCTCGATAGTCGACCGCGCCCGCACCACCCGCGAGCCCCCGGTGCGCTCGCGGGCCGTCCACGGCAACAGATTCGCGTGGTGCTCGATATCCAGGACGACGACATCGCCGCGGGTGGCCCGGGCGGCCAGATTGATCGCGTCGGTGGTGCCGCGAGTGAACACCACGGCGTCGTCGATCCGTCCGCGCACGAAGGCTCGTACCGACTCGCGGGCCGACTCGTACCTGACGGTGGTGACCTGCGAATGATGTCCGGCACCCCGATGGACGCTCGCGTACTGGCCGAGCGCGGCCTGCACGGCGCCGGCCACCGCGGCCAGCGCCGGCGCACTGGCCGCGTAGTCGAGGTTCACATAGCGCACCGACCCGCCTGAGCACAGAGGAACGTGCGCGGTGGCGCCGACGACCTCGGCCAGCGGCGGGATCGGGGTCGGCTGCGGGCACGCGGGCAGCGGCGCAGCCGCGAGTGACGTGATGAATGGGTCTGACAGCACAGTGGACATGAACGCTCCTAGGGAATCCGCACTTGCCGTGGCCACCTCGACCACAGCCGGGTCGTCACCCGGAGCACCCCACCGCGGAGGAGGGTTGCCGGCCAGCGAGCCGGGGCTTGTCACTGGCACTCATGACCCGCATCAACAGTCGCCCATCGGCCCCGGACGAGTCAATTTCCGATCAGCGTGCGCGAAACCCGGCGAGCCGCGCCGGTACCGTGAGGTCATGTCCACTTCCGACGGCGACGACCGCGAGGTGTTCGTGCTGTCCCGACCCCACGGCACCGTCCGCGCCCGTGGTCGTCGGCGTGCGTTCACCGACACCGCCGCCGCCCGCGCAGCCCTCTCCACGGGTGACGTTCGGGCCATCACCGGGGCAATCCCTTTCGACCCAGCCGACAATGCGACGCTCGTCGAACCAAAAGTCCTCGATGTGGACGCCGCACCGCTGACGCCGGTGCCGCCGACACCGCGCGAGGTTGTGTCCATGACGGCCCACCCCGATCCACGAACCCACCGCGACCGGGTGGTCGCAGCCATCAAACAGATCGCCGACGGCGTGGTCGACAAGGTGGTCCTCGCCCGCGCCGTCGACATCGTGATCGGGCAGCCGGTTGAGGTCACCGATCTGCTTGCCGCACTCGCGGGCGGCAATGTCGACCACAACGCCTTCGCCGTGGACGTAGGGGCCGTCATCGGCGACGATTCGTGGCTACTCGGCTCGAGCCCGGAAGTGTTGTTGCGCAAGACGGGTCAGGTCGTCACCTGCCGACCGTACGCAGGCTCGGCACGCCGATCCGCCGACCCTACCACGGACCGTGCGGCCGCCAAGGCACTCGCGTCGTCGTCGAAAGACCTCGCCGAGCACCGCTTCGTCGTCGATTACCTCCGCGACCGGCTCGCCCCGTTGAGTTCGGATCTGGATGCACCGTCGACCCCCGAGGTCCGCTCCACGGGCGAGATCTGGCACCTGGCGACACCCATCCGCGCGACGCTGCGTGATCCGTCGGTCACCGCGCTGGATCTCGCGGCGCTGCTCAGTCCCACCCCCGCGGTCTGTGGCACACCGAGTGATGTTGCCGCCCAGTTGATCCGCGATGTCGAAGACCCACGCGGGTTATACGGGGGCGCGGTCGGCTGGTGCGACGACGCCGGCGACGGCGAGTGGATGGTCACCATCCGATGCCTGCAGCTTGCCGCAGATCGCCACAGTCTGCGCACCTGGGCCGGCGGCGGGATCGTGGCCCAGTCCGACCCACAGGACGAACTCGACGAGACCACCGCCAAACTCGCGACCGTCCTCAACGCATTGGGTATAGCGCATGCCTGACGACTTCCTGATCGCCCACAACCCGGAGGAGGGTTCGTCGCTCCTCGATACGTCGCCCAGCGGTTGGGCTGACTCTCCGGTGATCGAGTAGGTCCGAGGCGCTAGCCGAGGGCCGTATCGAGATCAGGCCGCCGACTTCCTTACCCCAGCGCCCGATCGAGATCCGCGATCAGGTCGTCGACGCCCTCGAGCCCTACCGAAAGCCGCACCACCGAGTCGGTGACGCCGATGGCGGCTCGACCTTCCGGACCCATCGCACGATGGGTAGTGGTGGCCGGGTGGGTGATCAGCGACTTCGAGTCGCCGAGATTATTCGAGATGTCGATGACCCGTAGGCCGTTGAGCACCTCGAAGGCCCGCTTCTTGCCACCGACGCCGTCGCGGTCGGCGATCTCGAAGGTCACCACGGTGCCGCCGCCCGACATCTGCGCCTTGGCGAGTTCGTACTGCGGATGAGACTGCAGGAAGGGATATTTGACCCACGCCACCCGTGGATCGGCCTCCAGGAACTCGGCGATCCGCAACGCCGAGGCGACCGAGGCGTCCAACCGCAACCGCATCGTCTCGAGGCCCTTGAGCATCGTCCAGGCGTTGAACGGACTCAATGCCGGCCCGGTGTGGCGCATCAGGGTCTGCACCGGGCCGTCGATGTACTCCTGCTCGCCGAGTACCGCACCGCCCATCACGCGTCCCTGGCCGTCGATGTGTTTGGTCCCGGAGTAGACGATGACGTCGGCACCCATGTCGAGTCCGCGCTGCAGCAGCGGGGTGGCGAACACGTTGTCCAGCACCACCTTCGCGCCGGCGGCATGGGCCAGCTCGGTCACTGCCGCGACGTCGACGAGGGTCTGCATGGGGTTGGACGGGGTCTCGAAGAACACCGCCGTGGTGGGCGTCGACAGCGCATCGCGCCACTGGTCGAGGTCCTCGCCGTCGACGAACACCGTCTCCACACCCCAACGGGGCAGGATCTCGTTGCACACCACGAAGCACGAGCCGAACAGGCTGCGTGCGGCCACCAGGCGGTCACCGGCCTTCAGCAGCGCACCGAGCGCGACGAACACGGCGGCCATTCCGCTGGCGGTGGCGAAACACGCTTGCGCACCTTCGATCTGGCGCAGACGTTCCTGGAACATCTCGACTGTGGGGTTGCCGTAGCGGGAGTAGACGAAGCGCTCGTCCTCACCGGTGAACGCGCGTTCGGCGGCCTCCGCCGAGTCGTAGACGTAACCACTGGTCAGATACAGCGCCTCGGAGGTCTCGAAGAAACCCGACCGGTCGAGGCCGGCGCGCACCGCCAGCGTGTCGGCCGAAACACCTTCGGGCAGTTGCCGGCTCACGACTGCCGCCAGGGGAGGTTCTGCGCCCGCCAGCCCGCGTTGCCGCGATGGTCGTCGGAGTCCAGCCCACCTTCGAAGCCGTCGAGCACGTTGTAGGCCTTGCCGACCCCGTCTGCGGTCGCGGCCTCGGCCGCCCCGATGGACCGATGTCCGGACCGGCAGATGAAGATCACCTCGTCGTCATCGGCGATTCCCGCATCGCGCAACTGCGAGACGAACGCATCATTGTGGCGGCCGTCCGGGAAGGTGTTCCACTCGATGAACACCGTCTTCTTACCGATGACCTCGAGATCCGGCACACCCACAAACGCCCACTCGGCCCGGGTGCGGCAGTCCACCAGCACCGACTTGGGGTCGTTCTCCAGTTTCTTCCACGCCTCCAGGGGCGTGAGGTCACCCGCGTAGCTCACGACGTACACACCTTCCAGTCCCCGTCTTCTCGCACCACGACCACATCCGTGACCTGTTCTGAGTCCGGCGTCTCGTCGAAATGCCAATGTACCTGTGCGGTCGCCCGGTCACCGTTCACGGTGATGTCGGCGATCTCCGGGATCACGATCTGCCCGTTCTCCTCGAACGAGACCCGGTTCTGCTCGACGAATGTGTCCTTGTCCGGGAAGGTGTCGGAGGCGAGTTCCGCAGCGCATGTGGCCTCCCGGTAGCGCGTGTAATCCAACTCGTTGCGAGCGGTGTACGCATCGTTGACCGCATGCTGGATGTGCGCTTCGGTACTCATCCGGTCGTCGGCGGGACGGATCAGATACGAGATGCCGATGCCGATCGCGGCGATGGCCACCACACCCAGGGCCACCAGGAACGGCCACGCCGCCTTCCAGGTCGGCGCGGGCGTCGCCTGACCGTCGGAAGGTCCACCGGACTCCGAACGATCCTGATCACCCGCACGCTTGGCCATGGCGCGCAGTCTATCGACCGTCGTCAGACCCCCTGGCCGCGGCACCGGCCCGCCACAGGCGGTTAGGCTAGGGTACCCAACCCAATCGACGTGAGGGCTCCCATGAAGGCACATCGATCACTCCCCCGCACGGTGCGGATCGCGATCACGTCACTCGTGGCCGTCGCGGCGCTGTCGGTCGGGGCGTGCAGCGCACCCGATGAGGACGCCGCCGTATCGTCGTCGATGCCGGCCGCCGATCCCGGCGCCCTACCGGTGACCATCGACCACGAGTACGGCGCCACCACCATCACCGAGCAGCCTTCTCGCGTCGCGGCGATGGGTGTGGGCGACGCCGACACCTTGCTGGCATTGGGCATCACACCGACGACGATCGCGCCGTTCGCCGATCCGACCCAGCGCAGCACACCCTGGAACGCCGACCTGCTCGGCGACGCGGAGCCGGTGATCCTGCCGCAGGCCGCCGCAGAGTTCGGCAGTCAGATCCCGCTGGCCCTGCAGACCGATCCGGAGCTGGTCACCGCCGTCGGCGCCGCGCCGACCCGGGAGCAATACGACATTCTGTCGAAGGCGGTACCCACCATCACCCGCCCCGCCGAGTACCCCGATTGGCAGGTGCCGTGGGACGTGCAGACGACCCAGATCGGTCGCGCCGTGGGACTACCCGAACAGGCGCAGGCCAAGATCGACGAGACACAGGGATTCCTGGCCGACATCCGCGAACAGCATCCCGAATTCGCGGGCAAGACCGGCGTGGTGGTCACGGCCTCGCCCGACGGCGGTCTGTCGATCTATGCCGGCTCCGACGGCCGCGGGCAGACCCTCACCGACTACGGGCTCACGTTTCCGGAGTCACTGCAACCGGCCATCACCAACGGCTTCTACGGTTCGATCTCCGCCGAGAACATGTCCATGCTCAACGACGTGGACGTCGTGGTCGCGGTCGACTGGGACGGCGCCAACGATCGTCTGCGCAACGATCCGGCCTGGTCGCGGCTACCGGTGGTTACCAAGGGCCGCGTGGTCTACCTCGATCAGCAGGTGGGCAGTGCGATGTCGGTGCCCACTGTGCTCACCATCCCGTGGGTGGCCGAGCAGGCTGTCGAGCCGATCTCGGCGGCCGCACAGCGCTGACCACCGAGGACACAGGTGAGGTTTACCTCACAAGAGATTTTGGCCGACGACGATCAGCGCCTACCGTAGAAGGGATAGGCGCCGCGTCAGCGGCCACCGCCACCGACTTCTTCACCGGAAGTCACCGAGAGAGCCACGGAAAGCACCTATTCCATGAGTGACACCAGCCGCCCGTTGCGGGTTGCCATCGTCGGTGCAGGTCCCGCCGGGATCTACGCCGCCGACGCGTTGATGAAGTCCGACACCGCCAAGGACCGAGGCGTCAGTATCGACCTGTTCGAGCGCATGCCCGCACCATTCGGTCTGATCCGTTACGGCGTGGCACCGGATCATCCGCGTATCAAGGGCATCATCACGGCGCTGCACAAGGTGCTCGACAAGCCGCAGGTCCGCCTGATCGGCAACGTCGACTACGGCACCGACATCACACTGGAAGAACTCCGTGACCTCTACGACGCGGTGATCTTCTCCACCGGCGCCACCGACGACCGCGCGTTGGGCATCCCCGGCATCGACCTCGAGGGCAGCTACGGCGCCGCCCAGTTCGTCGCCTGGTACGACGGGCACCCCGACTTCCCGCGCACCTGGCCGCTGGATCAGGAGAAGGTCGCCGTCATCGGTGTCGGCAACGTCGCCCTCGACGTCGCGCGCGTGCTGGCCAAGACCGGCGACGAACTGCTGCCCACCGAGATCCCCGCCAACGTCTACGAGGGCCTCAAGGCCAACAAGGCCGTCGAGGTGCACGTGTTCGGGCGTCGCGGACCGGCGCAGGCGAAGTTCACCCCGCTCGAACTCAAGGAACTCGACCACTCCCCGAACATCGAGGTCATCGTCGCACCCGAGGACATCGAGTACGACGAGGGTTCGGCAGTGGCCCGCCGCGGGTCCAAGATCACCGACCAGGTCGCCACGATCATCGAGAACTACGCCATCCGCGACCCCAAGCAGGGCGCGATCCACAAGCTCTACCTGCACTTCTTTGAGAATCCGGTGGAGATCCTCGGCGAGGACGGCAAGGTCGTCGGCCTGCGCACCGAGCGCACCCAGCTCGACGGCACCGGCAACGTCAAGCCGACCGGCAAGCACACCGACTGGGAGATCGGCGCGGTCTACCGTGCTGTCGGCTACCTGTCGGACAACCTGCCGCAGATCCCGTTCGACCACCAGGCAGGCGTGATCCCGAACGAGGCCGGACGCGTGTTCGACGAGGGCAGCCAACTCACCGGCATCTACACCACCGGCTGGGTCAAACGCGGCCCGGTCGGCCTGATCGGTCACACGAAGGGCGACGCCAACGAAACCGTCGACTGCATTCTCGAGGACATGACCAACGGCGCTCTGCTCTCGCCGAGCCGTCCGTCCGAGGACGCCCTCATCGAGATCCTCGAGGCCAAGAGCATCCCGTTCACTACCTGGGACGGCTGGTACCGCCTCGACGAGCACGAGCGCGCCCTGGGCGCCGCCGAAGGCCGCGAACGCGTCAAGGTCGTCGAGCGCGAGGACATGCTCGCCGCCAGCGAGCCCGACAAGGTCGCCCGCCCCTCCAGCTGAGTCCCGAGCGTTGGCGAGTCACCTCGCCAACGCGCTCAGCACGGCAGCCGACAGAACCCAAAAAATCACCGAGAGAACCCACCCGCACAAGTTCGCGGGCCGGTCATCACAGACCGTGGTTCTCTCGGTGATTTTTTGGGTTCTGTCGGCGCGAAACCGGGTTCTGTCGGCGCGAAACCGGGTTCTGTCGGCGCGAAACCGGGTGCCGTCGGCGCTACCCAGCGCCGACGGCGGGAGACCTAGCTACCGGTGGGCGGGGTCTGCTGGCCCGGGTTGTCCATCCGGCGGAAGTTCTGCCAGTAGCCGAAGTTGTTGGTCAGGTTCTCGGCCTCGTTGGCGAAGGTGAAGCCGGAGATCGACGACGGGAAGCAGCCGAACCAACGGGTCTCGATCGGACGGACCCAGCGGTTACCGTTCCACTTGGACATCGACTCACCCGGCTTGAGTTCCTTGACGCGCACCGACGCGCCGTTGATCTCGTTGAGGATGACGTTGTGCATGGTGGTGTCACCGATGTTGCGGACCGTCATCCAGCGGTACATGTACCAGGCCTGATTCCACGGCTGGCCCCACTGACCGAAATGGCATTCGATGCCTCCCAGGATCTGCAGATCACCCGGAGTCGCGGCCTGTGCCGGCGCAGTGCCTGCCAGCGAACCTGCCGCGATGCCGACCGTGGCCAGCACGGCTGCCCCCGCACGCTTGAGTGATGCTCTCATCGCCCTCTCCTCTGTTGTCTTCTCGACTGTTGTCTTCTCGATTGCTTCGACTTCTCGATTGCTTCGACTTCTCGACGAGTTGCGCCTGTCGACGCAACGTCCGTGCGACGTGTTGTCTCTGCGACGTGTGGTGTGACTATCGGCCCGCGCCTGCCGAATCGTTACGCACTGCTCAGCATCTTCACAGTCATGAGCGTGATTCGTTATACAACGGATATTGGAACGTTTGGCCCTGACATCGGGGGCGGGAAAGGTTGGTAAGGTAACCCTTTGTGCGTCGAATGACCGGGATTGTGCTGCTCACCGCGGTTCTCGTGGTGGCGCTGCTCGCGTCGGTCGCCATCGGCACCCGCCAACTCGGCTTGAGCGAGGTTCTCGACGCGATCCAGGCCGGCGGCTGGCCACATCTGGCCCTCGCCGACTTCCACGGGGTGCCGTGGCTGGTGCTGGAATCGCCCACTCCCCCGCCCGGCGCCGACGACGTGTACGGCATCGTCTGGGACCTCCGTTTCCCGCGTACGGTGCTCGGCCTGATCGTGGGCCTCGCGATCGGCGCGGCCGGCGCGCTGGCCCAGGGCCACACCCGCAACCCGCTCGCCGATCCCGGCATGTTGGGAGTGAACGCCGGCGCGGCGTGCGCGGTGGTGGTCGGCGTCTACGTGCTCGGCATCCAGAGTCCGATCGCCTACATGGCCTTCGGTCTGCTGGGCGCCCTGATTGCCGCGAGTGCGGTGTTCGGCCTGTCCGCATTGTCCGGTGCGAGCCCGCTGACACTGGTGCTGGCCGGCACCGGACTGTCGGCGCTGCTACTCGCCATCACTTCGGGAATCGTGCTCACCGACAGCGTCACGTTGGATGCCTGGCGGTTCTGGAACGTCGGCGCCACCACCGGCCGCGGCCTCGACGTGTTCTCGGCGAGTCTGCCGTTCATCGTCCTCGGACTGATCCTGGCGCTGGGCAGCGGCTACTTCCTCAACGTGCTCAGCCTCGGCGAGGACATGACCAAGGCGCTGGGCTCGCGGGTGGTGTTGATCCGATCCGTCGGCATCCTCACCATCACGCTGCTCATCGGTGCCGCGACGGCCGCCTGCGGCCCCATCGTCTTCCTCGGCCTGGTGGTCCCGCACATCTCCCGCGCGATCGTCGGCCCCGACTATCGCTGGATAGTGCCCTACTCGGCGTTGCTCGGTGCGATCCTCATCTTGGTGTGTGACATCCTGGGCCGCGTCATCGCCCGGCCCGGCGAGATCCAGGTCGGTGTGGTGCTCGCGCTGGTCGGGGCACCGTTCCTGATCGCGCTGGTGCGTCGACGGAAGTTGGTGAGCGTATGACCGTCGACGTCGCGCCGCAGCCGCCGGCCCCCGAACCCGACCAGACCACCGCCGGTCAGCGGCGGGCCACCCGGCGCGTTGTGCGGATCGGACCGTCGTCGTGGGTGATTCGGCCGCGCATGCTGACGGTGGGATTCGTGGGCGCCGCGATCACCGTGCTGCTGTTCCTGCTCAGCGTCGGTGTCAGCGATTACCCGATGGGGCCGTTCGATGTCGCGCGCGTCCTGCTCGGCGGCGGAACCCGCATCGAGAACGTGGTGGTCTTCGACGTCTCGCTGCCCCGCGCGCTCGTCTCCCTGCTGGTGGGCTTCGGCTTCGGCATGGCCGGCGCGTTGACCCAGCGGATCGCCCGCAACCCGCTGGCGACCCCCGACATCCTCGGCATCACTGCCGGGGCGAGCGCAGCCGCGGTGGCGGCCATCGCGTTCTCGACCAGCTGGGGCGCCTGGCTCGCTGGCCTCGGCATCCCGACGGCAGCCCTGCTCGGCGGTTTCGCGACGGCGATCGCAATGTACATCCTGGCCTGGCCGGGGCGGCGGGCGAATTCGGGGATCGACCCGTTCCGGCTGGTCATCATCGGCGTGGGCGTCACCTGGATGCTGCAGGCGCTCACCAGCTACATGTTGACCCGCGCGCAGATCGCCGACGCCGCACGCGCACAGACCTGGCTGGTGGGGTCGGTGTCGCAGGCGACGTGGACCGACGTGTGGCCGTCGCTGATCGCGGTGGCTGTCGGTGTGACCATGGTGCTCGGGTTGTCGCGCCCGATCGGTGTGCTGGGCCTCGGACCCGAGATCGCCCGCGGGCTCGGTGTGAACGCCGGCCGGGTCACCGCAGTGGTGCTGCTGGTCGCGGTGTTCGTCACCGCGCTGTGCGTGTCGGCGGCCGGACCGATCGCGTTCGTCGCGCTGCTCGCACCGCAGATCGCCCTGCGACTCACCGGATCGTCGCAGCCGACGCCCCTGGCGTCCGGACTGATCGGCGCGATGCTGGTCCTCGGCGGCGACCTGCTGTGCCGAACGGTGCTGCCCGGCAACCTGCCGGTGGGCATTGTCACCGCCGCGATCGGCGGACCGTTCCTCATCTACCTCATGATCACCATGTCCCGAAAGGCCACCGTATGACCAACGGTTTCGGCACCGACGTCACCTCCCCGAACAACGGGCAATGTCGACTGCGTGCAGAAGGGCTCAGCGTCGCCTACGACGAGCGGACGGTCATCACCGATCTGGACATCGCCATCCCCGACGCCCAGATCACCACGATCATCGGTCCCAACGGATGTGGGAAGTCGACGTTGCTGCGTGCGTTGTCGCGGTTGTTGCCGCCCCGCGCCGGCACTGTCTACCTCGACGGCGAGGACATCAACCGGATGCGGCCGAAATCGGTGGCCCGCGCGCTGGGTCTGCTGCCGCAGAATCCCGTTGCGCCCGAAGGTCTGACCGTCGCCGACCTGGTCATCCGCGGCCGTCATCCGCACCAGCGGTGGTATCAGCAGGCGACCGCGGCGGACGAAGCCGCGGTGGCTCGGGCGTTGGCGCAGACCGAGACCGCCGATCTGGCCGACCGCCCCATCGACGCGTTGTCCGGCGGACAACGACAGCGGGTGTGGATCGCGCTGACGCTGGCCCAGGAGACCGATCTGCTGTTGCTCGACGAGCCGACCACCTACCTCGATCTCGCGCACTCCGTGGAGATCCTCGATTTGGTACACACGTTGCGCACCGAGCACGGCAAGACCGTGGTGATGGTGCTGCACGACCTCAATCTCGCTGCCCGCTACAGCGATTCACTGTTCGTGATGCGGGCGGGACAGATCGTCGCGCAGGGTCGACCCGACGACGTCGTCACCGCCGACCTCCTCGAGGACGCCTTCGGTCTCCAGGCCCACGTGATGGAGGACCCGGTCGCCGGTGGGCCGATGATCATCCCGCTCGGTTCACGACACGCGCCAGTGCGGTCGTGAGCGCCATGACGAGCAGTGCGACTACCGGAATCCACAACGCGGCCAACGTCAACCATCGGAAGCCGTAGCCCCCGCCGACGGCGCCGACGGCGAGCAGCGACCACATTCCCAGCGATTTCAGCCACGCCCGACGCGGAGCGTCGGTGTGATCCCCGCGCGTCACCACCGTATCGGCGAGTTGCCGAGCCGAACGTACCAATGTGCCGGTGACGTAGGTGAGTCCGTAGGGCACCGCGGCGTCCCGTTCGAAGATCGCATTGATCATGCCGGTCGCGACCGCCACCACCAGCATGCCGGTCACGCCCGCCCCGGCGACGCCTTGTCCCGACGAATCCGGTTGCAGGTCGGCAACTGTGGCACCCAGAGCCATGGTGCCCGTCACCGTCCACAGCAGCCATTCCCGGGGGCGTCGGCGGGTGCGGTTGATGACCGAGCCCACGAACACACCGGCGAAGAACAGCGCGATCAGCCCGGCGCATATCCCCACATCTGACCAGTGCCCCAGGCTGGGCGACACACCCATCACGGTGGTGTTGCCGGACATGAAGGACACGAAGTTTGCCTGCAGGTAGATGAAGGCGATGGCGTCGACGAATCCGGCGACCAGCAGCAGCGTTGCGGCAGAGATGATCCCCGCAGCCGGCCGGGTCACCAGATCCCTGCCCCGACAAGCCAGATCGCGGTGCCGAGCAATGCGGCGAACAACTCGATGCCGATGGTGATGGCCGCGGCCTTCGCCGACGACACGGTGCCCCGCCAGGCGGCCTGAGCGCTTCGGGTGCGGACCAGCTCGGCGATCATGGCGCCGACGACGAAGCCGATGAACAGTCCGATCACCGGGATCACGAAAAACCCGATGATGCCGAGGACCCCGCCGACGGCGATGGTGGTGTTCGGCACACCGGAGGCCTTCAACGACCGCCCGGCGACCAGATACTTGACCACTTCACCGATGACGATGACAGCCGCGGCGCCGGCGAAGATGCCCCACGCCCAGCCGCCGACCGCGACCGCCCACACGCCGATTGCGAGCGCCACCAGGATGCTTCCAGGCAGCACCGGGAAGACGATGCCCAGCAGACCGACCAGGATGACCGCTCCGATGAGCAGTTCCCCACCCAGCGACATCGTCGGTTGGGGTCAGTCGACCGAGGCGCGCGACGGTTCGTCGGCCTGGCGATTCGCCGTGGGCCCGGCCGGACGCGATGCCGGTGGAGGGGTGGGTCCCGGCGGCGGACCGGGCCGTCCGGGCGGCGGCCCGACGGGGCGTCCGGGCGCGCCGCCGCGTGGTGGTTGCGGCCCCCGCTGCGGCGGTGGGCCGGGCCGTGGGCCACCGGGCGGCGGTCCCGGCGGGGTCGGCCGCGGCGGACGTCCACCCGGGCCCGGGCGCGGCGGCTGCCCGGAAATCGGCGGTGCGCCGGCCGGACGCGGTCCGGCCGGATAGGCCCAGCCAGCTGGGCGCTGTTGCTGTGGACCGGCGTGCGGCGGCACATTCGGAGCACCGGGCGGCGGCCCCGGACGGCGGGGCGGTGGCGGCACCGGCGGGTTACCCAGCGGCTCGGGGACAGTCCGTTCGAAGGGACGCGCCGCCACCGGCGTCACCAGCGACGCCGCCTGGACGGCGCGCTGGCGGGCCGTGGCCACATCGTCGGCGGTGGCGGTGATGACACCCATGCGGCGCCGGTGGAAGCTCTGCGGCTTGCCGAACAGCCGGATGTCGGTTTCGGGTACGGCCAGCGCACGAGCGACGTTGGCGAATCCGATGGCCGGTTCGTCGAGCTGACCGTAGATCACCGCAGACGCACCTGGCGAGGCCAGCGTGACGTCGACGGGCAGGCCGAGGATGGCGCGCGCGTGCATCTCGAACTCGGAGAGGCGTTGCGTGGCGAGAGTCACCAACCCGGTGTCGTGCGGGCGCGGGCTGACCTCGGAGAAGTAGACGTCGTCGCCTTGGACGAAGAGTTCGACGCCGAAGATACCTCGACCGCCGAGCTTCCCGTCGCCCATCGCGGTGGCGATGCGGGCCGCGATGGAGGTCGCCGCGGCCAGCGCGTCGGTGGACATCTCGTGCGGCTGCCAGCTCTCCACGTAGTCGCCGCCGACCTGCTGGTGACCGATCGGTGCGCAGAAATGGGAGGCGAGGCGACCGGTGACGGGATCGATCGCGCGGACCGTCAGCAGAGTGATCTCGTAGTCGAACTCGATGAAGCCCTCGACGATGACCCGCTCGCCTTGCACGCGAGCGCCGGTCGTCGCGTTCTGCCAGGCGCCGCCGATGTCGGCGGGTGCACGCACCACGGTCTGGCCCTTGCCCGACGACGACATCACCGGTTTCACCACGCAGGGGAAGCCGATCTCGGCGACCGCCGCCTCGAGCTCCTCCGCCGACGATGCGAACAGATAGGGCGAGGTGGGCAGTCCGAGTTCCTCGTCGGCGAGGCGCCGGATGCCTTCGCGGTTCATGGTGGCAACCACAGCGTGTGCGGTCGGGATGACCTCGGCGAGCGCCCGCTTCTCCACCTCGATGAGGGCCTCGGTCGCGATCGCCTCGATCTCCGGGACCACATAATGCGGGCGGTAGCGCTCGATCAGCGCCAGGAGTGCCGCGGCGTCGGTCATGTCGATGACCTCGGCATGGTGTGCGACCTGCTGACCCGGCGCGTCTGCGTACCTGTCGACGGCGATCACCTCGACGCCGAGGCGCTGGAACGCGATGATGACCTCTTTGCCCAGTTCGCCGGCGCCGAGCACCATCACCTTGGTTGCTGACGGGCTCAGCGGGGTGCCGATCACGGCGGGCGGGCCGACCGCGGGGGCCGGAACGTGCTGCTCCGGGCCACGATCAGGGGACTGGTGGTCGGCCGGTGCGTCGGATGGCTTCTGATCGGCCGGCGGTTGCTCCACCGACGCGTGTTCTGCCGGGGTGGAAGCGTGTGCGTCCGGCGCCGACGCGGCCTCTCCGCCCGCCGGCGCCGACGCCTGCGAAGCGTTGTCGCTGTCTGACGTCATGACCAGATCCTACGTGCAGTTCAGTGCACGGCCGCTAACAGATCGCGTCGGTCCCGCATCGTCGGCGGCCCGCACCCCGCATCAGTCCGTCGACTGATGGACATAGCACCATCGCCAGACCTCGCCGGGCTCGGCCGACCGCATCACCGAGTGACCTGTCTCGTCGAAGTGGGCTGCCGCGTGACGCCGCGGGCTCGAGTCGCAGCACCCGACATGACCACACGTCAGACAGATCCGTAGGTGCGCCCAGTGGTGTTCACCGAGTTGAGTACATTCCTCGCACGCCGAGCGGTCACCGTTCCGCGGCTCGGGGTCGGCATTGATGTCGGCCCCGATGGCCGCGAGTTCGACGCAGCGCCGATCAGCGTCCGATTGCGCACCCCGGGCGAATGTCATGGTGACCATCATCCCCGATCGTCCCTCTCCGGGTCGGGCTTTATGCAACGAGCGGCACCGACTGACGCCGCGTAGGAAGCGCGCGAGGAACGTCCCCTGCCTTCTACCCCGGGGAGCGTCCGAGCTTGCGAGGCCGCGTCACGAAGGGTCCACCCACGCAACCACTCTCACGCACGAAGTTGTCACACCCCACCACTATCCTGAACCCAACACCTCACCGAACAAGTCCATCCACACCCCACTTGCAGCGCACCAAAGTTGTCGGACCCGCCCGATAGTCTGATAGCAGTTCGTTTCCCCACCAACGTTTCCCGAGAATCGGAAAGGAAGCCTTTGTCATGAGTCACAAAGAGCGCAGCGACCAACAAGCGAAGCGCCCTGACCCAAAGGAACAAGTCGAGGAACGAGCGCAGCCTCTGACCATGAGTAGCGGTCGAGCCTACAAACCCGCGCCCCCAGATCCCTGAGGAGCATCAGAGATGGCGAGGCCGCGTCACGAAGGGTCCACCCACGCAACCACACTCACCCACGAAAGTTGTCACACCCCACCGATATCCTGAACCCAGAACCTCACCGAAAGATCCATCCACACCCCACCCGCAACACGCCAAAGTTGTCAGACCCACCCGATAGTCTGATAGCAGTTCGATTCCCCACCAACCCATCCCGACCTCAGAGACCGTCTTCGCCGGAAAGGAGCGTTTCGTGTTCACCTTCACCGACCGTGCTGCCGACGACGCTCTGCTGGCCTCCAGCAGTCTCGATGAATTGGCGCAGTACGGTCGCGATTTGTTGCGGTTGAGTAATCAAGCCCAGGCCATCGCGATGCAGATCGCCCGTCAGATCGGTGAATCCACCTACAACGACCGTCTGGCCGGGTACAACGATTACGTTCCGAACCGCATCCGCAATGCCGCCGATAAGGCCGCGAAAGGCGAAATCTCGCTGCAGTTGGGTATTTCGCGACGTCAAGCCAGCGAATGGGTTGGTCTTGACGAACTGCTCGACGAGCACCCCAAGATTCGTGATGCCTTCCGTGCCGGCGACCTGAGGCCCCACCGGCTGGGTGTGGCCATCCGCGGCGCCGCCACCGGCCCCACCGGCGACCTGCGAGCACGACTGGGCGAACTCGCCGACAACGCCGAAACCACCGACAAACCCGACACCGACAGCAAGGATGTCGAGGAGGAACTCACCCTCGACCTCGACGACCCCACAGCCGACCTCGACGCCGGCTCCGACGGTGACACCGACGGCGACGGCACTGATGATGGCGGCTCCGATGATGCTGCGTCCGAGACCGACCCTGCCGCCACCGACGATCCCGCCGGTGACGATCCGGACGAGGATGAGCCGTGGGATTTCGATGATGTGGTGCTCGATCTGGCCAGCCGGCCCACCACCGACACCGCGTTGCGAGATGATCTCGACGCGATCATCATCAGCCTCGACCCTGACCGGGCGGCCGAGGCCCGCGAGGACATCACCGATCTGTTCGGGGATGTGACGATCGGTGCCGAAGCGTTCGGGCACATGACCGTCGATGCCTGCATCCCCGCCGAACACGGCGTACACCTACGCGACCGCATCAGCGCCCTCATCGGACGACGGGTCTGCCGCCGCGATGGACGCAGCACCAAAGCCCAGCGTGTGGCCGCGTTCGCCGAAATCATCAAAGCACCCGGCGCAAAACTACGCTGCCACTGCGGCGACGACACCTGCCCCGCCCGCCAGACCCGCACCAACAACCCAACACCCGCGACAGCACCCACCCCGAGTGCCGGTGACAGCAGTGTCCGTGACTCGTCGGTCGACGCCAGCACGGCGGACGAGACCAACACAGCCGGCCACACCGCCGAACCCGCGCTGGGTGGGCCGGATGCGGCAGAAGAACAGCCGATCACCCTCGCCGACATCGACGACGACAGCGACTCGGACGTCGACACCGCTCAGGATGTCGCGCCCTTCCCGAAACCGCGACGAGAGTCCATCACCGCACCACCCGCCGACCACGACACCGACGTCGCCGATGCGGAAGCGACCGACGACCCCGACGGGGACGACGCGGACAGCGCGGGCCCAGCAGCCGAACTCACCACGGACGCCGAAGGCACAGCAGATGCCGAGGTAGCCGACACCGACGCCGATCCCGACCTCATCGTCCCCGGCCTGACCCTGCTGCGCGACCCGACCGGTCTCGACCCCACCCGCCTGATGGGCTACGGCGCCATCGACCCCGCCCACGCCGCACGGATCGCCCCGCACGCCACCACCATCACCGCCCGACCGAGTGAGACCCGCACCGCCAGCGGACTGATCATCTTCGGCAACCGCACACCAGCCCCACCCATCGACCCCACCGGCCACGGCGGATTCGCCGCCCCACCACCGGGGGCACTCACCTACAAACCGTCAGCCGCGTTGCGGGCCGAGATCATTCAACTCGACCGGCGCTGCCGCTACCCCTACTGCGGCCGACCATCCGAGGAATGCGAACTCGACCACCTACACAAGTTCTGCCACGCCGACCCGCTGGCCGGCGGCTGGACCGTGGGCTTCAACCTCGCACCCCTGTGCCGACCCGACCACGACCGTAAACATGACGGGCCGTGGATACCGACCATGCACACCGACCGCACCATCACCTGGCGCAACGCCCGCACCGGTCAGGTCATCGTCACCTACCCGCGCTGACGCATGCGCTACAGCGCCGCGTACACCACCGTCTCTTCGCTGCGTCCACGAAGCGTTGTACTTTCTTGCCGTTCCCATGACGTCGCCTCACCGTCGGCAGCATCCACAGCCCGTCCGGAAGCCAACGGTCGGCGCGGATCGCGCTTGGCCAGCTCCGACAACCGCGCGCTCTCGTTGACCGGATCGCCGATCACCGTGTACTCGAACCGCTCGATGGCGCCGACATTCCCGGCCACCACCGTCCCGTAGCTGACGCCGATGCCCGCGGAGATGTCCGGAACCTCGTGCGCCAGGCCGCTCGCGATGTCGCGGGCCGCCATCAAAGCCGCACCCGCCGGATCGTCGATCTCGAGCGGTGCTCCGAAAATGGCGAGCACCGCATCCCCTTCGAATTTGTTCACCAACCCCTGACCACGTTCCACTGCTGCCACGATCACGGCGAAGAACCTATTCAGGATCTCGACGACCTCGCTCGGACTACGCCCCTGCGCCAGCGTCGTGGATCCGATCACGTCGACGAACACCACCGCCACAGTGCGCTCGGCGCCGCCGAGCTCGGGGTCCTGAGCCAACGCCGCCTCGGCCACATCGCGTCCCACATGACGGCCGAACAGATCCCGCATGCGTTCGCGCTCACGCAATCCGCCCACCATGCTGTTGAAACCCACCTGCAGATCACCGAGCTCGGTGCCGTCGTAGACGACGAGATCGACATCCGAGATCCGGCCGCTCTGCACCCGGTTCATCGCGGTACGCACACTCCGGATCGGCGCCGTCACACTGATACTGGTCAGCACCGTCAGCAGCAACCCTGTCGACAATGCGATCACGGCCAGCACCGTGACACCCACGAACAGATCGAGTTTTGACGTGTCATCCCGAAAAGCACCGAAGAACACCACCAGCAGGATGCCGATGATCGGTATCGCCGACCCCACCATCCACGACACGATCGACCGCGAGCGGACTCCACTGCGTTTACGCCGCCGGTAGCCGGCGCTGATCACCTCGGCCGCCACCGGCCGCAGCGCGAATTCGATGAGCAGGTAGGAGATCGCGACCACCACAATGCCGCTGAGCCCCACCACGAAGAACATCTTCGGGATCAGATTCGGGTCCAGAACGCCGTACATGATGGTGAACATGACGGTTGCCGCCGCCCACAACGCACCCTGGATGAACACCAGTCGCCACGGCGCGCGCTGCGCACGCCGGGCATCCTTGGCGGTTGGCGGACGATCCCGGATGGCCCACTGCAGATCTCGCACCACCACCACGGTCCCGAGGACCGTGCCCACCACAAACGCCACCGCCACATACACCGGCACCGCGATGTAGTTGACCCACCACAGCTCCGCCTGGAACAACGACGGCTCCGGAATCCCCACCGCCGACAACGCGATCGCCAGAATCGCGCCGATCAGGTTGGCGATCAACAGGAACGACGTCAGCAGGGTCTGGATGCGAACCCGCTGCTTGAACCCGCCCTCAGACGCCGAACCGAGCAGGATCGATCCGTAGTCACGACTCCCCCGGTCCATCCCGCCCCCTCGACGGTTACTCGACGTCCGATACCGCACCTAGACGATGACGCAGCTAGACGATCTCGCGTCGCACTATGGTCTGATCGCGCCCCGGTCCCACCCCGATGCACGAGATATGTGCGCCGGCAAGATCTTCCAGACGCAGAATGTAGTCCTGCGCATTCTTGGGCAGTTCCTCGAAGGTCGTGCATCCGGAGATGTCCTCCCACCAGCCGGGCATCTCCTCGTAGATCGGCTTGGCGTGATGGAAACCGGTCTGCGTCATCGGCATGTCCTCGACTCGCTCACCGTCGACGTCGTAGGCCACGCAGATCGGCACCGTGTCCAGGCTGGACAGCACGTCGAGCTTGGTGAGGAAGTAGTCGGTGATCCCGTTGACCCGGGTCGCATACCGCGCGATCACCGCATCGAACCAGCCGCAGCGCCGCGCCCGACCCGTGGTGACGCCGACCTCTCCGCCGGTCTTGGCGAGGTAGGCACCCCACTCGTCGAACAGCTCGGTCGGGAACGGCCCCGACCCGACACGCGTCGTGTACGCCTTCAGAATGCCCAACACGGTGGTGATCTTGTTGGGTCCGATTCCCGCGCCAACCGCCGCACCACCCGAAGTGGGGTTCGACGACGTCACGTACGGATATGTGCCGTGGTCGACATCGAGCAGCGTGCCCTGCGACCCCTCCAACAGCACCGTCTCGCCCCGTTCGAGCGCCTTGTTGAGCAGCAACCGGGTGTCGGCGATCCGATGTTTGAAGCCCTCGGCCTGCTCGAGCACCTCATCGACCACCTGCGCCGGCTCGAGCGCGCGGCGGTTGTAGATCTTGACCAGGATCTGATTCTTCAGCTCGAGCGCTGCCTCGACCTTCTGGGCGAGGATCTTCTCGTCCAGCACGTCGGCCGCCCGCACGCCGACACGAGCGATCTTGTCCTGATAGCACGGCCCGATACCCCGGCCGGTGGTCCCGATCTTCTTGTTGCCGAGGAAACGCTCGGTGACCTTGTCGATCGCCACGTGGTACGGCATCAGCAGATGCGCATCCGCGGAGATCATCAGGCCCGAGGTGTCGATGTCGCGGTCCTCGAGTCCACCCAGCTCGGTGAGCAGCACCCCCGGATCCACCACGACACCGTTACCGATGACGTTCTTCACTCCCGGGGTGAGGATGCCCGACGGGATCAAGTGCAGAGCAAAGGTCTCACCGTTCGGCAGCACCACCGTGTGACCGGCATTGTTGCCGCCCTGGTAGCGGACAACCCATTGCAGCTTCCCGCCCAGGAGGTCGGTCGCCTTGCCTTTGCCCTCGTCACCCCATTGGGCGCCGATCAGCACGATCGCGGCCATGGTCGGTTACTCCTTCGAGTCGGGACGGGTGAACAACAGGCCAACCTTACTTGTTCGCCCGGGTCGATACGCTATTCGAGTGTCTTTTGCGCTGATTTCGCAGGCCTCCCGCTCCGACGACAAGACCGCCATCCGCACCGCGGTCACCACGGCGGTGGCCGACCCCGCGGTCACCCGCCTCCTCGTGGAACCGCGCGTCGCCGAGCGGGTCGCCCCGACCATCGCCGACGAGTCGGACACCTTCTTCGCCCAGGTGCTGGCCGCGTTGATGCTGGCCGAGCGCCTCGACGTGGAGGTGGCCCTGCTACCGGCGGAGGCCACCGGCGCCTCCACACGCTACGGCCTCCCGCACGGACCGGCAGCGCGGGAACTCGCCGAACACGGCACGGCGACCTCGGTACCGCTGATCCGCGACGACGCGGCCACCGTCCTGCTCGGCCGAGCCCGACACCTCGGCGCCGAAGGCGCCAAACTGCACGGCGAGACCTACGTCGACAGCGAACGACTGTTCCGTGGCGAGGTGCGCTCGGTGCTCATCGAACCCACCCTTGCCCTGCCCGGCCTGCGCGCCCAGGTGGAGCGGTTGCTGCTGCCGGGCCGCTGGCTGACCGGGCGCGCGGCCCAGACCGGCGGCACCAACATCGTCGTCGAAAGGGAGGGCGTGGTGAATCCCCGCGTGGTCAAGCGATCCACCTTCTACCGGCACGACACCGACCTGCGCCTGGTACGGCCATGACCTCGGCACCGTTGCGTCCGACGACCCGCGAGATCATCCGCGCGGTACGTCCCGGCCCGGTCTTCCTCGGTCTGGTGGTCGCCGCCGCGGCCGGCGGATGGCTGGTCGCGGGCTCCGCACCGGGCCGCAACCTCGAGTCGGTCGGCGGCACCCTGCTGTTGGTACTGGCCGGCTGGGTCATCTCGCTGTGCCTGCACGAATTCGCCCACGCGGTAACCGCCTTCCGCTTCGGCGACCGCAACGCCGAACTGCGCGGATATCTCACCCTCAACCCGCTGCGCTACACCCACCCCGGGCTGTCGATCGGGCTGCCGCTACTGATCATCCTGTTGGGTGGCATCGGTTTTCCCGGCGGTGCGGTGTACGTCCACCAACACGGATTCACCCGCGCCCAACGGACGATGGTGTCGCTGGCCGGGCCACTCACCAACGCCGCACTCGGCGCGATCCTGCTGATCGTGGTGAGATTCGCCCAACCCAGCACATACGGATCGCAGGGTTTCGGCTCAGGCGACAACGTCCTGTATTTCGCCGACGGACTCAATCTGTGGGCCGCCCTGTCGATGCTGGCGTTCCTGCAGATCACCGCCGCAGTCCTCAACATCGCGCCGGTGCCCGGCTTCGACGGCTACGGGGCCATCGAACCGTATCTGTCCGAGCAGACCCGGTTCTCGATGCAGAAGATCGCGCCGTACGGCTTCCTGATCGTGTTCGCACTACTGTTCATCCCGTTCCTCAACCGCGCCTTCTTCGACTTCGTCTACTGGCTGTTCGGCCTGTCCGGGGTGCCCAGCGTCCTCGCGTCCTACGGGTGGAATCTGTTCGTGTTCTGGCGATGAGAGTGTCACGGATACACGACGCGGTACTTCACGCTGCCCGCGATGCGCCCGACGAGATTGCCGGTCACCCACACCCACGCGCCGCGGCGCTTACGCGACCAACCCCACGGCCACACCGGCGCGGTCGCGGCCACCACGACCGCATGGACGGGAAACCACCACCACTGCCGGCCGGGCGCACCGAACTGCTTCGCCGTCCGCGCCTCCTCACGGCCGTAGTCGACGACCTGATGCCAGGTCTCCCGCAGCCCGGTGCGATACCGGTAAGCCACCATCGCCGCCGGCGCGTAGCCGAAACGGTAGCCCGACTTCTGCACCCGCCAGCAGAACTCGACGTCACTGCCGGCCGTCGGATACGACTCGTCCCACCCGCCGACGGCGTCGAACACCTCCCGACGCACCCCGAGGTTGCAACCGAACGTGATGGGCAGGAAGCGGGCGAGCACCGCTGCGCGATCAGGATCGGGTAGTTCACGCCACGCCGCGACCACCGGATCGTTGAGCGTGTCGCGCTCCAGGGGTCCGCCGACGATGTCGCAGCGCTGCCCCTCCTCCAGCAGCGCACGCAACCAGCCCGGATACACCGCGTCATCCTGATCGCAATAGGCGATGAAACCGTATCGTGCCGAACGGGTCCCGACATTGCGCGCATGGGAGGTACCGGCCACCGCCGACGAGTCGACATAGCGCAGATCGAGTCGCTGCCGATGAGGATGGGTGGCCACGTGCCGCCGGAGTTCGTCGCTGCCCTCGTTGTCGCTGAGGATCACCTCGAACGGCGCCGAACAGTCCTGCGCGGCCAGCGCATCGAGTTGGACGTCGAGATCCGGCAGGCCGCGGTAGGCGGCGATCACCACCGATGCGTTCACCGAAGCAGCCCTCGCAACTCGGCGACCGTGATGGACACCCCGCGGTCGGCCAGCGCTGCGAGTACCGCGCGGAAACTGGCGACCATCGTCTCGGCAGTAGCCCGATCGAACAACGCCGTCGGATACATCAGTGTCCCGGCCAGTCCCGCCGGTACGCCGTCCGCGTGTCGCTCCCGCATCGTGATCTCCACCTCGTGTTTGGCCACCACGCGTTCGATCGGCTCACGCCGCACGCGCACCGCGCCCAGATCGACCTCCGCATCCACCGACCCGTCCGGCTCCGGCTGCACGATCAACGTCGCAGGGAACAGCGGATGTTCACCCGGTGTGGCCGAGATACCCAGTGCTGCAGTTAGTTCCGGCGTAGACACGTCTGGATGCCGCAGCCCGCCCACCAGTTGCTCGTGCACGTCGGCGATCACCTCACCGATCGTGCGCCGATCGTCGACGTCCAGGCGCATCGCCAGATCCTCGGAGAAGTTGCCGACCACTCCCGCCAGCTCCGGATGCGGACGGTTCGCGTTCGCGGTCGCCACATGGACATCCGGAGAGTCGGCGCCCTCGGCGAGAATCACCGCGAATGCCGCCTGCAGCAGCGAGAACAGCGCCACCGACCGGCTCTTCGCCAGTTCGTCGAGTGTCGCATGCGCCGAGCCCTCGACGACGAACTCGATCCCCGCCCCCATCGGATTCCAACGCTCCGGTCGAGGACGATCGGTCCGCAACCGCGGCCGGAAGTCGTTGCTGCGGTCGGCGAATCTGGCTGTCCAGTAGTCCAGTTGACGCTGCCCGTGCTCGGACGGCGCGGTCGGTGCGCCCAGCAGGCGGCGCTGCCACTGCGCGTAGTCGCGGAACCGCACGCCGGGTTCGGGCAGCTCGGGTACCGCACCGTTACAGCGGGCGGCGAACGCCACCACCATGTCACGTGTCAGCAGCGACATCGACTGACCGTCGACATTGAGGTGATGGGACACCACCACCAGCACGTGGGTGTGCTCATCGAGCCGCAACAGCCGCACCCGCAGCGGCGCGACCCCGTCGAAGTCCAACGGCGACCAGGCGATCGCGTCGATCACCCGGGCGCTGTCCGCATCGTCGACCGGCACCGGCTCGAGGTCCCGCTTCAGCACCTCACGCAGGTCATCGATGTCGGTCACCACCAGTTCCGGCCCCGAATCGGTGTCGCGATATGTCGTGCGCAACGCCTCATGCCGCTCGACCACGTCGAGCAACGCCGCGCGCAACGCCGCGACGTCCAGCACCCCGGACAGCCGCAGCGCGAACGGCACATTCCAGTCGGCGCCGACGCCGTCGGCGACCGCCGCGAAGATTCGGCGTTGCGCCGGCGCGATCGGCGCGACCGGGCCGTCGACCCGGACCCGCCCCAGCGCCGCATCGTCGTCGGTGCCCGCCTCGAGCAGCGCCGCCACCGCGTCGGAGAACTCCGCGAGATCCGCGGATTCGAACAACACGCGAACCGGCACCGGCACCCCGAGGTCGGTCTCGAGACCAGCGGCGACGCGCGTCGCCGACAGCGAGTTGCCGCCGACACCGAAAAAGTTGTCCGACAATCCGACCCGATCGGTTCCGGTGACCGATTCCACCACCCGCACCACTGCAGCCTGCACCGGCGTGGACGGTGCCACATACTCGCGGCGCGGACGCGGCGGCTGTGGCAACGCCTGCCGGTCGACCTTGCCGTTCGCTGTGTACGGCAGCGCTTGGAGCCGATGCACCTCCGGGATCATGTAGCTGGGCACCATGTCACGAATCTGACGGCCCACCACGTCACCGGGACTCGAACCGACGACGAACCCGACCAGACGCACCTCGTCGCCCTCTCCCACCGTGACGACCACGGCCTCGTCGACGCCTGCACATCGCCGCAGCGCGGCCTCGATCTCCCCGGGCTCGATGCGGAAGCCGTGCACCTTGAGCTGATGGTCGGTCCGTCCGAGATACTCCAACTCACCATTGTGGTCACGGCGCACCAGGTCTCCGGTGCGATACATCCGCTCACCGGTGAACGGATCGGCGACGAACGAGGCCGACGTGCGTCCCGGGTCGCCGTGATAGCCGCGCGCCAGCTGCACGCCGGCGAGATACAGCTCACCCGCGACCCCCGGAGCCACCGGATGCAGCCGCGCGTCGAGGACGCGCAGCGCCACCGACGGTTGCGCCCGCCCGATCGGAATCCGATCCGCCTCGGCTTCCGGGTCCACCTGATGTGCGGTCACACTGACGGTTGCCTCGGTGGGTCCGTACAGATTGTGGAGTGCGGCCGACGACATCGCCGACATGCGCCGCACCAGCGCGGCCGGCAATTCCTCACCGATACACAGGACAGTGCGCACCGACTCCGGGAACCGGCCGCCGTCGAGCATCATCGACAATGCCGACGGCACCGTGGGCAGCACGGTCACCCCCGAACGCCCCATGGCTTCGCCCAGGGCACGACCGTCGCGTTCCACGCCGGGCTCGGCGATCACCAGCCGGGCACCACACAGCAGCGCCCACCAGTACTCCCACACCGACAGGTCGAAACCGGCGGCTGTCTTGACCATGACGGCGTCGGTCTCGTCGAGCGCGTAGGTCTGCTGCATCCACCGCAGTTGTTCGGCAACCGCACCGTAGGACACTGCAACGCCTTTGGGGCGGCCGGTCGACCCCGACGTGAACAACACGTAGGCCGGATTCTCCGGTCGCAACGGCCGCAGCCGTGGGGGTTCGACGACGTCGGCCGGATGCCGATCCCCCACCTCGGTGAGATCGAGCACCGGACGGCCGAACATCGAATCGCCCGCCGAGGCATCGGAGATCACCAACAGCGCATCGGCCGACTCCACGATCATCCGGGCGCGTTCACCGCCCACGGTCGTACCCACCGGAACGGGATCCACAGGAACGTAGGCGCCGCCCACGGTCACCACCGCGAACATCGCGGTGAGCTGATCGATACCGCGTGCCAGGGCGATGGCCACCCGGTCCTCCGGGCCCACCCCGCGCCGCGCGAGTTCGTCGGCCACCGCGGCCACCCGGCGGTGGAACTGACGGTAGGTGAGGTGGGAGTCATCCCACGACACCGCGCGCGCATCCGGTGTGCGGCACACCTGGCGGGTGAACAGCTCCGCGAGATCGAAACGCGCGGCCCGAACGGGGTGCGTCGCTTCATCGCGTGCCGGCACCGTCACCGACCCTGCGCGTTCGGTGTCGTCGAGGATCTCGAGGTCACCGACAGCGCAATCGGATCGGGACACCAGCCCGTCCAGCACGGCCACGAACCATCGGGTCAGGTTGAGCGCGGTGGAGTGGTCGAACAGCTCGGTGGCATAGGACAACTGCGCACTGAGCCCGGTGGGGGTCGCGCCGTCCCAACGTTCGACCAGGGTGAGGTGCAGATCGAACTCGGCCAGACCGTTGTCCTCGTCGATGGCCTCGATCGTCAGCTCCGGCAGCTCGATCGCGAGACGCCCGATGTTCTGGAACGACAGCGCCACCTGGAACACCGGGTGGCGGGCGGCGGTGCGGGTCAGGTCGAGGCCGTCGACGACGCGGTCGAACGGCAATGTGGTGCGGGAGAACGCGGCCAGATCCGCGTCACGCGCGATCGCCAGCGCTTCTGCTCCGGTGGCGTCCGCGGGAATCTGGGTGCGCAACGCGAGCATGTTGACGAACATGCCCACCACCCGTTCCAGGCGTTCGTCCTCCCGCCCGGCCACCGGGGTGCCGATCACCACATCCCGGTTGGCGCCGAGCCGGCCGAGCAGCACGGCCAACGCCGTGTGCGCCACCATGAATGCACTCGCCGAGTGTCGCTGCGCATGGTCGAGCATGCGGGCATGCAGATCCGCGTCGAGGTCGAAGTCGACCCGGGCGCCGATCCCGCTTCGCTGCGCAGGCCGTGGCCGGTCGGTCGGCAGGTCGATCACCGGTGGGGCATCGGCCAGCCGGTCCTGCCAATAGGCGAGTTCGGTGGCGGCGCGCCCGTCACCGTCGGCCAACAACGCCTGCTGCCAGATCGCGAAGTCCGCGTACTGCACGGCCAGGGGCACGAATTCGGGTGCGACCCCCGACAGTCGGGCACGGTAGGCATCCGACAGCTCGGTCGCGAGGCCGACGACGGACAGGCCGTCGGCGCTGATGTGGTGCAACACCAGGGCGAAGATGTGTTCGGCGGCCGCGGCGGCCGGACCCTCCACCGAGAACAGTTCCGCGCGGATCGGCGGCTCGGCGGTGACATCGAACTCGGTGCGCATCACCGATCGCAGCACGTCGGGCAGGGCAGCGGCACCGACGAGCTGCGGTGCCAACTTCACCGGAACGTCGGTCGGCGACAGGATCACCTGGTACGGGTGACCCTCGGTGTCCGCCGGATACATCGTGCGCAGCGCCTCATGACGCTCGACGAGATCGCCCAGCGCCGCCGCGAACGCCTTGTGCTCCATCGTTCCGGTGAGCCGCAGGATGATCGGGATGTTCTCGGTGGCCGCCGACGGGTCGAACCGGTTGAGGAACCACATCCGTTGCTGCGCCGGGGACAGCGGAATCGTCGCGGGCCGCGGCAGTGAACCGAGCGCCGAGGTGGTGCCTGCTTGCGCCCGCCCGATTCGCCGGGCGAGTTCGCGGGCGGTGGGCGCGTCGAACAGGTCACGAACCGCGATGTCACGCCCGGTGACGCCCCGCAGCCGCGACACCACCCGGGTGGCCGACAATGAATCACCGCCGACCTCGAAGAAGTTGTCCAGCACGCCGAGACGTTCGAGTCGGAGTACCTCGGCGAACGCGGCGACCACCACTTCCTCGCGGGTGGTGGCGGCCGCCGCATGCTCCACGACATCGAAGTGCGGCTCGGGCAGCGCACGACGGTCGATCTTGCCCGCTGCCGTCAGCGGCAGCGCATCGACTTCGGTGATCGAGGACGGCACCGCGTACGCCGGCAACCGCGACCGCAGGTGGGCCATCAGTGCGATCCGGTCGAACGGCTGCGATCGCGCCGGCTCCACGTACGCAACGAGGGCGAGCGCGTCGGCCGGCCCGGGGCGGCCGACGGCGACGGCGGCACCGACGCCCGGATACGACCGCACGGCGGCTTCCACCTCGCCGAGTTCCACCCGATGTCCGCGGATCTTGATCTGGAAGTCACTGCGTCCGTGGTGGATCAGCGTGAGCTTGCCGGCGGGATCGGCTACCTGGCGGACGAGGTCGCCGGTTCGGTAGCGCCGTGACCCGGGCGGACCGTCCGGGTCGGCCACGAAGGTGGCGGCCGTCAGACCCGGCCGTCCGTGATAGCCGCGGGCCAACCCCTGACCCGAGACATACAGTTCGCCGGTCACCCCGGGCGCGGATCGGGTCAGGCTCGGCGAGAGTACCCGCGCGGCGGTGCCTGCGATCTCCCGGCCGATGGGCACTGCCGCACCCGACACCGGCGGCAGCGGACCCGCCGCGGTGGCCATGATGGTCGACTCGGTGGGGCCGTAGGCGTTGAAGAATCTCTTGCCCAACGCGATCCAACGGTTCGCGGTGGCCGGTGCGCAGGCGTCACCGCCGACGATCAGCACCTCGAGGCGCGGTAGGGGGTCCTGGGCAATCGCGTCGACCACCGGTATCTCGATCGTGTCGAGTGCACCGGGGGTGAGGAAGGCGTGTGTCACCTGCTGCTCGTGGAGGACACCGCGCAGGTCCTCGGCCCCGTAAACATCCGTCGGCGCGATGACCGACGTCGCGCCGGCGTCGGCGGCGAGGAGCAGTTCCAGGATGGCCGCATCGAACCCCGGGGACGCGAAATGCAGTACCCGGCTGTCGGCCCTGACACCGTAGCGGCGCTGCTCGGCGACGAATGCCGACAGTCCGCGATGGGTGACCGCGACCGCTTTCGGCCGTCCGGTGGACCCGGAGGTGTAGATCAGGTAGGCGAGCTGGTCGACATGTCGCCGGACCGGGGTCGGCGGCTGCGACGACCGGCGCGATGCCACGGTGTCGAGTTCGATCACCTCGCTGACACCGGCCAATGTCTCTGCGGCGCAGCGATCCCGCTGCTGGGAGGTGGTGACGACGATGGCCGCTCCCGAGTCTTGCAGCATGAACGCGACCCGGTCGTCGGGCTGGCGCGGGTCGATCGGCACGAACGCCGCGCCGGTGGACGCCACCGCTCGCAGCGCGGTGTAGAAGCGGATCGAACGGCTCAGGTACAGCGCGACCACGACCTCCGGTCCGGCACCCGCCGCCCGCAGACGCGCAGCGAGTTCGTCGGTTGCGCAACGCAGTTCATCCTCGCCCAGCTCGCGCAGCACCGTCGGGTCGGACGCGCACGGGTCGCAGCCGACCAGGCGGTGACCGGGTGTGTCCAGGATCTCGGCCAGGTACCGCGGCGTGACGGCTGCGGGTCCGGCGGCGCCGTCGAGTGCGCGTCGTTCCTGCGCGGTGAGGATCTCGACGGTCCGCAAGGTCGCGTCCGGGACTGCGGTGAACATGTCGATGGCGGTAGCGAATCGGGTCAACAGTGTGCGCGCGGTGTCCGCGCGATACACGTCGGGCCGGTAGACCAGTTCGAGGGCAGGCGCCCCTGTTTCGCCGGCGAATGCGGTGAACTCCAGATCGAATCGTGCCATCGGCACGTCCAGACGTTGCGGAGCAACAGATTCGAGGTCGGCAGCCGGGTGCTCGGCACCGTCGACGGTGAATGTCACCTGGATCAGCGGGTGACGCCCGTCGCCGCGCGAGCGCCCCAGGTCGTCGACGACCTGCTCCACATCGACGGCCGCATGCTCGATAGCCGACACGATCTGATCGCGCGATTGATCCACCACGGCAGCGAAATTGCCGGCCTCGTCGACGTCACTGCGCAGGGCCACCAACGAGACGAACATGCCGATCAGGTCCGCGACGTCGGGCTCCCATCGGCCTGCGGTCGGGGTGCCGATCACGATGTCGCGGCCTGCGCCGGAGCGGGCCAGCGTGACGGCCAACGCCGCGTGCAACACCGCGAACGCGGTGGTGTGATGGCGATCGGCCAGATCGGCGACACGCTGCCAGATCGCGGGGTCGAGCGCCGTCCGTTCCACCGCGCCAGTCGGTCCCGCTTGCGCATCCGAATCCGCCTCGGGCACCGACAACGCGGGCGCACCGGCCAACACCGACCGCCAGTAGCGCAAGTGCTCGGACACCAAGGATGTGTCGTCGTCGACCTCGCCGAGTCGCGCGTCGGTACGCAGTACGTGGTCGGCATACTGCAGTGGCAGCGGCGCCCATTCGGGCGCCAGCCCACCGAGCCGTGCGGTGTAGGCATCCGTCAGATCGCGCGCCAGGATGCGTAGCGACCATCCGTCGGCCGCGACGTGATGGACCATCAGCAGCACCGTCGTAGTGGCGGCGTCGACGGCGTGTACCAGCAGCCGCACGGGCAGGTCGGTGCTCAGATCGATCGGTTCGGTGAGGGCGGCGGCGATCAACGCCTGCTCGACCGACCCGCTGTCGGGTGCCACGTCATCGAGCACGCGGATGAGGTGCGCGCTCAACTCGCGATCCGGTTCCATGATCCGCTGGATCGGCTGCCCACTGCCGCCGTCGGGGTAGACGGTGCGCAGGATCTCGTGCCGTGTGAGCACATCGGCGAGTGCGGCCTGCAGCGCGCCGATGTCGATGGCCTGCGGCACACGCACCGGCGCGACGATGCGATAGGCGGCCGAGTCGGGATCAATACGGTTGTGCAACACCATCTGCCGCTGGACCGCAGACAGCGGCAGCTCGGCCGGCCGGGGCGGCAGTACGACGGCGGCCGTCGCGTCCGCAGTCGCCTCGAGTGCGTCGGCGGCGGCGGCCACCGCCGCCGCGGTACGACCGTCGAACACCGCCCGCACCGGTATCAGCACGCCGAGCCGCTGCTCGACGCCGGCAACGATTCGCGTCGCCACCAGCGAGTTGCCACCGGCGGAGAAGAAGTCGTCGTCCACGCCGACGTCGACACCGAGCACATCGGTGAACACCGCCAGCACCGTGCGCTCCGACTCCGTGCGCGGGTCGCGAGACCGGCCCTGTGCGGCGGATCGGGTGGGTGCGGGCAGCGCGCGACGATCGACCTTTCCGCTGGTGCCGATGGGCAATGCGGTGGCCGGCATGATGTGTGCGGGCACCATGTGTTCGGGCAGCGTCGCCCGCAGGTGCGCACGCAGTTGCGCCACGTCGACCGGGTCGGCGTCGGTACGGCCCACCACATGGGCGACCAGTTGGTCACCCAGTTGCGGATCGGTGTGCACCACCACGACGGCGGCAGCCACCGCGGAATGCCCCGCCAGGACGGTCTCGATCTCGCCGAGCTCCACCCGCTGGCCACGGATCTTGACCTGGAAGTCGCTGCGGCCCAAGTACTCCAACACTGGAGCAGCACCCTCCTGCGGGGCGCAGCGCCAGCGCACGAGGTCGCCGGTACGGTACAACCGCTGCCCGTCGCCCCACGGTGAGGCGACGAACCGGGCCGCGGTGAGGTCACCACGACCGTGGTAGCCGCGGGCGAGCTGGACACCGCCGAGGTAGAGCTCACCGGTGACCCCGAGAGGCGCCGGACGCAGGTAGCGGTCGAGCACCATCACCTCGCCGCCGGGCACCGGCCGGCCGATGGACACCGGACGGTCCACGATGTCCTCGGGGCCGACAGTGGTGGCGGTGATGTCGACGGCGGCCTCGGTCGGTCCGTACAGGTTGTGCAGAGCAGCTGGAGTGCGGCGCAACAGTTCTGCCGCCGCCGGTGAGCCCAGGGCCTCCCCGCTGGTCACGACGTGCCGCAACGCCGGGAACCGCGCATCGGCGGGTAGGGCGGCGAGGAAGGTGTCGAGCATCGCCGGTACGAAATGCACCACGGTAACCGCGTGATCGCGCAGCAACTCCGCGATCTGGTAGGGGTCGCGGTGGGCATCGGCGGGTGCGAGCAACGTACGAGCGCCGGCGGCCAAGCCCCAGAACAGCTCCCACACCGACACGTCGAAGGTGGCCGGAGTCTTGTGCAGGATCACGTCGGTGTTGTCGATCGGATATGCGGTCTGCATCCAATCGAGGCGGTTGACGATGCCGGCATGCGACACCACCACGGCCTTCGGCGTACCGGTGGACCCGGAGGTGAACAGCACGTAGGCGGGATGCTCCGGCCGCAGCGGCGCACGGCGGTCGGCATCGGTGACCGGTGTGTCCGGCCATTCACAGCAGGGATCTGCGGGGTCGATGACGGCCGAGTGCAGGTCTGCGGGTAGGTGACGATCGTCGCGGGCGACCACGACGATGGGCCGTACGGCATCGAGCATGGCCTCGATGCGCTGGGCCGGCCAGGACGGATCGACGGGCACGTAGGCGCCGCCTGCGGCGACGGTGGCGTGCACGGCGACCAGCAGGTCCAGCGACCGCTCGACCACCACCGCGACTGTGCGTTCGGGTTCGACGCCGGCCGCGATCAGCCTGCGGGCGGTGCGCGCCACCCGGGCCACGAAGTCGGTGAAGCTGACGATTTCGGTATCGGTCACCACCGCAACGGCATCGGGGTTGCGCGCGGCCATGACCGGCAGCAGTCCGGCGAGCGTGCGCATCGGGTGAGGGTCGCCGAGAACCGGTGCGGGTGCGGGTGTGCGCCCCCACTCGGCGAGGTTCGTGTCGGCGACGTCCGTGGCCGGGGCCGCGGCCCGGTGCACCGCGCGGGCCGGTTGGGCGATCAGTCCGGCCACGACGGCGCGGAACATCTCGGCCACCTGCGTCACCGTCGCGCGGTCGAAGAGGTCGGTGGCGTAGGTCCAGCGCATCCGCACCCCGCCCTCGGGTGCCGTGCCGTCTACGGGGAGATCCACCGTGGCGTGCAGGTCGAAACGCGCCACCGGGAGTTCGACATCGATCAGTGCGGCTCCGTCGATGACCGGCGCCGGGTCTCCGACGGCCAGCATCACCCCGAAGAGCGGATGATGTGCACCGCCGCGGTCGGGTTCGTGTTCTGCCGCGAGTTCGTCGAACGGCACCTCGCTGTTGGCGAGCGCGGCGACGTCGACGTCGCGAACGTGCCGCAGCAGCTCATCGGCACTCACCGACTCGTCGATCCGGGTACGCAGGACGGCTGTTTCGACGAACATGCCGATCAGGTCGTCGAGTTCGGCGGCGCCTCGCCCGGACACCGGTGTACCGATGGCGATGTCGGTGGTACCGCTCAGACGGGCGAGGGTGACGGCGAGCGCGGTGTGCAGCAGGTGGAACAGCGATGCCTGTCGGCTGCGTGCGAAGTCGTCGGCCGCGGCGACCAGTTCGACATCGAGGTGCGTGTCGATGGTGTCGCCCCGATGCGTGGGGCGCACCGGGCGCGGCCGATCGACGGGTAGCGGCAGCGGGCCGGGTGGGTCGGCGAGAACATCGCGCCAGTACTCGCGCTGGCGCTGCAGCGACGGGTGGGCCGGGTGGTCATCGTCGCCGAGGAGTTGCGTCTGCCACACCGCGAAGTCGGCGTAGTGCACCGGTAGCGCAGGTGCGTCGTCCACGCCGAGGTAGCCCCCGAGGAGATCCCGCAGCAGCGGTCCGAACGACCAGCCATCGGCTGCGATGTGATGCAGCACCACCACCAGCGCCGTCGAGTCGTCCTCGGTGCGCAGTACGCGCACGCGCAGCGGGATCGCGGCCGACAGGTCGAAACCGTCGGCGGCGATCGCGGTGATGACTGCGCTCAGTTCACGTTCGGTGATCGCCGTGGCGTCCAAACTGATGTCGGCGCCGGCGATGGCCTCTTCGGTCAACAGGATTCGCTGCTGCGGCACCCCGCCGTCGGCCGGATAGATCGTCCGCAACACCTCGTGCCGCCCGATGACGTGGGCCAGCGCGGCGCGCAACGCGGCCGGATCGGGGGTGTCGGTGAGCCGCACGGCGAACGGCAGGTTGTAGAGGCCGGTTCCCGGCGCGAACTGCTCCATCAGCCACATCCGATGCTGCGCACGCGACAGCGGCAACACCTCCGGGCGGGGCAGCGATCCGACGGCCGGCCGGTCGCTGACCGCGGCGTCGTCCACCCAGCGGGCGAGGTCGGCGATCACGGGTGCCTCGAACACCGCCCGCACCGGGACATCCCGGCCCAGTCGGCGGCCGATCCGGGCCGCGAACCGGGTGGCGAGCAGGGAGTTGCCGCCGAGCGCGAAGAAGGAGTCGTCCCGACCGATCGGCTGTTCGTCGGCGACCCGGCCGTCGAGCAGTTCGGTGAGCACATCCACGATCGTGTGTTCGGTGTGGGTGGCCGGTGCGGTATACGTCGTCGCGGCCGACGTCGGCGCCGGCAGGCGAGAACGGTCCAGCTTGCCGTGGATACTCAGGGGCAGTTCGTCGAGCAACACCACCGCTGTCGGCACCATGTAGGCGGGTAGGACCGTGCGCAGACGCGCCAGGATGTCGTCGGGATCGACGGTCGCACCCGATGACGGGACCAGGTAGGCGATCAGGGCGTCACCACGCGCGACGGCCACCGCCGCGCCGCTGACCGCGGTGTCGCGCAGGAGGGCTTGTTCGATCTCACCCAGCTCGATGCGCTGTCCGCGGATCTTCACCTGGAAGTCGTTTCGGCCCAGATACTCCAGGTCGCCATCGGCATTCACCCGAACGAGGTCACCGGTGCGGTACATCCGGCGTCCCACAGCCCGCGGGTCCGCGACGAACCGCTCGGCGGTGAGATCGGTACGACCCTGGTAACCGGCCGCCAATTGTGCACCGGCCAGGTACAGCTCGCCGGTGACCCCGGCCGGCACCGGATGTAGCCGGCGGTCCAGCACCAGTGCATCGGAGCCGGTCACCGGTCGGCCGATCGGCACCGTCACCGGCGCGTGATCATCGGCGTGCCAGGCGTGTTCGGTGATGCCGACGGCGGCTTCGGTGGGCCCATAGAGATTCACCACACGAGCACCGAATTCGGTTGCGGCGCGGCGGGCCGTGACCGGGCGCAACGCTTCGCCGATACACAGAATGGTGCCGGGTGCATGGTCTCCGGCTCCGGGATCGTCGGCACGCGCGTCGAGGTAGGCCTCCAGCAGCGAGGGGACGAAATGCGCGGCGGTCACCCCGGCGCGGGTGCTCAGCGCGTCGAGGTAGGCCGGATCGCGCTGACCACCGGGCGCGGCGATCGCGAGGCGCGCGCCGGACACCAACGGCCAGAACAGTTCCCACACCGACAAGTCGAAGGTGATGGGCGTCTTGAGCAGTACGGTGTCGGCGGCACCGATCCGATGGGCGGCGCGCTTCCATCTCAACTGGGTCGCTATGGCACCGTGTGAGACGACCACCCCCTTGGGGGTACCGGTGGACCCGGAGGTGTGGATGACGTAGGCGGTGTTGTCGGCCCGCAACGGCCCGCGGCGGTCGGCGTCGGTGACTGGGTGGCCGGCGAATTTATCCACCTCAGCGGTTCGGACGTCGATCAGTACGGCGGTGGTCGGCACCCTCAGGTGCGAGACGTCCGCGTCGGTGATGATCGCGCACGGCGCGGTGGCGTCGACGATGAGGGCGGTGCGGTCGACGGGTGCGTCCGGGTCGATCGGCACGTAGGCTCCGCCGGCACGCAAGACGGCCAGGATCGCCTCGACCATCCGGGGCGAGCGCGCCATGGCCACCACCACCCGACTCTCCGGTCCCACCCCGGCGTCGATCAGGAGGCGGGCGAGCCGATGTGTCCGATATGTCATTGCCCGATAGGTGGATTCGACCGCGGCGCCGGCGGCCTCACTCCAGATCGCGACCACGTCGGGAGAGCTGTCAGCTGCCGCATCCAGCAGAGCGGTGAGCGTGTCCGCACCGGGTTCGGCCGTGTCTCCCACCAGTACCCCGTCGATGACAGCGGGCGCGGTGGGCGCGACCAGTGCCGCACCGGAGATGTCGACTGCCGCGAGATCGCCGACGGCACAGCTCGGATCGGCGACGGCAGCCTCGACCACAGCTGTGAACAGTTCGTGCCATCGGACCACGGTGGAGCGGTCGTACAGGTCGCGGTCGTAGTCCCACAGCACCGACATCCCGGAGTCGGTGTCGGTGATGGTCAGGTGCAGTTCGGATTTCGCGACACCGGACGGCTGCTCGATCACCTCGACATCCAGGTCGTCGAGGGTCACGTGGGTGGGCGCCATGTTCTGATACGAGAAGCCCACCTGGAACAGTGGGTGATGCGCGGCCGAGCGCATCGGATTGATCAGGTCGACGAGCCGGTCGAACGGGATGTCGGCGCGTTCGACCGCGTCGAGGTCGGTCTCGCGGACGGCGGCGAGCACGGTTCGGAAGTCGTCGCCGGGACGCAAGCGGGTGCGCAACACCACGGTTCCGACGAACATGCCGACCAGGTCGACCAGGTTCCGGTGACCACGCCCGGCAACCGGCGTGCCGACGGCGATGTCGTCGCTGCCGGTCAACCGTGCCAGCGTCACCGCGAGGGCCGTGTGCGCCACCATGAACGGCGTGGTTCCGGTGGACTCGGCCAGCGCTCTCAGACCTGACACCACTGTCGGCGACAGCTGCGTGCGCACTTCCCCGCCCCGCCCGCGCAGGGCCGCCGGACGTGGCCGATCGGTGGGCAACTCGAGCCGTTCCGGCAGGCCTGCGAGCTGGTGGTGCCAGTAGTCCAGTTGCCGCGCGACCGTCGAGTCGGGGTCGGCCTCGCTGCCCATCAGATCGTGATGCCAGTGGGTGTAGTCGCGGTAGCTCACCGGCAGCGGTGGCCACGCCGGCGGTGTCCCCTCGCGGCGCGCCCGGTAGGCCACCGCCAGGTCCCTGGCCAGTGGCGCGGTCGACGACCCGTCGGCACTGATGTGGTGCACCACGCAGAACAGCACATGGTGGTCGGTGGCGATGCGAAGCAGATGTACCCGAATCGGCGGTGCGGCAGCGACATCGAATCCGGAGTCGGCGAGTTCCACCAGGGTTGCGGACAGTTCGGACTCTGCGACCGTGCGGACGGTACGCGTGAGATCAGTGAGCCCGACAGGCAGGTCGGCGATGTCGAGGACCTGCTGAACCGGCCCGTCGGGTGTGTCCGGGTACATGGTGCGCAACGGTTCGTGCCGCTCGATGAGGTCGGCCACCGCAGCGCTGAGCGCATCGATGTCGATGGACCCCCGCAACCGCAAGGCGATCGGGATGTTGTACATCGCCGAGTCCGGATCGAATTGGTTCATCACCCACATCCGGTGCTGCGCGGGCGACAGCGGGGTGACGCGACCGTCGTCGGGCAGCGGCCGCAGTTGCGGGCCGTCGTCGCCACCCGGTTGTTGCTCGACCCGTTCGGCGAGTGCCGCCACCGTGGGGGCCTCGAAGATCCAGCGCACCGGAACCGTGGTCGACAGACGATCGTTGATCGCCGCCACCACCTGGGTGGCGATCAGGGAGTTGCCCCCCAACGCGAAGAAGTCGTCGGTCCGACCGACCTCCCCGACACCGAGAACCTCGGCGAAGATCTCCGCCGTCAGCCGTTCGGTCTCCGTTTCGGGCCGCACGTACTCGGCGACCTCGACGGTGGGCTCGGGCAGGGCGGAGCGGTCGAGTTTGCCCGACGTCGTCAGCGGGATCGTCGTCAGGGTCACCAGCGCGTTCGGCACCATGTGCGCGGGCAGTCGTCGACGCAGGACGCCCTTGATCTCCAGGTGGTCGACGTCGCCGGTCACATAGCCGACCAGCATCTGCGCGCCGGGGCCGCCACGGACCTCGCAGGCGGCGAACTCGACGCCCGGCACCGCGGACAGTGCGGCCTCCACCTCGCCGAGTTCGATGCGGAAGCCACGGAGCTTCACCTGTCGGTCCACGCGACCCTGGTAGTCGAGGTGACCGTCGGCGTCCCAGCGCGCGAGATCCCCCGTCCGGTACATGCGGGACCCTGGCACGCCGTAGGGGTCGGCGACGAATCGACTTGCGGTGAGCGCGGTTCGGTGGTGATAGCCCAGCGCCACCCCGGCACCACCGAGGTAGAGTTCACCGGTCGAGCCCACCGGTACCGGCTGGAGTCGGTGATCGAGGATCACCGCGGTGGTACCGCTGATCGGACGCCCGATCCTCACGGGGGCACCACTGCGCAGCGGTCCGGCCAACGCGGCCATCACGGTGGTCTCGGTGGGGCCGTACGCGTTGAACATGCGACGCCCGATCGCCCACCTCGCCACCAGATCGGGTGGACATGCCTCACCTCCGACGATGACGGTGTGCAGGTCGTCGAGGCGGGTGTCGGGAACCGAGGCCAGCGCCGCCGGGGTCACGAAGGCATGGGTGACGCGGGTGCCACGCAGCAGGGCGGCCAGTTCCGCACCGCCGTACACATCGGTCGGCGCGATCACCATGGTGGCGCCGGACGCGAAGGCAAGCAACAGTTCCAGGATCGACGCGTCGAAGCTCGGTGAGGCGAAATGCAATGTGCGCGAACCAGGCCCGACCTCGTAACGCCGGTTCTGCTCGGCAGCCAGGGAGGCCACCCCCCGGTGGGAGACCATCACGCCCTTGGGCACGCCGGTCGATCCCGAGGTGTAGATGAGGTATGCGGGATCGTCGATACGCAGCGGCCGGATGCGGTCGGTATCGGTGACCGGTTCAGGCGATGCCGCCCGGTACCGGTCGAGCATCTCGGGTGTATGACACCGGTGCCATCGGGTTGTACCGCCGGTCTGCGGCACCGCGTCGTCATAGCCGGGTGCGGTGATGCCGTGATCGGCGTCGCTGTCGTCGAGCAGGAACTGGATACGGTCGCGGGGCGACTCGGGGTCGATCGGGATGAAGGCACCGCCGGCGGCCAGCACGGCGAGTTCGGTGACCACCGACAACGCACTGCGCGGCAAAACGACGGCGACCAAGCTGCCCGGTCCCACCCCGCGGTCGATGAGCACCCGGGCGAACCGGTTGACCCGAGCACCGAGTTCGGCGTAGGTGAGGTCGGCGTCACCGGCGATCAGGGCGGTCGTGGTCGGATGAGCGTCGATCACGTCGCCGAACAGGTTGGGCACGGTGACGGATGTCGCCGCTGCCGGTCCGGCGGCCGGGATCAGGCTCGCGCGCTCGTCGCCGGTGAAGGAATCGAGCGTGACCGCACGTCGCTCTCCCGGTGCGTCGATCAGCTGCGCCAGGACCTGCAGGAAACGCCGATGGTGTGCACGCAGGTCTCCCGTCGAGTACGCTGCGGCGTTGCCCTCCAACTCGATTCGCGTCGCGCCGGTACCGGTGTAGATCGTGAATGCGAGGTCTTCCACCGGCCCGGTGGTGAGGATGTAGCTGCGGCCGGTGCACCGCCCCAGCACGACCTCGGACCGGAAGGTCATCACGTTGACCGCCGGCCCGAAGAATCCGCGTCCGACGTCGGCCGCGGCCGGCCGTTCGGCCGAACCGTCGGCCATGTCCCGGAGCATGTCCTCGAAGCGATAGCGCTGCCGGCGAAGAGCGCCGCCCATCTCGGCGGTCACACTTGCGATGAGGTCGGCGACGGTGGTGTCGGCGGTGATTGTGCTGCGGATCGGCACCACGTTGCTCACCATGCCGCCCGACCGGCGCAGCAGTGCGTTGGTGCGCGCCGACACCGGCAGGCTCAGCATCACATCGTCGGTACCGGTGCCCTGTGCGAGTAACAGCGCCGCGGCCGCGGTGACCAGGGCAGGCAGCGCGGTACCCAGCGCTGCGGCGCGTTCGGCGAGCCGAGCACTGAGGTCGGGGTCGAGCGCGTCACCACAACTGTGGGTGCGCGGGGTGACGGTCGGGTCGGGATCGGCCAGTCGGACCGGGGCGGGCAGGTCGCTCAGCCGGTGCGACCAGTACTCGCGATCACGCTCATAGCGCGCCGATTCTCGGTAGGCGAGATCGTCGGCATGAAGTTCGGCGAGGTTGCCGGCGCGACTCGGCGGCACGGACGCACCGTCGATGCGGGCCGTGTAGACCTCGGAAGCACGTTGCGCGAAGGTTGCAGCACCGTAGCCGTCGAGCACGATGTGATGCACACGCGTGTACCAGAAATGGCGATCGTCGGCGATACGAATGGTCGCCGATTCGATCAGCCGGTCCTGCAGCAGATCAAGTGGTCGACGGAACTCCGCATCCATCCAGGCGCGGGCGTCGGCCTCGGGGTCGTTGCGTCCGCGGAAATCCAGATGCAGCATCTCGTCGCGCAGCGAGTCGTCGAACACCTGCTGCGGTACGCCGTCGGGTCTGGTCCCACCGACCAGCCGCATCATGCCGACGTGCAGGTCACGGGCCACCTGACGGCCCACCTCGGTGAGCAGCGCCCGATCGAGGTCGCCGCGGACATCGACGTACTGGGCGATGTTCAGCGGAACGTCGGGGACCAGCTGCTGGGCGAACCAGATACTGCGCTGGGCCGCCGAGAGGGGCACCACGTTCTCGACCGGCGACAGATCACTCACCATCACTCACGCATCACTTGTCGGGGACATTCTCCGAGTGCCTCTCTGCGGACCCGCTGGCAGTCGTCCGACTGGGCGCTGGGGTGGCACGCAGACCGCAATGACATTTGGTTAGGGTAACCTACCAAAAAAAGGTTAGCCTAACCAATTGTGTCGGTCTGCCCGCTGTCAACGAGCGTGAGGTTCATGGCCCCTATGAACCTTGCTACGTTGACCACTGAAAGAGGCACTGTCGAGAGTAGCAGGATGGGTAGGAAAGCCATGGACGTCCGTCCTCGTAATCCCAAGGGCGACAAAGCCTCAACGCAAGTTGTAGATCTGGCCGTCAAGGTTCGCGACATGCACAAGTCGTTCGAATCGGTCCATGCCCTCAACGGTGTGTCCTTCGATGTGCCGCGCGGCGGGGTACTGGGCATCCTGGGGCCCAACGGGGCCGGGAAGACCACCCTGGTGGACGTGCTGTGCACATTGATCCAGCCCGATTCCGGGTCTGCGCAGGTGTGTGGACATGATCTGATCGATGATCCGGCCGGCGTCCGCAACGCCATCTCGATGACCGGACAGTACGCGGCGCTCGACGAAACCCTCGGCGGCCGCGACAATCTCGTCTTCTTCGCCCGCATGCTGGGTCTGCGGCGAAGCGCCGCCCGCGAACGTGCCGACTACCTCCTGGAACGATTCGGTTTGACCGATGCCGCCAAGCGGCCCGTGTACGCCTACTCCGGCGGCATGCGCCGACGCCTCGACATCGCGTGCGGCCTCGTCACCCGGCCATCGGTGGTGTTTCTCGACGAACCGACGACGGGCCTCGACCCCCGCAGCAGGCAGGCAGTGTGGTCACTGGTGGAGACGCTACGCGCCGATGGCATCACCACCCTGCTCACCACGCAGTACCTGGAGGAGGCCGATCTGCTCAGCGACAACATCATCGTGATGGACCGCGGACGTGTGGTCGCCGAGGGAAGTGCCGACTCACTCAAGCAGCAGGTCGGCGGCACCTACTGCGAGGCGATCCTCGATGATCCCACCCAGAGTGCAACGCTCGTTGCGGCCATCGCCGGTGAACTCGGTGCGGCACATCGGCCTTCGGTCTCGGCGAATGGTGCGGTCACTCTCACCGCACCCGACGGCGTGGCGACCATGGAGCAGGTGATCGCGCTCGCGCGCACCGCCGGTGTACGGCTGCTCGATGTGGGTCTGCGCAAGCCGACCCTCGACGACGTCTTCCTGACCCTCACCGGCCCGCCCGGTGACCACGTGGGCGTCGGCGGATGACGGCGCACCTCCCGGTAGTGTGGCCGGACCGATCCGACCCGGCCGTATTCGTCCGCGGTCCGGTGTTCTGGCGGCAGTGGGTCGCGGCAACCGGACGTGCCGTTCGCTCGGCCCACTCCGAGGGCGAATTCGTCATCGCAGTGGTGATGCCGATGGTGTTCGCGCTCGGTTTCTATCTACCGCTACGGCTGATCATGGCCAACCGGGGTATCGACTACGCGCAGTTCCTCATGCCGATCATCGTGCTGCAGGCGATAGCATTCACCGCGGTCGCCGCAGCGCAACGGGCGACGCTGGAGAAGCTGCGCGGGATGAGTCGCCGGATGGCGTCGATGCCCGTTCGCCCCCTCGTTCCGCTGTTCGCCCGGATGAGCACCTCGATGATCAGATCGGTGATCTCGGTGATCGCGGCCCTCGTCTTCGGAGCACTGCTCGGGTTCTCCTTCGATGGCAGCACACTCGACACGATCGGTTTCATCGCATTCGCACTCGCCGTCGGCCTCGTGCTCGCCATCGGCGCCGACTCGCTGGGGCTGATAGCACGCAACGCCGAGGCCACGTCGCAACTGCTGGTGTTGCCGCAGCTCGTACTCGGTCTGCTGTCGACCGGATTCGTACCGGAGGACAGCTTCCCCGGCTGGGCCCAGCCATTCGCACGCAACCAGCCGATTTCCCACTTCGCCGCGACGATGCGCGACCTCGCTGCGGGTGAACTGACGATGAACACCGCACTGCCGGCACTGATCTGGTTGGCGGCGCTCGCGGTGGTCGTCCTCTTGGCCGCATTCCACACGCAGACCCATCGGCGGTTGTACCCATGACGATCGAGATCCGCGATTCCAACACGGCGCATCGCCTCCCCTTCCCGAGGTGCGAGCGCCGCGCCTCCGAACCCAGCCTGCGCGCGCTGGTTCGCGGAAGTGGACTGCAGGCGCACCGCATCCTTGTCAAGTGGTCCAAGGATCCCGTCACCCTGTTGCAGTCCCTGCTGTTCCCGGCTCTGATGGTGATGCTGTTCTGGCTGGTGCTCGACCGTTCTGTCAGTGATCACGCGGGCACGCCATACTCATTCGGCATGGTGCCGATGGTCGCGCTGATCGGCGCCATGTCGGGCGCCTCGATCAGCGGACTCGGATTGCGCCGGGAACGGACATCGGGGCTGCTGACCCGGATGAGCGCCTTGCCGATCCATCGAGCCGCCCCGATGACGGGCCGGCTCGCTGCCGAGGCGGTTCGCATCGTCATCACCGTCGTATTCGTGCTGATGGTCGGCACCCTGATCGGATTTCACGTCGATTCCGGCCCGGCCGGTTTCGCGGGCATCATCGGCGTGTCGCTCGCTTTCGGCCTCTCGTTCTCGATGATGGTGACCGCGTTGGCGCTGCTCAGCCGCGACTCACACATCGTCGAATGGGTCGCTATCGGAACCAATCTGGCGATGTTCTTCAACACCGGATTCGTCCCCGCCGACGCCTACCCGGCCTGGCTCCGGCCAATCGTTCAGTATCAACCGCTCAGCTGCGGGGTCGAGGCCATCAAAGCGATCGCCACCGACTCTGCGTTGCTCGGTCCCTTGCTCCTCACATTCGGCTGGTCCGCCGCGCTACTCGTTGCGTTCACCGGTCCGGCGATGGTGGGCTACCGCCGCGCATCGATGCGCGGCTGACGGCTCACACGAAGTATCGGCGATGCCGGATGCTACCCCGGATCCGACCGACGAGGTTTCCGGCGTGAAACAGCCAATGGCCCCCTGAAACCCGCGTCAACCGTTGGGGCAGAAGCGGGTTCCGCAGGATCAAGAAAGCCAACAGGTCGAGTAGGTAGTACAGCGGCCTGCCACGCATCCCATAGCCACGGTAGTCCGAGAACAACTGGACAAGACCTTGGCCGTAGGTCACCGACTGCGACCAGAGTCCACGCAGGCTGTCACGGAGGCGGTAAGCGACGAGAGCATCGGCAGCGTGTCCCACCGTGCCGCCCTGCAGCTGCACTCGGAGCGCGAGGTCGGCGTCCTCGTAGCCCCGCGTGTACGCCTCGTCGAAACCGCCAGCGGCGGCCAGCACATCCGACCACGCAGCCATGTTCGCCCCAGTGACGACGCGTAGGAATCCAGGCAACTCGAAAGGAACTGCCGACGGCGGCATGGGGCGCCAGGCTATGACCTCGGGATCGTTCAGGGTCGTGGTCTCAATACCTCCGCTGACCACGTCGTGGTGGGCGGCGCAGGCGACGAGCCGCTCCAACCACTGCGGATGCACCATGTCGTCTGCGTCGCAGAAGGCGATGAGATCGCCTTCGGACTCCGAGATCCCGACATTGCGGGCATATGATGCGCCCACACGTGCCGACGCGTCCACCACTCTCATGTTCACGTCGACACGCAACCGATGCTGCTGAATGTGCTGCCGAAGGCCATCGTCCGAGCCGTTGTCGCAAAGCAGCACCTCGAACCAGCCCGGGTATGTCTGTTCCGCCAGCGCCGCAAGCTGACCGTCGATCGAATCCATGGCGTTGCGGACCGGGATGACTACGGAGACCGAGGACGGAGTCCGCGGCCGCTGCCGGGTAATCCGTTCGCGCGGGGCTTCCGCTGCGCGCCGACCTCGGCTCCGACGTAGGGTTCGCGCCGGAATCCGGCCCGTCTCACCGCGCCAGGAGGCACGGAAGCCGCTGGCAGTGAGGTAGATGCGTGACATTCGGCGCGACCCGATCATCATCGCCCGACCTCGGATCGCGGAGTCCTTGACCAGTGAAACCATCGTCCACAGCGGCTCAGAGCGCCAGTAACGACGATAGAGGGTCAACCGATTCCGTGCGATGTAGTAGTGCCGGAACGGGGCGTCCTCGGAGAACTCGATCCCCGCCCCGCGGCCACGCATCAACCCCCGTAGCGGTTGCGGCGGCCGCCAGACCGCGGTCCGCCCCAGACTGTGGTCGATCGCAGCGCCCGGAACCACCAGAGCATGGGCGCCGTGTGCCCTTGCCCGCAGGTAGAACTCGGTCTCGACGCAGTCGATGAACAAACTCTCGTCGAACAGTCCGACAGCGGCGAACAGACCACGCGGGAACAGCATCCCCGACTGCAACGGCTCGAACGCGAGCGTCAGGCCCCGGTGGGCAAACCAGAACGGCGCGACGTCCCCGTTGATCTCGCTGGGCGACAACATCACTGTGGACATCCCAAGCGAAGCTGCAAGATCGAGATGGTCGATCATACGGCGAACGTAGTCAGGCCCGATCCGGGTGTCCTGATCCAGTGTCAGCACGGCATCAGCACCGTCGGCCAGTGCAGCTTCGATTCCCCGGTTGAGCGCAGCAGCGATGCCACTGTTGGCGGGTAGTTCGATGACAGTCGCACCCATCTGTGCGCAGCTGTCGAGCACGTCGCGAACCGAACCGTCCGGATCCACAGCCAGGGAGGGTGAACCGTCATCCACGATGATTACCCGAATAACTTGTCCGAGAACTGATTCTACGGTATCGACGAGACTCTCATCCGGCTCGAATGCACTAACGACCGCCACCACCGATGGCCACTCCTTCACTGCGCCGCCTGCCTTGCCGGGTCCTGCAGAACCTCGTCGACGACTCGGGCCGTCTCGGCGACATAGGGCACCCGCACCATCGAGTGATGGTCCCCACCGACATCGACAACCGTCACCGCGCCGGTGGTGAAATGCGACCAGAGCGACATGTCGTCGGTATTGGTGCGTGCCCGGATCATTGTGATGGGACCCGCAAACGGACTCGGACGGTGGCGGCGAATCATCCGGGTTCCCAGATCGAAGAAGACGGCCCACTGCAATGTCGTGGGCAGGCGGACCACTCCGGCCGTCAGCATCAGCCCGTTCATCGCAATCACGTTCCAGGCGCGCTGCCACCGAGGCCTATCGTCCACGGGTTGTGAGGTGCCGGCACGATCGGGCAACGCATCCATACCCCTTGCAGGAAAGGGAGTATCGCTCTTCCGTCGCCTCGGCAGACCAAATCTCCGCCCCTGCAGCCGTCGGGCGAGCACAGGGTCGATGAGCGCATCCAGCACCACGACCGGACCACCGGGCTCGCCCTGTTGCGCCATCTGGGCTGCTGCTTCGATCGCTACGAAACCACCCAGCGAATATCCCCCAATCCGGTAGGGCCCGTGGGCTTGGACTGAGCGAATGTCCGCAATCACTCGGCGGGCTGCAGAACGAATCGATCTATCCGCTCGCCCCCTGCCTTCGATGCCGTGTGCCTGGATTGCATAGATCGCCCCATCCGAATCGAGTTCTCGCGCCAGCGCGGTGAGACTCGTGGCGAGGCTTCCGGCACCGGCGACCAGGAACAGTGGTTCTGAGACGCCCTCCCGAAGGCGGACAAGCGTCTCGCCACTCGCGGCTGCCGAGCGCTCCGCATTGGCGGCGTCGAGTATCGGGGCAAAGTCGGCGATCGTCGGCGCCGTCGCGAGCATCGCGGTGTTCAGCCGGACCCCGAAACGATGCTCCAGATCCGCGAACATGGTGGCCGCGGCCAACGAATCACCACCCAGCTCAACGAAATCTTCGTCGCGACCGACCTGCTCGAGGCCGAGAACGTCGCGCCACAGCACGGACAGCGTCGATTCCGTCGGTCCACGAGGAGGCTTCGGTGTCGGTCGGGGCAAGGGAGCCGGGAGGGCCGCTCGGTCCACCTTCCCGCGTTCATTTCGCGGAAGGTCGGTCATGATGACGACGTCACGGGGAATCATCCAGGGCGCCAGCGTCGTGGCGAGCGCTGTCCGAACTTCAGCGGGCGACGGAGTCCACTTCGACGGATCAACGGCGACGTGGGCGATGAGTTGGGTACGTTCGGTATTCGCCGACACCACGACGTCGACGGTCCACGGCATCGCGCGCAGCGCGGTCTCCACCTCGGCGGGCTCCACCAGGTAGCCCCGAACCTTGATCGCATCATCACGCCGACCCAGCAGATGCAGCATCCCACTGTCATCGAAACGGCCCAGATCTCCGGTGCGCAAGCGCGACCGACCATCTCCGATCGGTTCGAACCGCTGCGCCGTGAGCTCGGGGTCGTTGTGGTAACCCGACGCCAGGTGACCCGACTCCACCACGATCTCCCCGACGTCGCCGGCGTCCACATCGTCGCCGTTGTCGTCGACTATCCGCACATGCTTGTCACCGGCCGGAATGCCCACGGCCACGGCCCCATCGGGCACTGCGCGGTCCGGCCCGAAGAGGTTGAAGGCGAGATTGCCGATCTCCGAGGAACCCGACCAGCTGCAGAACGTGCCGGACGGCATCACGGTGCGCCGCACCCGGGTCACATCGGCACCGCGGACGGGTTCACCACAGGTCGACAGCAGGCGCAGTTCAGGGAGTGCGGCGTCGGTGTCGAGGTCACCGAGCCACGACCGCAGCAGCGACGGCGTGCAGTGCGCGGTCGTCGCGGCCTCGGCACACAGCCAGTCACGCAGGCCGGTAGTGGTGCGCCGGCGCACATCCCACAGCAGGAGGGTGGCCCCGTTTAGCAAACCCATCACCAGGCAGTCGACGCCGGCACCGAAGCTGATCGGCAACAGCACGGCCATCCGATCACCCGGCCCGAGACCGAGGAACTCGCGACCGTCGGTGGCCTGGTTGACCCAGCCTCGTTGGGAGTGGATGAGCCCCTTGGGCTTTCCGGTGGAGCCGGAGGTGAAGACGAGGATCGACGGATCGAGCGGGTCGGGCTCGGGCACCGGAGCATCGGACGGGGGCAACGCTGCCATTGACGCGGGATCGAACCGTCGGGCCCCCGACAATGCGAGGATGTGTTCGCGCCGCTCCGCGGGCAACAGCGGGTCCAGCAGGATCACCGGATGGCCGGAGCAGAGCACCGACAGCACGGCAAGGACAGAGTCGACATCGGACTCGACGTCGACGGCGATCGGCCGGCCGGGTTCGTCGACGGCGGCGGCCAGCGCGCGGCCGCGTTCGTCGGCGCGATCACGGGCCGCACCATAGGTGAGCGAACCATCCGGGCTGCGCACCGCGATCGCATCCGCGTAACGGCCGGCCACCGCGCGCCACCGTGCGACCGTGGTGGCCGGCTCAGCCATCGAGGCCTGCCGCCAATGTCGGCCAGGACCGGTGCAACTCGTCCTGCCAGTACCCCCAGGAGTGGGTGCCGGTGGATGGGAGGTGTACCTGCGCCGGAATGGACAACTGCCGCAACCTGTTCGCCATCGCCTCGGTACACGCGCGGGTGGCCGCCTCCAACGCGCCGCCGACCAGGATCTGGTTGGCGATCGGCGGGGCACCCGGCGCCTGCGCGCTCGGCGTGTCGTACCGTCCCGGTGCACCACTGCCGCTGGACAGGTAGAGGTGGGTTCCGCGAAGCTTCTCAGCGTTGACATACGGGTCGTGTGCGCGCCACTGCCGCGATCCCGTCGGACCCCACATGTTGTCGGCATTGCCACCGGCAGCGGTGTAGACGATGCCCCGGACTGCGGCCTCGCCCTCCGGGGTACTGGTGCGGGCGCAGCCACTGTAGGAGGCCACCGACCGGTACAGGCTCGGCGCGATGGTCGCCAGGTCGAGTACCGACGTCGCCGACATCGACAGTCCGGCGATGGCATTGCGACCGTTCGTGCCCAATGCGTCATCGACGACGTCGGGCAGCTCATCGGTCAGGAAGGTGGCCCACATCGGTTGCCCCACCTGCGGATCGGCGGCGATCCAGTCGGTGTAGTAGCTACCGAGACCACGTGCGGGAATCACCACATTGACGAACTTGCCGGCGAAGAACTGCTGGGCGTCGGTTTGCGCGAGCCAGTTGGCCCCGTCCTCTCCCCCGCCGGCGCCGTTGAGCAGATATAGGGTGGGGGCGCCCATCGGGGCACCGGCCGGACGGATCACCTGAAACGGAATGTCGATCCCCATCGCCGGCGATCGCACGATCATCTGCCAGAGGGTCCCGTCGACCTGAGTCAGCCCGGTGAGCGTGGTGCGCTGGTCGGGGTCGCGCGCGTCGGCCCGTCCGGGCCCGAACTGTGACATCACCACGGTGAGCAGAATCGCCGCTATCACCGTGCGCCCGAACCACCGTGGGCGTCGTGGCGAGGTTCGCTGAGCTTCACAACGCGCCCCTGAAAACGGCGCCGAGGATGTCATCAGTCGATTCAAACCGGAAACACCCCTACACATGCAAGTTAGCTTAGCCTACCTTACACACATTGCCCGGCCGGGGCCGCGAAACCGGCGGGCCTGTGACCGGCACAATCACCCGAAAAGTGCAACGTCCGTTGAGCCGCAAGCGATATCGGAGAACCGACCCTCCGGAGACCAAGAATCACCGCTCCAGCAGACCCCGCACCGACGCCGGCACCGCACCCGGCGTCGCGGTCACCGGATCGCCGTAGACGGTCTTCATCGGTACGTGTCCGGTCCACCCGATGGCCCCGTCGTCTCCGGGTCCGCCGGCGCGCGCCTTCGCCAGCCAGCACCCGTCCATGATCGGCAACGCGAGGATCGCCGTCGCCGACAGTTCTCTCCGCGTGTGCGCACGCACCTCCGCACTGCGGCCCGGCAGGATCGCATCGGAGAAGATGTCGAGTGCCCGGGAAGCGTCGTCAGCGTCGACCGGCTGCAGCCGCCCGCGCACGACCGCTGACCGATAGTTCACCGAATGATCGAACAACGTCTCCGCAACCACCAGTCCGTCGAGAAGAAACGCCGTGAACGTCACCGGCGCACCGGCGGCGACGTGCCGCAACGCACCGGCCCCCGACGACCCGTGGATCAACAACCGATCACCGTCACGGGCGGCGAGCATCGGTACCGACCACGGGAGGCGATCGTCGGTGACCGTGGACAGCACTCCCACTCGCGCTTCGTCGAGGACCTCGTCAAGCAGTCTGCGATCACCGGCGCGGTCGGGCTTACGTGTGAGAGTTGCGAGTTCGTCGGTCGTCATGGGTGTCAGGATGCCCAGCCGACACCGGTACACGCCACCGAATATCGATTGCAGTCACCACGTGAGTTCGTCGCGGCAGCGACGTTGCACCGCGGCCGGATCCACCTGGATGGTTGCGTGTTCGAGTCCGTGGCGGGCCATGACCACCTGCGCGGCGGCCAGCACATCGGTGTTCGAACAATCGCTGTCGAGGTGCACCGTCGCCACATCCATCCCCGTGGTCAACGTCCACACGTGCAGATCGTGGACGTCGTCGACCGACGGGATGGCGGCCAACTCGCGCCGGAGAGCCTCCACGTCGACATGTGCCGGAGCCTGTTGGTTGAGGATGCGCATCGCATCGAGCGCCAGTCGCACCGCCCGCGGTACCACCCACAGGGCGATCAGCACCGCCACCACGACATCGGCGTACCCCCACCCCGTGGTCAGTGCGACGACACCGGCGACCAACACCCCCACACTGCCCACCGCATCGGCGAGGACCTCCAGGTAGGCGCCGCGTACGGCGATCGATTGCCGGGAGTCGGCGCGCAGCAGCATCATCATCGCGACGTTGACGGCGAGCCCGATGAGCGCGACCACGATGAGCGTCAAGCCGGGAACCTCGGGGTCGGTGCCGATGCGGCGGATCGCCTCGTAGAGCACGAAGGCCGCGACACCGATGAGCAGGACCGCGTTGGCGACGGCGGTGAACACCTCGGCCCGATGCCAGCCGAAGCTGCGGTCGTCGGTGGCCGAGCCGTGTCTGGCCAGGAGCAATGCGACGAGACCCATGAGCAGGGCCACCACGTCGGTGAGCATGTGGCCGGCGTCGGCGATCAATGCCAGCGAGTCGACCAGCAGGCCGGTCACGAGTTCGACGACGAAGTACGCGGCGATGATTCCGGCGGCCAGCGCCATCGGCCAGATCCGGCGATGGCCCGCCGACGTCGCGGTGGTCGCCGTCGGCCCGTGCGAATGCGAATGTGAATGTCCCATCTCGCCGCCAATATATGCAGATTTTCGCATATATGACAAGAGTGGCGCTCCCCACCATGAGGCGTGGCGTGGTGTCAGCGCAGGGTGGCCGCAGCCGACGACCGCCGCAGGCCGCTGATCATCAACATGTCGATCAGCAATGAACGGAGCTCGGCCATCACCGCCGTCTCCGACAGCGAACTATGTGCGACGAGCTCGGGTTTGGCCTTGCGCGCGACGCTGCGCAGCACTCGCGCGGCATCTGCCTGGTCGGGTTCCTCCCCCGGCTTGGCGATCATCATCGCCCGCAGGACCTCGAAGGCCTCGCCGATGTCGTCGAGGATGTCGATGATGGCCGGGTCGAGCGCCTCCCCGCGCTGCGTCATGCCCAACGCGCGCCGCGCGATGATGCGGAAGTTGCGCACCGCGTTGTCGATGGGGTCGGCGGTTGCCGAGATGCGCTGAAGCCGCTCGCGCGACGTCCAGTACAGCGGAGAGATGGCGCTGACCTCTTTGCCGCCGCGCATGTCGGACCGCATCGTGTTGATGGCCTCCTGAGTGCCCCGCGCGGACGCCAGCGCGGCGAAGACCTCGGCCTCGTCCATCTCGCGCAGACCGCTCGCGAGGCGTCTCGACGCATCCCGCATCGTGGCAAGCAGGCCGGCGGCATCGCGGCGGGCCCGATGGGCCGGATTCACCGGAACCAGCGCCCCGATGAGGATGCCGATGAGACCACCGATCAGCGCGTCGATCGCGCGGTGGAAGCCGCCCACGCCACCCGGCGGCAGCAACGTGGCCACCAACACCGCCGACGACGCGGCCTGCATGGGGATCAGTGGGCCGTCGTCGATGAACACCGCGATGGTCATCGCGAGTGCGACCACCACGATGATCTGCCACGTACCCGAGCCGATCACCGAGATCAGCAGGTCCCCGACCAAGATCCCGATGACGACACCGCTGACCAGTTCTGCCGAGCGACGCCATCGTTTGCCCAGCGACAGTCCGAGCGAGATGACGGCGGCGATGGGCGCGAAAAAGGGCTGCGGATGGCCGAACACCACCACAGCCACCCACCACGCGACCCCGGCTGCCAGCGAACACTGGATGATCGGGACGATCGACAGCCACAGTCGGCGGACGCGTCGATGCAGCGGAGTAGGCAACGCGTTGAGGCGGGCGCGCAGCCATTCGGTCACGGCGGTTGGTCGATCTCTGCGATCAGTGGTCGCGCCGGCTGTCGATCACGCCAGTCCGAGGTGCGTCACAGCGTTTGGATCACTGTCGTTGAGCAGGTCCAGGCACCGCAGGTACTCGTCCTGCTCACCGACCGCGTTGGCCGCACGGGCGAGCGCACCGACGCACCGCAGGAAACCCTGGTTCGGCTCATGGCTCCACGGCACCGGACCGAATCCCTTCCAGCCGTGTCGACGCAGCTGATCGAGTCCGCGGTGATACCCGGTGCGCGCGTACGCGTAGGCCTCGATGACCTTGCCGATGTCCGAGCCGTCCGCAGACGCCTCGAGCGCCGCATCCGCCAGGTACGCCCAGGCGATGGATGCCGTCGGGTGTGCGGCGGCGACCTGTGCGGGTGCGGTGCCGTTGAGCAGGTCCGATTCCGCCTCGTCGTCGCCGGTGAGCAGCACCGGCTGCGGGCCCAGGAGATCTCCGAAAGAAGTCACCACACCATTCAAGCACCTCGCCTCGGCGCGGGCGGAGAGCCGGCCGGTCCACTCGACCCGACTGTTGGGCGGGCCAGGCAATGCCGTCAGCAGTGTGAACCGCCCACCGAGTGCTGAATCGGGGGGCCATTCGCTAGGGTGAGTGGCGCGATCGGCCACGACGTATCCCCTTCGGCGGGGAACGTCGCACACTCACCGACGCCGATCAGATTCCATCCGGGGAAGCGGGGTGTAGACGACGATGCCTTCAGCACGCGACGACGGATCGTTGATCGGCCGCGCCCTGCAGGCGTGGCGTAATCGCGGTAACGACCAGGCGGCCCGACCCGGCCGTCGTGGTCCGGACGATTCCTGGGTCGACAGTACGAAGGGCGACGACGCAGCGGTGACAGACGAGACGAACAACGACGGCCTGAACGAATCCTCCTCGGATGACGCGTCGACGAACGCGAACGAGTCAACCGACCCGACCGCTGCGGTCGACGACCAGCCCGAACGCGACACCGCCGCGGAATCCGCAGAGGACGAGGTCACGGCCGGCGACACGACCGACGACGGTTCCGATGCTGAGCCCGACGCCGACGCCCACCCCTCTGATGACTCGTCGACAGACGAGGCAGCGCCGGAGGCCTCCGACGGGACCGCCGACGAAGACGAGGACACCCCCGAGCAGCAGACCGAGGCTGAGTCGGACGCCGAATCGGCCGATGATGCCGAGGCCGAGCCCGCGGCCCCCGAGGACGACGCGACAGCGCTCGACGAGGCAGCCGGAAACGGCGACGAGGCCGGAGACGCCGCGGAGGACCGGTCTGAACCTGCCGACACCGAACAGCCCGACAACGACGCGTCCGACCCAGCCGAGACGACCGACGCCGAGCCGGTGAAGACCGAGCCCACCCGGCCGAAGCCGAAGGGTGGCCGGGGCATCGACTCCGCGACCGCGGTCATCCGACGCGAGGACCTGCCCGAGATCTCCGAGCTCGAAGACCTCGACAGCATCAGCGCCGTGGACGACGCGGACACCACCGCGGCCGACGTTGACACCGAGCCGGAGGCTCCGACCGAGCGCGCGAAGCCCGGCGGTGGGATCGGGCCCACGGATTCGGCGACCACCGTCATCCGACGAGATGACCTACCCGACGATGACGAACTCGAGGACCTCGAGTCGATCGAGACGGTCGCCGCGCCGTCCCCCGCAGCCGACGGCGAATCCGATGAAGCTCCCGCTGATGGCGATACACCCGATGACGGTGCATCCGATGCCGACGCCACCGGCGCCGAGGCCGACGCCGGCGGGACCGACGACCACAACACCGACGCCGACGACCCGACCGACGAGTGGGTCGACGTCGACGACGCTGCCGCCACCGCGAGCGACTCCGACTCCGACAGTCAGGACGATGACGAGAAGTCGGGTACGACGAAAGCGTTCCCGGCCGCGGCCACCGCGACCGGGACTGCTGCCGCCGGGGCGGCCGGGGCGGCAACCACCAAGACGTCCGCAGCCGAGGGCTGGTCGACCGCCGCCCACAAGCCGGAGGTCATCCCGTCCAGAAGCGATGCGGAGCGGGCCACGACGTCCGGGTCCGGCACGTCTGGGAGCGGAAAGTCCGGGGCCGGGAAGTCCGCAGCCGAGAAGTCCGGGGGCGAGAAGTCCGGCGGAGGCCGCCGATGGTGGATTGTCGCGGCGGCCGTGGTCGTCGTACTCGCAGCTGCCGGTGCGGTCTTCGGATATCTGAACCTGCGTCCCCCGGCCCCGGCCGACGAGGCCGCCGACGCCGCCGAGGAGTTCTCGACCGCTCTCTACGAGGGCGATCTGGCCACGCTGCGATCCGTCACCTGCGGCGAGCGGCATCAGTTCTACGCCTCGATCAGCGACGCGGACTTCCAGAAGATCTACGACGGTCAGAAGTCCCGTGACGAACTGGTCCGCATCGACGAGATCAAGGCGGTCAAGCTGACCGGCGAGGGCGATCAGGCGGTGGTCGAGGTGTCCGCGGTGCAGAGCGCCAACCCCGACCAGCCGCAGACCGTGACCATCAACCTGCAGAAATCCGGCGAGGAGTGGAAGGTGTGCACGCCGCAGTGACCAGCACCGGTCCTACGGAACCCCTCCGACACCAGTCGAGGTGGGTACATCACCCGAACGGTCCCGCACCGCATTCCGCTCCGCACGGTACGGCCTACCGTCGATCCGATGCGCCGCTGGCCGGTCTGCCGCTGTCGGCGGTCCCGCCGCTGCCAGAGTCCCCGGTCTTCGAACCCCAGACCCGGCCGTTGCGGATCGAGCGCCAGGCAGCCCGGCCGCTTCCGACCGCCCGACCGGCCCGCCGGCAGCGCCTCGATCCGCCGGTCGTGATGGCGGCGCTGGTCATGGCGGCGCTCGCGGTGGGCGTCGTGGTGGGAATCGCGACCCTCTGACCATCTCCTGAACGGCCGACAGCGCCCGGCGAACCGGGCGCTGTCGAGTGGTTACGCGGGTCGTTCAGGCGCTGATGGACTTACCCACCGACTTGAGGTCGGTGCAGGCCTCCACCACACGCTCCGACATCGAGGTCTCGGCCTTCTTCGACCAGCCGCGCGGATCGTAGGTCTTCTTGTTGCCCACGTCACCGTCGACCTTGAGCACGCCGTCATAGTTCTCGAACATGTGCCCGGCGACCGGACGGGTGTAGGCGTACTGGGTGTCGGTGTCGACGTTCATCTTCACGACGCCGTAGCTGAGGGCCTCCTCGATCTCGCTCTTCAGCGAGCCCGATCCGCCGTGGAAGACGAAGTCGAACGGCTTCGCGCCCTCGGCCAGACCGAGCTTCTTGACCCCGACCTCCTGGCCGGTGTTCAGCACGTCGGGACGCAGTTTCACGTTGCCCGGCTTGTAGACGCCGTGCACGTTCCCGAAGGTCGCGGCGAGCAGGTACCGGTTACCGGTGTCGCTCGCGCCCAGCGCGTCGAGGGTCTTCTCGAAGTCCTCGGGGGTGGTGAACAGCTTGTCGTTGATCTCGTTCTCCACACCGTCTTCTTCACCGCCGACGACGCCGATCTCGATCTCCAGGATGATGTTGGCGGCGCCCGCCTTCGCGAGCAGATCTTTCGCGATCTCCAGGTTCTCGTCGAGCGGCACGGCGCTGCCATCCCACATGTGTGACTGGAACAGCGGGTTCTTCCCGGCGTCGACGCGCTCCTGCGAGATCGCGAGCAGCGGACGCACGTAGGTGTCGAGCTTGTCCTTGGGGCAGTGGTCGGTGTGCAAACCGATGGTGACGTCGTACTTGGCGGCCACCACATGGGCGAACTCGGCGAGCGCCACCGCGCCGGTGACCATATCCTTCACACCGAGGCCGGAACCGAATTCCGCACCACCGGTGGAGAACTGGATGATGCCGTCACTGCCGGCATCGGCGAAACCCTTGATGGCTGCGTTGATCGTCGACGACGACGTGCAGTTGATCGCGGGGAACGCGTAGCCCCCCTTCTTGGCCTTGTCGAACATCTCTGCGTACTGCTCTGGAGTTGCAATGGGCATCGACGAAATCCTTCGAACGTAGGGTTCTCGCAGGCGCGAGCTGCCATCGCGTCTCAGTATGGCAGGTGCGCGGCGCGCTGTTGCGGCTGCAGGTGGACCCGCGGGCCCGGTTCCGCCGACGCTCGGCCCGCCCGGTTTGACCGTTACGATGGCAACCGTGTCGTCGTCAAAGGAGAAACGGGTACCGCAGGATCGTCCATCTCCCAACAATCACCGTCCGTCGGCCGGTGTCACCGTCGCCAACGTGGTGCGCGGCGGTCTGATGGGACTGGCCGAGACCGTGCCCGGTGTCTCCGGCGGAACGGTCGCACTGGTCACCGGCATCTACAGCCGGCTGATCGCATCGGCCAAACACCTCACCGACGTCCCGCGGGCGGTGGTCCTGCGCTCGGACTGGCGGGCCCAGATCCGCCAGGTCGACTGGTGGTTGCTCATCCCGGTCGCGATTGGCATGCTCATCGCCGTCTTCTCCATCGCCGGGGTGATGGAGACGTTCGTCACAGAGCAGCCCGTTTACTCCAAGGCACTGTTCATGGGCATGATCGCCGCCTCGGTCGCGATCCCGTTCCTCGAGGTCCGGCCCGGCGACCTCGACGGTGGTGGCGCCAAGGGCCGCGCCGCGGCAGTGTTCGCCATGATGGCTGTCGCCGTGTTCGTGCTCACCTCGCTACCGCGCAGCGAGATCGCCGATCCGCCGCTGGTCCTGGTGTTCTGCGCCGCGGCGGTGGCCGTGTGTGCGCTCGTTTTGCCCGGTGTGTCGGGTTCGTTCTTCTTGCTGGTGGTCGGCATCTACGCACCCACCATGGCCGCTGTCGACGACCGCGACCTGCAGTATCTGTCGGTTTTCGCCCTAGGCGCACTACTGGGCATCGTGACCTTCGTGCGCGTGCTCGAATGGCTGCTCGAACACCATCACACCACCGCCATGATCGCGGCCGCCGGCCTTCTGCTGGGTTCGCTACGGGCGCTGTGGCCGTGGCAGACCGACGAGGGAGGCCTGATGGGCGTCGGTGGCGACTGGCCCGGTGCGCTCGGGTTGTTCGTCCTCGGTGCAGTCGTGGTGGGATTGGTGGCACTCGTCCAGCACAAGGTCTACTCCACCGACGCCGAGGCTTCGGTCACAGCCACCCCTTAGCCGACTCCCAGCGCAGAAGTACCTTCCGCTCCGGTTGCGCGAGTACATTGGTTCGTCGTGATCGACACCGCCCTTGCCACCACCACGACCAACCTCGCCTTGATGCCGGGGTTTCTGGACCCGGTGAACCTGCTGAACTCGTTTGGCACCTGGATCCTCGCCGGCCTGCTGCTGGTCGTGTTCATCGAGTCGGGGCTGCTGTTCCCGCTGTTGCCCGGCGATTCATTGCTGTTCACCGCGGGGCTGATCGTCGCCGCGAAATCCACCGACATCGAACCGTTCGCACCCCTGTGGGTGCTGCTTGTGACGATCCCGATCGCGGCATTCATGGGCGACCAGGTCGGCTACCTCATCGGCAACCGCGTCGGATACTCGCTGTTCCGACCGAACGCGAAAGTGCTCAAAGAGCGCTATATCTTCGAGGCCCACGAGTTCTTCGAAAAGCATGGGCCCATCACGATCTTCCTGGCACGTTTCGTACCGATCGTGCGCACCTATGCCCCGCTGGTCGCGGGAGCTGCCAAAATGCGTTACCCGGTGTTCCTCACCTACAACGTGGTCGGCGCGATCGCGTGGGGCGCCGGTGTCACCCTGCTCGGATACTTCCTCGGGCAGATCGCGTTCATCCGCGACAACATCGACATCATCTTCCTGCTGATCGTGTTCGTCTCGGTGGTCCCGATCATCGCGGAGGTCGCCAAGCGGTTCCTGCGTTCTCGCAAGCCGGTCGTCGAGGAAACGCTCGAGGTGGAGACGCCGGAGAAGCGGACCTCATAGGCTTCCGCGCGGGCGGCTACGGGGTGTAGGCGTACGCCGCAGCCAGATCGATCCGCAGCCACCCGCCGTCGCTGCCCGACTTGTCGAGCGGATAGCCGGGGTCGATCGCGGTCCGCTGCAAGATGTCGAGACGCTGCGCGTCGGTCAGACCCGGGAATCGGCTCGCGAGCAGCGCCGCCGCCGATGCGGGGATCTGGTTGCGCTGAGCCGGCGCCGTCTTGGCGAAGCCGTAGGTCATCATCCGCCGATGCTCGGCCACCGCCTGCTGCGTGCTCATGTACGGGGTGTCCGCGGCGATGAAACGCGTCAGCGACCCACCGACGGCACGTTCGAGTTCGGCTCGAAGCTGACGTCCCGCCTGCTCGACGAGGGACCGAAAGCCCGGGTCGGACAATCGAGCCGAGACGAGATCGGTGGCCATGATCCGCCCGCCCATCACGTCGAGCGGGTAGTGCACTCCGAGCACGATGCGGCCCAGCCCGATCTCGCCGGCGCGGGCGATGATCTGCGGGCCGAGTTCGGGCAACCAGTACGCCATCAGTCCACCGAACAGGTAGCCCATGCTGGTGTGTCCGGACGGATAGGAGCCGTTCCCGCCGAGGTCGGCGTAGAGGTCCTCGCCCGGCCGGTTGTAGCGCTCGATCTTTCCGGGCGCCACCACGAACGGACGCGGGTTGCCGAAGATCTCCTTCTCGATCAGGGTGGTGCCCAGCGGCAGCATGGCGCGTGCCGTGTAGCCCTCGGTGAGCGCGGCGACCTTCGGCACCCGGCCGTCGGCGAGCAGCTTGCGGAAGACCGGCCCGAGCCGCTTCCCGAGCGCTTCGGACAACGAGGTCAGCCGATCGTCGTAGTTGATCGCGATCGCGTCGGCCTGCTGGGCCGGGGTGGCCGAGTTGTTGATCCGGATGACGGTGCGCAGATTCTGGTCGATGATGTCGGGGCGCTGTTCACGCAGAACATCGAAGCCGTCCAGGACCGGCACGTACGTCCCGCCCGGCGGATAGTCCGACGGGTACGGTCTGATGAGCTGGGCGGGTGTGAACGCCGCCGGCGCCGCCACCGGGGTGGGCGCGGCCGCGGCGACTCCCCCGGAGACGAGACCGAGACCGACGGTCAGAGCAGTCAGTACGGAGATGAGCGCGGGGCGTAGGCGCGAGGTCGACACGGGTGATCACTCTTCCGTCCCGGACGTTGGTTGCGCAAGTGAACGATCGGTTACCGTGGGCGCGACCCACCGCCGCGGGCACAGTTGCGGGCAATCGCCGGAGAGCAGGGACCGATGAGCAGCACACCGTGTCGTATCACCGAGTTGTGGCGCCATCCAGTGAAGTCGATGGGTGGCGAGTCGCTCGAGTCGCTCGAGTTGAGACCCCGTGGGGTACATGGTGATCGGCTGTGGGCCCTGCATGATGTCGAACGCGACACCACCATCTCGGCTCGACGGCTGCCCGCCGTCTTGGGATTCTCCGCGCGGTTCGCGGCGCCACCCGGCCCCGATGCGGGCCCGGGGCGGGTACCGGCGGTGATCCTCACCGCTCCCGACGGCTCGGAGCATCACAGCGACGACCCGCAGATCCATTCCGCCGTGTCCGCGCGACTCGACCGCGATGTCCGCCTGATCCCCCTGCCCGACGATCCGCGCGCGCACCGGCTGTCGTGGCGCGAGCGGATGACGTCGCTGACCCCGGGGGCGCTCGCCCGCGATCTAGGTATCGCGTCCGACGAGAAGCTGCCGAAGGTCTCCGACATGAATGCCCGCGCGCTGTCGACGTTGACCCGCAACGCCACCCCGCCGGGTACGTTCGTCGATCTGTGTCCGGTGCATATCATCACCGAGACGAGCGTGGCCACCATCGCCGCCGCGATGGGTATCGAGCACCTCGATCCCCGACGGTTCCGGCCGAACCTGATACTCGCCGGCGACTTCGGCGCCGACGGCCTCCCGGAGGCCCGGTGGCCCGACGCCACCCTGGACCTGGGTGACGCACGCATGCGCGTGGTGATGCGGACGGTGCGCTGCGTGGTGCCCAGCCGGGCACATGTGGGCCTACCGGTGGAGGCCGGTCTGACCCGTGCGGTCGCCACGACCGCCGACCGCTACCTCGGCGTGTATGCCGACGTCGTCCGGTCGGGCCGGGTCCGGGTGGGCGACTCGTTGACGATCACACCGCCGAGCCCACCGTCGGCGCCACGACGACTGGCCCGGCGCGGCCGCGTGCTGGCCTTCGACTCCGCCAACCGGGTCGCCGAGTTGCTGCGTCGCGGCTGACGCATCGGCGCCGCCTACCACGCCGTCCCGAGATCGGCATGCTGACGCACCCAGGCGTGCATCGTAATCCCGGCCGCCACACCGGCATTGATGCTGCGGGTGGAGCCGAACTGGGCGATCGAGACGGTGAGGTCGGCGTGGGTCTGGGCGTCGTCGCTGACTCCGGGGCCTTCCTGCCCGAACAGCAGCACACAGTCGCGCGGCAGGTCTGCCGCCTCGAGGCGAACCGCACCCGGCGTGTTGTCCACGGCGACCACGGCGAGTCCCTCGGCTCGCGCCCAGTCGATCAGCTCGGCCACCGAATCATGGTGCATCAGATGCTGATAGCGATCGGTGACCATCGCGCCGCGCCGATTCCACCGCCGTCGGCCGACGATGTGCACCGCCGCCGCCGCGAAGGCGTTGGCGGTGCGTACCACGGTGCCGATGTTGGCATCGTGGGCAAAGTTCTCGATGGCCACGTGGAAGGGGTGACGCCGGGAGTCGATGTCGGCGACGATGGCGTCGCGCGTCCAGTACCGGTAGGCGTCGACCACGTTGCGGGTGTCGCCGTCGGCGAGCAGCTCGGGGTCGTAGCGTGCGTCGGTGGGGACCGGGGCGTCGTGTTCGGCGATCCACGGCCCCACTCCGACCGACGGCGTCGACCGCGGTTGCCACTCGGTGGGTCCGGTTTCCTCCACGGTCGTAAGTCGCTCCACTCGGGCCTAGCCGAGGCCGAGATCGGGCAAGCCGAGCAACGACCGGTAGGGCACCCCGAGGGCGGAAATCACCTCGTCGGCACCGGTCGCCCGGTCCACCACGGTGGCCACTCCGATGACCGTGGCGCCGGCCTCCCGCGCGGCCTCGACCGCAGCGGACGGCGAGGCACCGGTGGTGGAGGTGTCCTCGACGACGAGCACAGCGCGCCCGGCGATGTCGGGACCTTCGATACGGCGTTGCATGCCGTGGGTCTTGGTGGCCTTGCGCACCACGAAGGCGTCGATGGCCGGGCCGTCGGCGTGCATGATCGACGTGGCGACCGGGTCCGCCCCCAAGGTGAGGCCACCGACCGCGTCATACGACCAGTCGGAGGTGAGTTCGCGCATCAGCTGCCCGATGAGCCGCGACGCCTCGTGGTGCAGCGTGGCTCGCCGCAGATCCACGTAGTAGTCGGCTTGTTTGCCCGACGACAACGTCACCCGTCCGTGCACGACGGCCAGGTCGGTGACCAGTTCGGCCAGGCGGGTTCGGGCGCGGTCGTCGACGGTGGGTGCGGACGCTGACGAAGACATGACGCTGCTCATTTCTGCAAGTGTTGGACGGTCACGGGTGCGCCGACGCGCGCCGCGAGGCCGACGACATCAGCCTTTGCGGTGACGGTTGGGACGATCGGGGGGAGGGGTGGCGCCCGGCGGCATGTCGTAGGGACGACGCCCGTCAGGTCCCGGCCGACGCACAGGCATCGGTTGCATGCGCCGTCCGGGTGCCGATTCCGGAGTTTGACTCCAGGCTCGTGTCGGCGCGGGTGACACCTCGTCACCCTCGGCGGTCGACGGCTCGGGCGCCGCGGTGGGCGGCTGGTGCGGGGCGGCAGCAGCTGCGGGTTTGTCGGCCTCGATCCGCGCGCGGCGCTGCTTGTCGCGCATCGACTCGGTCTTCTCGTCGGCCAGTTCGGCGCGTGTGGGGCCGTGCGGGTCGCGGGGGTCCGGGGCATCCTGCGGATCGACCAGTGGGGGTAGCACGCGCAACAGATCAGCGAACCTGCGGACCACCTCGAGCCCGGTGTCGAGCTGAGCGTCTTCGGTGGTCAGCGGCATCGAGCCGAGCACCCAGTTGCCCTCGTTCCACAGCACCTCGATGAACGGCGGGGCGTTGTTGGCCAACGCCACCATGCGCCGATCGCAGACACGACGCGCCACGTCGAGATTGTTGGAGAACATCACACGCGGCCCCATCGCGCCCAGCAGCTCCACGTCTTCTTCGGCCGGCGCCAGGACGTCCTCGTGGCGAAGGTCGATCACGACCGGGGAGGGGGTCGAACGCCGTACCGCGACCACGGTGGCCGTTTCGGCGAGGTCGAACACCGCCGCCTCGGTACCGGCGTAGTGCCCGTATGCGACGTCCTGCACTGCCACACGGTCGGGCACGTTCATCGTCGCGCGGTGAAAGACCTTGCGCAGCTTGGTGTCCGTTTCACGGAATTTGAACTCGTGCTGGTCCCCCCAGACCGCTCGCCGATGCCGCACAGCACTCGAACGCTGCCGGTCGAGCCACAACAGGGCGACCGCACCGGCGAGTGCCAACACGGCGATCACGAAATACACGATGGTCATCGCGCTACAGCCTACTATCGCCGCCGGTGCGTGTAGCGCCGGCGACATAACCCCGGTCCTTGTCGACGACGTTGCCGAGCACCTCGGCCGGCGGTACGGACGCATCGAGGTAGCGCCGCAGGTTCGTGAGGAACTGTTCGGCGAGTACGTCGCGCCATCCGACGACGTCACCGCTCATGTGCGGGGAGATGGCGACGTTCTCCATCGCCCACAGCGGGCTCGACGGGTCGAGCGGTTCGTCGGTGAACACGTCGAGCGAGGCCGCACCGATGTCGCCGGACCGCAGTGCGTCGATCAAGGCCGGTTCGTCGACAAGCTGACCGCGCCCGACGTTGATGAGGTGCGCATCCGACCGCATCGCAGACAGCACGGCGGCGTTGATCATCCGCTCGGTCTGCGGGGTCAACGGGGCGATCGCGACCACGGTGTCGAATCCGCCGACGTGCTCGGCGAGGTCATCGGTGGGCACGACGGTGCCGAAGTCGGGGTCGTCGGACCGTGCGGTCCGTCCCGCTCCGGTCACCCGAATCCCGACGGCCTTCAACAGCCGAGCGGTGGCGCGACCGATGCCGCCGGTACCGATCACCAACGCCGAGGAGCCCTCGGTGCGCGCGGTCTCCCGATGCTGCCAGGTACGCTGCTCCTGAAATCGCTTGGAGATGTGTAACTGCTTGTCACGCGCGAGGATCGAGGCAAGTACGAACTCGGCGATCGGGCGGTCGAATACCCCCGCGGCGTTCGTGACGACGATGTCCGAGGCGCGCAAGTCGTCGAAGAGCAGCGAGTCCACGCCGGCGGCGCATACGTGCACCCAACGGAGATCGGCGGTCGCTGGACCCCAATTGTCCTTCAGCGCACGGGAAAAGAAGTCCCACACGAGCAGCACATCGGCTCCGGTCAGCGCCGCGGGCAAGGTCTGCGCGGTGCAGGGTCGGATGGTGGCGAGCTCCGAGATCTGATCGAGGTTGGCGGGCTCCGGGACGCCGTCGGCCCCGAGGATCGCGATGGTCGGTCGTTGTGTGGCCACGCCTCACCGTAACCAGGCGCCGCGGTTCTGGCCGCACCTATGGGTTCTGGCCGCAGTTCGGACGCCAAGCCGGAATCCGAAACTGCGGCCGGAAACCCTCCTCTGCACGCGCCGGACCAGGGACGATGTCTAATTGTTGACAATCCGACGATCGAGCGTCACCGTGTACGCATGACCGTCACTGCCGAAGCCATGAACACCGCCCAGACCGCGTCGCTGAGTCCCGCGCTCAAGCAGGCCACGCCCGTCGTCGTCGACCATGCGCAGGGCTCGTGGATCCGCGGAACCGACGGCAACGACTACCTCGACTTCACCACCGGTATCGGCGTCACCAGTACCGGTCACTGCCACCCGCGCGTGGTCGCGGCGGCGCAGGAGCAGTGCACCAAGATCATCCATGCCCAGTACACGACGGTGATGCATCAGCCGCTGCTCGAACTGACCGAGAAGCTCGGTGGCGTGCTACCCCTGGGTCTCGATTCGGTCTTCTACGCCAACTCCGGATCGGAGGCCGTCGAGGCCGCCATCCGGTTGGCCCGGATGGCCACCGCCCGACCCAACATCATCGTTTTCCAGGGCGGTTTCCACGGCCGCACCGTCGCCGCGGCCAGCCTCACGACAGCGGGCACCCGCTTCTCGGCCGGGTTCTCACCGCTGATGTCCGGCGTGCACATGTCACCGTTCCCGTATGCCTACCGCTACGGCTGGGGCACCGACGGCGCCGTCGACTTCGCGCTGCGCGAGCTCGACTACCTGCTGCAGTCACGCGTCGCACCCAACGACACCGCCGCGTTCCTCATCGAACCGGTGCTCGGCGATGGCGGCTACCTACCGACCCCACCGCGATTCCTGGAGGGTCTGCGTGAACGCGCGGATCGCCACGGCATCCTGTTCATCCTCGACGAGGTACAAGCCGGCTTCGGCCGCACCGGCAAGTTCTGGGGACATCAGCACGCGTCGGATCTGACTCCCGACATCCTCATCACCGCCAAGGGCCTGGCCTCGGGCTTTCCCATCTCGGCCATCGCCGCCTCCACCGAACTGATGAGCAAGGCGTGGCCGGGGTCGCAGGGCGGCACCTACGGCGGCAACGCCGTCGCCGCGGCCGCCGCCGTGGCCACCATCGACGTCATCCGCGACGAGAATCTGGTGGAGAACGCCCAAGTCCGGGGCGAGCAACTGCTCACCGGGCTGCAGGAGATCGCCGGGCGCTTCGACGCGATCGGCGATGTCCGGGGGCTTGGCCTGATGGCCGGAATCGAGTTCGTCAGGACAGACGCCGCCGACGTGCCGGTGCCCGATGCCGCGGCCGCCGCGGCGGTTCAGCAGGCCACCACCCGGCACGGCCTACTCACTCTCACCTGCGGGCCCGCCGGCAACGTGGTGCGCCTGATCCCGGCGCTGGTGGTGACCGAGGACGAGATCGCCCTGGGACTGGAACGATTCGCCGCAACGCTGTCCGATGTGTTCGCAGACGATACGCTCGGACAGAGATGACCGATGTCAGCACCAGGGGGCCGGCACCCACCGGAGATGTAGACGTCTCCGGTGAACTCGCTGCGCTCGGTCTCGAGGTCGATGCGTCCTCCCGCCGACGTGCCGAATACTCCTACGACGCTTCCAATTACCGGATTCGTCCGATTGCGGTGGTTTTTCCGCACACCGACGTCGACGTCGCGCGTACCGCGGCGTACTGCCACGCGCACGGCATCCCGCTCATCGCGCGTGGCGGCGGGACGTCGATGGGCGGCAACGCCATCGGCACCGGCGTCGTCATCGACCTCTCCCGGCACATGGATCGGTTGCGCGCCGTCGATGCCGCATCGGGCACCGCCGTCGCCGAGAGCGGCATCGTCCTCACGTCGCTGGCCGCACAGGCCAAGGCGGCCACCGACGGTCGGCTGACGTTCGCACCCGACCCATCGTCGGCGTCACGTGCGACTCTCGGCGGCGCCATCGGCAACGATGCGTGCGGCAACCACTCAGTCCGGCACGGCCGTACCACCGATCATGTCGAGGAGCTCTACCTCGTCACCGCCGACGGGCTGCGGCTCACCGCAACCCGCACCGGCATCCATGCCACCGATCCGGACGATGCCGAAGCCGCGGCACGTGCGGTCGATCTCACCGAGCAGCTCCGCGATCTCACAACCCGCAACCTCGCCATCCTGCGCACCGACCTGGAGACCATCCCGCGGCAGGTGTCGGGATACCACCTGTCGAAGATGCTGCCGGAGAACGGTTTCGACATAGCTCGCGCCCTGGTTGGCAGCGAGGGCACCTGCGCACTGGTGGTGGCCGCCCGGGTACGGCTGGTGCCGGTCGCCACCAGTCCACTGTTGCTGTGCGTCGGCTACCCCAGCGTCAGCGACGCCGCCCGCGATGTGCCCGCCATCCTGCCGTACGCACCGTCGGCGGTGGAGGGCATCGACCGCAAGATCGTCGCGACGATGGCCGCCCGCCGTGGTCGCGACACGGTGAGCGCGTTGCCCGGCATCTCCGACCGCGAGTGCACCGCCTGGCTGTTCATCGACCTCGACGAGCACAGCGCCGCACAGAAATCCGAGACCAACGTGGCGGCCACCGCGAAGCGACTGCTCGATGAGCTCCGGGCCGGCGGGCGGATGATCGCCGGCACCACGGTGCCCGATCCAGTGACCCGCAAGACCCTCTGGCGGGTCCGCGAGGACGGTGCGGGACTCTCGTCACGCCTGGCCGACCCCGATGACGACAACGTCGACAGCGGTTACGAGTCCTGGCCCGGCTGGGAGGATGCCGCGGTCGCCCCGGACCGACTGGCCGACTATCTCGACGACTTCACCGGCCTTCTCGATCGGCACGGGCTCACCGGGGTGATGTACGGGCACTTCGGCGCCGGGTGCATGCACGTACGCATCACCTTCGATCTGCGCACCGCCGACGGCCGGGCGACCATGGACAGGTTCTGCAACGACGCCGCTCATCTCGTTGTGGCCCATGGTGGTTCGCTGTCCGGTGAACACGGCGACGGCCGGGCACGATCGGCTCTTCTCCCGGTGATGTACTCCCCCGCCATGCTCAGCGCCTTCGCGGAATTCAAGCGGATCTGGGATCCCACCGGCACGCTCAACCCCGGCTCCATCGTCGATCCGCCGCCGATCACCGCCGACCTCTCGCTCGCCGACGTCCCGGCCCGCACCTGGTCGACCATGTTCGATCTCGGCACCCCCGATCCCACACAGGCTGCCCCGAGCAGTGGCGTCGGGACCGACCCCGGGCTCGACCCGTTCGTGCACGCCGTCCAGGGCTGTATCGGGGTCGGGCGGTGCCGCGCGTCGTCGGGCGGCGTGATGTGCCCCAGCTATCGCGCCACCCGCGACGAGAAGGACTCCACGCGCGGCCGTGCGCGAGTGCTGCAGGACATGGTGCGCACCGCCCCCGACGTCGAATCCGGCTGGCAGTCCACCGATGTCGCCGATGCCCTCGACCTGTGCCTGTCGTGCAAGGCGTGCTCCACCGACTGCCCCACCGGTGTCGACATGGCGACCTACAAGTCGGAGTTCCTCCACCATCACTACGCCGGGCGTCGGCGACCACTGTCGCACTACTCCCTGGGTTGGATGCCGGCCTGGCTGGGCGTCGCCGGTGCGCTGGCACCGATGATCAATGCGAGCCTGCGCAGTCCGCTGCGACGCGTGGCCGCCCGGGCCGGGGGACTCGACCCGCGCCGCAGCATGCCCCGCTTCGCACGTCGACGCGATCGGCGGCGTCATCTGGGCGCGCTGCCCGACGTCGGTTCCACCTCCGACGTCATCTTGTTCATCGATTCGTTCACGCAGGCATTCCGGCCGCAGGTCGCCACGGCCGCCGCCGACGTCCTCGGTGCCACCGGCGCACAGGTCGGCTGCCACGCGGACAACTGCTGTGCCCTCACCTGGATCTCCACCGGGCAGCTCAAGCACGCGCGAAAAGTGTTGACGCGCACTGCCGACGCTCTCGACGACGGCACCGATCGGCCGATCGTGCTACCCGAACCCAGTTGCGCCGCAGCGCTACGCAAGGACCTGCCGGAACTCGTCCACACCGACGCGGCGCGACGGGTGTCGAAGCGGGTGCACAGCTTCGCCGACTATCTCCCGACGCTCATCGAGCAGGGGTGGACGCCGAGCGGACTACCCGAATCGGTGACGCTGCAGACGCATTGCCACGAGTACGCGGTGTTCGGCGCGCGCACCGGCGCGACGGTGCTGGAATCACTCGGCGTGCAGGTGCACACCTCCGACGGATGCTGCGGCGTCGCCGGGAACTTCGGATTCGAGCGTGGGCACTACGAGGTGAGTGTCGCGGTCGCCGAGAACGCCCTGGCACCCGCGTTGCGTTCGGCACCCGAGCGCCCGGTGATCACCGACGGGTTCAGTTGTGCGATGTCGGTGGACCACCTATCCGCGACCGACCCAGAGATTCGTTCCACCGGACTTCATCTCGCCGAACTCCTCACCCGCTCCCCCGCACCTCCCCGCGCGCCGACAGAACCCCAGAACGCGCCGAGCGAACCTCCCGCAGCGCCGACAGAACCCCGATATCCGTCGACGGAATCCGATCCCTCATCGACAGCACCCGACAACCAGGAAGGAGCGTGACCATGACGGCCACCATCCCCACCACGGACGCCGCGCAGGCCATCGCGCGCCTGCACACCGACCTGTTCATCGACGGCCAATGGCGACCCGCCGCCTCGGGTGCCACCTTCACGGTGGAGAATCCCGCCACCGGTGCGCCGCTGACGGTGGTCGCCGACGGTTCCGCCGACGACGCGCGTCTGGCCCTGGCAGCCGCCGCCGCACACCAGGCCGATTGGGCGGCGACCTCACCGCGCTCCCGCAGCGAGATCCTATATCGCGCTTATCAGATCATCATGGATCGCGTCGACGAGATCGCCGCGGTGATGACCGCCGAGATGGGCAAACCACTGGCCGAGGCCAAGGGCGAGGTCGCCTACGGCGCCGAGTTCTTCCGCTGGTTCGCCGAAGAAGCCGTGCGCATCGGCGGCGACCACACCGTCACCGGCGACGGCAACAACCGGGTCGTGGTCAGCAAACAGCCCGTCGGCCCGTGCATCCTGATCACCCCCTGGAACTTCCCCCTCGCCATGGGAACCCGCAAGATCGGTCCGGCCGTCGCGGCGGGCTGCACGATGGTGTTCAAACCGGCCGAGCTGACGCCACTGACCGCGTTGCTGCTCACCGACATTCTGCGCGAGGCCGGCCTACCCGACGGTGTCCTCAATGTGGTGACCACCACCGATCCCGGTGCCGTGGTGGGTGAATGGATGACGTCGGGCGATGCCCGCAAGGTCAGCTTCACCGGGTCCACCGAGGTCGGCAAGATCCTGCTGGGCCAGGCCGCGGGCACGGTGATGCGCACGTCGATGGAACTCGGCGGCAACGCCCCGTTCATCGTGTGCGCCGACGCCGACGTCGACCGGGCCATCGACGGCGTGATGGTGGCCAAGATGCGCAACATGGGCCAGGCCTGCACCGCGGCCAATCGGATCTTTGTGCACCGCGACGTGCTCGACGCCTTCACCGACAAACTGTCGGCACGTATGGGCGGGCTCGTCGTCGGCGACGGCGCCGCCGACGGCACCCAGGTGGGTCCGCTCGTCGAGCAGAAGGCCACCGACAAGGTCACCACCCTCGTCGACGACGCACTCGAGCGTGGCGCCCGCATCGTCTGCGGCGGTGAGCGACCGGATGGACCCGGGCATTTCTATCCGCCCACCGTGCTGACCGATGTGGATCCGGCCGCCGACCTCATGCACACCGAGATCTTCGGCCCGGTGGCAGCGATCATCCCGTTCGGCACCGCCGGCGGTGACGCGAAGTCCGATGACGACGAGGTGCTGCGGTTGGCCAACGACACCCCGTGGGGCCTGGTCGGTTACCTCTACACCCAGGACATCGACCGAGCCGACCGGTTGTCGACGGATCTGCAGGTCGGCATGGTGGGTGTCAACACCGGCCTGGTCTCCAATCCGGCGGCACCGTTCGGCGGCATAAAACAGTCCGGCCTCGGCCGTGAGGGCGGTCGACTCGGCATCGAGGAGTTTCTCGACATAAAGTATGTCTCGCGGCCTATCGCCCGCTGACACACCAGTATTCACCGGCCGCACCATCGGCCGGGACGACCCGACAGGAGACCACGGATGTACCTCGGCGCTCAGCTGTTCACCGACAGCGAGTACGAGCAGCGCCTGACCCGTGTCCGCGAACTCATGGACCGGCAGGGCCTCTCGGCGATCATCGTCACCGACCCCGCCAACATCTTCTATCTCATCGGGTACAACGCGTGGTCGTTCTACACCCCACAGATGCTCTTCGTGCCGATCGAGGGCGAGATGGTGTTCTTCGCCCGGGAGATGGATGCGCACGGCGCACACCGGACTTCATGGCTACCCGAGGATCAGATTGTCGGCTACCCGGAGAGCTACGTGCACCGTCCGCACGTCCACGCATTCGACTGGGTGGCATGGGCGTTGCGCCAGCGCCACCAGATCGCACCGGCGTCGCGGGCCGGGTCGGTGGGGTTGGAGATGGATTCGCACTTCTTCTCCCCCAAGGCCTACCGGGCCCTGTACAACGCCATTCCGGAATGGAAACTGGTGGACAACTTCGAATTGGTCAACTGGGTGCGGTCGGTGAAATCCGACGCCGAGATCCAGTTGATGCGCCAGGCCGGCATGGTGTGTTCGGAGGCGATGCGCGCAGCCATCGAGACCATCGACGTCGGTGTTCGCCAATGCGATGCAGCTGCGGCGATCTCGCAGGCGCAGATCACCGGGACATCGGACTTCGGCGGTGACTATCCGGCGATCGTGCCGATGATGCCGACCGGGGCCGCCGCCGACACACCGCATCTCACCTGGCATCAGGGCACGTTCACCGACGACGAGGCGGTCGTCATCGAACTCACCGGCGCCCACAACCGATATCACTGTCCCTTGGCCCGCACGGTGTCCCTCGGCACACCGTCGAAAGATCTCGACTACGTCGCCAACGCCACCGCGGAAGGTCTCAACAACGTCCTCGAGGCCATCCGTCCGGGCGTCGCCACTCGCGAACTGGCGTCCACCTGGAACTGGACGCTGGCCAAGTACGGGCTCGAAAAGCCATCCCGCCTGGGCTATTCGATCGGTATCGGATACCCGCCCGACTGGGGCGAGCGCACCATCAGCATCCGCACTGAGGACGAGACGATCCTGGAGACCAACATGACCTTCCACATCGTGTGCGGAATGTGGATGGACGACTACGGTTTCGAACTCTCCGAATCGGTGCGGGTCAGCCCCACCGGAGTGGAGACGTTCACGAGTTTCCCGCGGGAGCTGATCCGAAAATGAAGCCCCGATCCCTGACGGCCGAGCGTCACCCCCCGACCCCTGAGGAGCGGGGCGCTAGCCGAGCGTCACGAAGGGCCCCAACCACGCCGAGAGAGGTGAACCGATGACCGCCACCGCCGACACCCACAACCTGCGCCATTCCGGTCCCACCCTGCCGCTGGCGGGCCGGGCCAAAGATCTGGTCGGCTCGATGATCGACTCGTCCACGTCGCTGCTGGCGGCCCAGACCCACGACATCGTGCGCTTCGCGATGGGCTCACCCGCCGACGAAGCGGTACCGGCCGACGAGTTCCGGCAGATCGCCGGGGAGATCCTCGACAACTCGTCGTTCACCTACGGTGCCACCGAGGGTGAACCGCGCCTGCTACAACTGCTGGTCGACTACCTGGCCACCACCCCGGATCCGTCCAGCCTCGACCGGCTGGTCATCACCACCGGCGGCATGCAGGGCCTCGATCTGGCCTGCAAGCTGTTCGTCGATCCGGGCGATCTGGTGATCGTGGAGTCACCCACGTACACCAACGGCAGCGCCACCGCCCTCTCCTACGGTGCGCAGCTGCTCGAGGTCCCGACCGACGAGGACGGCATGCAGGTCGACACCCTAGAGGATCTCGTCTCCCACACCCATCAGACGCCCAAGGCGATCTACACGATCCCCACCTTCCAGAACCCGTCGGGTGTGACCCTGTCCGAGGAGCGCCGACGCGAACTGCTGCGCCTGGCCCACAAGTGGGGTGCGGTGATCATCGACGACGACCCGTACGGCCTGCTGCGTTTCGCCGGCGAGGACCTGCCCACGTTCCAGACGCTGAGCCCCAAGGACCCACTGATCTTCTCGGTGCGGACGTTCTCCAAGATCCTCGCGCCGGGCTGGCGGGTCGGCTGGGTCGACGCCGACGCGTCGTTGCGCCAACTGCTCATCAACGGCAAGCAGGCGATGGACACCTGCACGAATGTGCCGAACCAGCACATCGTGGCCGAGTACATCGCCCGCGGCGGCCTGGAGGATCATCTCGCCGGAATCCGCAAGCTCTACCGGGAACGCAAGGAGGCCATGCTGGACTCCATCGCTCGACATCTCGGCGATCGGGTGGTCACCACCAACCCGGACGGCGGCTTCTTCCTCTGGGTCACCCTGCGTGAGGAGTTCGCCGAGATCGACACCCGCGAGTTGTTCGAGCAGGCGCTGGCCGACGGGGTGGCGTTCATCCCCGGTCCCGCGCTGTCGCCGGGTGGTCGGTTCCGCAACGCCATGCGGCTGTGCTTCGCCTCGAGTACCCCGGAGCGGATCGAGGAGGGCATCGCCCGCCTGACCGGCACGCTGGAGAAGATGGCTCATACTGGATGACGGAATCCATTCGATGACCAGAAGAGCTCCCGGAGGTCGCGACGTGTCCCTGTCCGAAGCCGAGTCCGGCGTGTTGTCCCACATCAACGCCGATACCGTCGCCATGCTGACGGCGAGTCTCGTCGAGGCATCCAGTGAGAATCCCGGCGGCACCGAGGCCGCAGCGGTCGAGGTGCTCGAGAAGGCCTGCCGCAGCGCGGGTTTCTCGGTCGCGACGCGAGAAGTGGAGCCGGGGCGACCGAATCTGGTGGCCACCATGGCCGCAGGTGACGGACCGGGGTTGATGTTGCTGGGACACTCCGATGTGGTGCCCGCCGGCCCGGGCTGGTCGGCGGACCCGTACCGCGCGCGCTATGCCGACGGCCGGTTGTACGGGCGTGGCGCCACCGACATGAAAGGTGGGTTGGCGGCGGCCGTGGTCGCCATGCAGGCGCTGTCACATGCCGGCGCCTATGGTGCCGAACTGACCGGACCTGTCCGGCTGGTGTGCACGGTCGACGAGGAGGAGCACGGGATCGGTGTGCGCGATTTCGTCGCTCAGCAACCCGATCACCAGTTCGCCGGCTGCATCGTGGCCGAACCCACCGACCTCGAAGTGGTCCGGGGGTGCCGTGGCGCCTCCTACCTGGAGATCGACATCACCGGGCGTGCAGCTCATTCCGGGCGTCCGGCCGACGGACGCAGCGCCATCAATGCGGCCGCGTCCATCATCGATCTGATCCGTTTTGATCATGATCAGCTGGCGATGACGTCTGACGACCTACTCGGTTCGGGCACCTGGAATGTGGGCACGATTGCCGGCGGCCAAGGCATCTCGGTGGTGGCACCGATGTGCAGTCTCGGCATCGACCGACGGCTGATGCCGCACGAGGATGCCCAGAGCATCGCCGCTCAACTGCGCCGGGCGATCTCGGCGGCCCACATCGATACCGACGGAGTGTCGGTGGATGTTCGGGTCACCATGGAGATGCCGGGATTCGCCACCGACGAATCACACGCGCTGGTCGGTACCACCGTTGGCGCCATCACCGATGCCGGTGGCACCACCTCGGTCGGCGGCTGGAGCGCCGCCTGCGATGGCGGCTTTGTCAGCCGCGATCTGGGCATCCCGGCCATCGTCTGCGGACCGGGCGAAATCCACAGCGAGGCACATCAACCCGACGAATCGGTGGCGATCGCCGACCTGGAGACCGCCGCCCGGGCCTACGCACTCACCGCCCTACGGCTACTACGCTGAGAGTCGGGCCGAGCCACCACCGCTGATCGAGTAACCCACCAGCCGCCAAGCCAGCGCGCGTATCCCCCCAACGCAAACCGACCCCCTAGCCGCCGGGCCAGCGCGCGCTACCTCTGCTGATCGAGTAGCCCGCGAGCCGCCAGGCGAGCGCGCGTATCGAGATCCCCCCAACGCACACCGACCCTAGCCGCCAGGCGAGCGCGCGTTACCACTGCTGATCGAGTAGCCCGCGAGCCGCCAGGCGAGCGTGCGTATCGAGATCCCCCCAACACACACCCGCCCGGCCGACCCCGTCAGGCCGCCCGTGCGGCCATCGCGAGATCGCGTTCCTTGGACGGGATCTCCGAGCCCCGGATCGACACTCCCGCGGTCTCCTTGAGGAAGACCAGAGCGACCATACCGATGGCGCACGCGATCATCATGTACAACGCGGGGAACAGATTCCATCCGGTCCCCTCCACCACCGCGTCGTTCACCAGCGGCGCAGTACCACCGAACGCGGCGGTCGCCACGTTGTAGGAGATCGCGAAGCCCGCATACCGCACCTGCGTCGGGAACATCGCCGGGAAGGTCGCCGAGATCGTGGACAGCTGCGGGATGTAGAGCAGCCCCAGGATCACGAAGCCCATGATCGCCCAGCCAAAGCCCTGGCCCATCAGCCAGTACAGCGGCAATGCGAGGACGAACAGGCCGATGAGCGACGCCCACCACATCGGTTTTCGTCCGGTCCGGTCCGACCAGGCACCGAAGAACGGGATCACCGCCATCATCACCAACTCACCGATGAGGATGACCGCCGTACTGGTGTCCGTACTCATCCCGATGGTGTTCTCTAGATAGGTCGGTTGATACGCCAAGAGCGTGTAGTTGGCCACGTTCAGCGCGATCACCATGCCGAACATGACCACGACGGGCTGCCAGTACGTCTTGACGAGGTCGATCAGCTCACGACCGGGTGACGCCTCGAGTTTGTGTTCGTCCTCGAGTTCCTCGAACACCGGCGACTCGTCGACCTGGGTACGGAGGTAGAGCCCGACGAGGCCGAGCGGGAGGGCGAGGAAGAACGGCAGGCGCCATCCCCAGGTGGCCATCGCGTCGTCGGTCAGCAGCAGGTCGAGCAACAACACCACCGCGGATCCGAGGACGAATCCGGCGAGAGTGCCGAATTCGAGGAAACTGCCGTAGCGTCCGCGCTTCTTGTCGGGTGCGTACTCGGCCATGAAGGTTGCCGCGCCGCCGTACTCGCCACCGGTGGAGAATCCTTGCACCACACGCAGCAGGATCAGCAGTACCGGAGCCCACACGCCGGCCACGGCGTGGGTGGGAAGGACGCCGATCAACGCGGTCGCACCGGAGATCAGCACGATGGTCAGGGCAAGCACCGAACGTCGTCCGATGCGGTCTCCGATGGGTCCCCAGACGAAGCCGCCGAGGGGGCGGAGCACGAATGAGATGGCGAACCCGAGCATCGTGCCCAGGGTGCCGAGATCGCCGGGGAAGAAGGCGTCGGTCAGATACGTCGCGGTCGCGGCGTAGACACCGTAGTCATACCACTCGGTGGCGTTGCCGATGGCCGATGCGCTGATTGCTTTGCGCAGGATCGACTTTCCCTCGGGTGATTCTGGGTCCGGTCTGGGGTGTGCATTCGCCGCGGACGGCGTGGGATTCGTCATCTGAGCCTTCCTCGATTTGGTTCGGCCAGTTGTCGTGTGTGGGGTTCACGGAGGTGAACGACGCGTGGTGCGATCGAGAAGCAACGATGACGAGATGGGACCGATCAGAGACCTGCTGCGATCACCCCGCCGACACCACGCCGGCCAGATCGGGAATGTCATCTCCGACCAGTCGGTGCAGTCCGTCGTTCATGTGCTCGATCATCAGCGCGTCGGCCGCCGGCGCGTTTTTCGCCGCGATGGCGTCGACCAATGCCTGATGTTCCTCTATCCGTTCCTTTCCCGATGCGTAGGTTCCCCGCATCGCCCGCAGACACATTCGCGTCTCCACCAGGATCGTTTCGTGCAACCGCGAAAGTCGCTGGCTGGCGGCGTGATCCACCAGCGTCTGGTGAAAACGCATGTCTGCGTCGGCCATCTCGACCCCGTTCGGGTCATCGATGAACTCTCGCATCTGTGCCACTACATCATTCAAGTCGTCGATGGCGTCGTGATCCCCACGATAGATCACCTGTTCCACCGCGGCACGTTCGACTGCAGTTCTCGCCACGTACATGTCCCGTATGTCCGAATTGTCCATCGACACAACGAAAAGGCCGCGATTCCGATGGCTGACGAGCAACCCTTCGGCGGTGAGTCGTTGCATCGCTTCCCGCAGCGGTCCACGGCTCACCCCGAGGTCGGCGGCCAGCCCCGATTCGGTCAATTGCGACCCCGGCGCGAAGTCGCCGTTGGCGATGGCATCGTGCAGTTTGCGCGCGATGATCGCCGGCGTCGACTCCTGCACGAGCGGGGTCAGGACCCGTTTGCGTCCGGATCCTCGTTGCCGCGTTCCACTCATCTGCATTACCCCTTGTTGTTTACTCTCATGCACGCCGATACGAGAGTGTTTCGCCGCGCGCGCCGCCCATCCAGATGTCGTTGCACGCCGCGGCGAACGCGTCGAGCCCCTCGGTGATGGTCCCGAACACGTTGCCCGGCACCCAGCCCACGTCCCCGTTGATCAGCAGATTGTTGCGTCCGTAGAAGACCGCGAGATCGATCAGCAGACGATGTGCGCCCGGCGCACCGCCGGGTTCATACCCGTAAGCAGGGTTGTCGAGCACGCCGTCGAAGGTGAAGTAGCACAGGTCGCCGGGGATCGGGGTCACGGTGGTGTTCTCCGGACCCGGCTCGACCGGCGCGAAGGCCGGTAGCAGGGTGTAGATCTCGTTGCGGGCGAATTTGCCGTGATATACCTGGTCACCCAACGGAAGCGCATCCCACACGGCCGCCGCGGTACGCGGCGCCTCGTCGTCGAGCAAGCGCGCCACCGCGGTGACACCGCGCTGTTCGAGTGTGACCGTGATGTAGCGGTCGCTCATCGTGCGCCCTCCCGGGTCCGGAACGGCGCGATACGCTCGTATGCCGCCGCCACCCGCAGTACCGTGTCGTCGGCGTGGCGGGCACCGACGATCTGCAGGCCGGTCGGCAACGGCGCAATCGCGTCATCGTCGAATCCGCTCGGCACGGTGATCGCCGGTTGACCGGTCAGGTTGAACGGATAGGAATAGGGCGTCCACGACGTCCAGTCCGGCGAGTCAGATCCAGCCGGCACGTCGACGCCGGCCTCGAACGCTACCCGCGGCGTGCTGGGTGTGATGAGCACGTCGTAGTCGAGATGCAGGTTACCCATCTCGACGCCGAGCGCCATCCGCACGGCGGTGGCATCGAGGTAGTCGGTTGCCGAGAAACCGGCGTGACGGGCCAATGCCGCAGCCAAACCGTGGTCGATCTTCTCGTGCGCGCCCGGGCCCAGCGCGCGCACCACCACGTCGGCGCCACTGAACCACAGGATGTGATACGCCCATGCCGGGTCCGACCAGCTCAGGTCGATCTCGGTCACCGAGGCACCCAGCCCACGCAATGCATCGACGGCTACCTCGGTGTTGCGTTGCACCACTGGGGAGTTGGTTCCGAAACCCAGATCGGGGCTGTAGGCGATCCGGACTCCGTCCAGATGATCCGGTGCGAGCGCGAGCTTCTCGGCCGAACTCGTGGTCGGTGTCGGCATCGCCCACCAATCGCGCGGATCGAATCCACTCAGCACGTCGAGCATCGTCGCGCAGTCGGCGACCGTGCGCGTCATCGGGCCGGCATGTGCCAGAGTCCCGAAGGGACTCGCCGGATACAGCGGGACACGACCAAAGGTCGGTTTGAAACCGACGATCCCGCAGAAGGATGCGGGAATGCGGATCGATCCGCCGCCATCGGTGCCGACCGACAGCGGACCGAGACCGGCCGCCACCGCCGCCGCACTGCCGCCACTCGAGCCACCAGAGGTGCGGTCGGAGTTCCACGGGTTGCGGGTGACACCGCACCGCGGGCTGTCGGTGACGCCCTTCCAGCCGAACTCCGGCGTGGTGACCTTGCCCAGCAGCACCGCGCCCGCCTCACGCAGGCGTGCCACCACCGGAGCATCGACGGTCCAGGCGTCATCCTCGGGTTGAATCAGTTCGGATCCCCGCAGGGTGGGCCAGCCCGCTGTCAGGAAGAGATCCTTGATGCTCACCGGCACGCCATCGAGCGGACCCACGGGAATGCCGTCCGCGTGTCGTCGGGCGGACTCGCGGGCGTCGCGCATCGCCGCGTCGGAGTCGACCAGGCAGAATGCGTTGATGACAGGGTTCTCGTCGTCGATGGTCGCGAGTAGTTCTTCGGTCACGGCGACCGGGGAGAGTGCCCCCGACCGGTACCCCGCCCCGAGCTCGGTGGCGGTGCACCAGCGTGCGGTTGTGTCCATCGGTTCCTTCAGCAGATCGTGCGGTTCTTGGTAGATTGTTGACAATCTACCCGGGAGGTCTGTGAGTGACAACCAGAACGCCAACCGTCGCATTGCTCTATCCAGGTCATGCCGCCGAAGACGACTACCCGCTCGCCGAGACCGGCCTCGACGGCGCGATCCGGCTGCCGGTGGTCATCACCGAGATCGAATCCGACGATCACACGGTGGAGGCCATGCGCGCCGTGGGAACCGATACCCCGCTGCGCGAGGGAGCCCAGCGCGCCATGCGCCATGAGCCGGGCGCCCTGATCTGGGCCTGCACGTCCGGCAGCTTCCTATACGGCTGGGAGGGCGCACATGAACAGGTCGCCCGGGTGGCCGACCAGGTGGGTCTGCCGGTGTCTTCGACGTCCCTGGCATTCGCCGCTGCCTGCCGCGAGCTCGGTGTGACGTCGGTGTCGGTTGCCGCCACGTATCCCGCTCCGGTCGCCGACGGTTTCACGACCTTCCTCGCCGGCGCAGGCATCTCGGTGGTGTCCTCGTCGGCCCACGACGTACACACCGCGACCGAAGCGGGAATCCTGGACGGCGACAACCTGTTCGAGATGGTCCGCGCGGCCGACTCGGCCTACACCGAGGCGGTGTTGGTTCCCGACACCGCGCTGCACACCATCGGCTGGATCGCCGATCTCGAACGCGAGGTCGGCAAACCCGTACTCACTGCGAATCAGGTGACCACTTGGCAGGCAACACGTTTAGTCGGCCTACAACTGTCCGTCGACGGCTTGGGGGCGCTGTTCGGCGGCACCGTTCCCGAATCCCGAGTAGCGTCGGCGGGAGTGCATCCCCCGCTGGTTGAGTAGCGGCGAGCGAGCCCGCGAGCCCGCCGCCACCAACCACCGCAACCGATCTCGACAACGTCCCCACGCTGCCCGCTACTCGACAGGCAGTACGGACCGATCACGCACCTCGTGTTCGTGCTGTCGGCGATAGTGACGGTTCCGAGACCGTAGGACCACTGTTGCCAGCGTCGCCGACACCACCGAACCGAACAGCACGCCCACTTTGACGTACTCCTGTCGGTCAGGGTCGCCGGCGAAGGCGAGTTCACCGATCAACAACGACACGGTGAATCCGATGCCGGCCAGCATGGCCGCCCCGATCACATCGACCCACTTGAGACTGGAGTCCAGCGATGCCGGGGTCACCGACGCCACCAGCCAGGTGGTCCCGAAGATCCCCACCACCTTTCCGATCACCAGTCCTGCGACGATCCCCATCGCCACCGGCTCTTGCAGTGCCGAGACGAGACCGCCGACCCCGCCAAAGGCCACCCCCGCAGCGAAGAACGCGAACACCGGAACGGCCACGCCCGAGGAGAGCGGTCGGATCGTGTGCTCGAAACGTTCGGCCAGCCCCGGGCCGTCGTCGCGATCACCGGTTGTGCCGGCACGCAACACCGGCACGGTGAACCCGAGTAGCACTCCGGCAACCGTCGCGTGCACTCCCGACTCGTGCACGAAGGTCCAGGTGAGCCCGGCCAGCGGCACCAGGAGCCACCAGGATGTGATGCGCCGCTGCACGAGAATCGCGAACAGCACCAACGGAATCACTGCCAGACCCAGGAAGGTCAGGTCGATGCTGTCGCTGTAGAACACCGCGATAATGGTGATGGCAAGCAGGTCATCGACGACGGCGAGTGTGAGTAGAAACGTCCGTAGCGCGACCGGCAGATGTGTTGCGACCACTGCGAGAATCGCGATGGCGAAGGCGATGTCGGTGGCCGCCGGTATGGCCCAGCCCTGCATCGCGTCGGCACCCTGACGGTAGGTCACGGCGATGAACAGTGCTGCGGGGACGATCATGCCGCCCAGTGCCGCGGCAACCGGCAGGGCCGCGCGGCGCGGGTCACGGAGATCGCCGGCCACGAATTCCCGTTTGAGTTCGAGTCCGACGACGAAGAAGAAGATCGCGAGCAAGCCGTCGGCAGCCCACGCCGTGAGGCTCAGGTCGAGATGCAGACCGACGACGTCGGCACCGACCTGGGTGTCTCCGAGGGTCTCGTACCCGTCACTCCAGGGCGAGTTCGCCCATACGAGCGCCAGTAGCGCCGCACCCAGGAGCAGGAATCCGCCGACGGTGTCCCGCCGCAGCACATCGGCGAGCCGTCCCGTCGGCGTCTGACGGTGCTGCGTATCAACGGTTTCCGCCGATCCCCGCCCGGTCATGGCGACACATCGTTCGCCACACGATCATGATCCCTTGCGCTCACCGAGCAATGATGTACCCACATGTGGTGTCCTTGGCCTTTCATCGTCGACAACTTGCACGTGGGTGTCACGACAGTGACATCACCTCGTGGCCGACCAGGCTTCCCGGCACACCGCAGCCCAGTGTAGCCTAACGAATCCCGATGGCGCACATCGATTGCCGACAGAGATGCCTCAATCAGATCGAAATACGTTGCCTGCCAACACACCAACGGAAACGGAAGTCACTCGATCATTGCGCCCGACGTCAGGTCACCGAAGGTGTGATCGCGATGCCCACGGTGCCTGCCTTGCCGCGCCGCCACGTCGACGCCGTGACCAACACCTTGCCCAGCAGGCCGTACTTACCCTTGATGAGGTCGCGGACGTGTTCGGTGGCTGCCGGGTCGAGGATCTCGGCTGTGCCGTTGATCGCGACACCGTGGGTCGTCTTGCCGCGGGCATCACAGGCCTGCACCACGACCCGGCCGTCCCGACGGATGCGCTTGACCTTCCACGACTCGGCCTCCGTCCACATCACCATGCGATCGCCATCCATCGCCGCCCAGATGGGCGTGGGTTTCGGCGTGCCGTCCTTGCGGAACGTGGTCAGCAGGACGTACTTGGCGTCGGCGGCCTCGCCGAACGGTGCATCGGACATGGATGTCAGGCTACGCGCGCGAACAACGACTGCCCATCGTCGGCGGACAACGACTCGGCCACCAGGCCCGCTTCGGACAGGGTGGCCCACGCGGTGACCTGATTGGCCGACAGCACCGGCTTGCCGAGTTCGGCCTCCATCAGGCCGAGGATCTCGTAGGTCCAGAGATTGGTGCAGGACACGAAGATGGCATCGGCGTCGGGATGGTCGGCCTGCCGGATCAGGTCGCAGGTCACCGCATACGGAATCGTCCAGATCTCATGGTCACGGCCCAATCCTGCCTGTGACACCACCGTTCGGCCGGCCTCGCCGATGAAGTCACACAGCAGGCCGGTCAGCGCTGATGTGTACGGGGTTGCCACTGCGATGCGGCCGAGGTCCATGGCGTCAAGCGCCCGCACCAGCGCCTCCGAGGTGGTCACCGCGGCCTTCGCTCCGGCGGCCACCATGCAGTGCGACAGCTCCTTGGCCCCGGTCATTCCGTAGACGAAACTTCCTGATGCACAGGCGTATCCGACCACGCGCGGGCCGACCGCAGTGATGCTGCGGACAGCGGTGGTGATGTCTGCGTGGTTGTTGAGGTCGCGGCACAGGTCGACATCCACCGGGGCATCGATGAAGCCCGTGCGCGTGAAGTAGATCGACGCCGAGTCGGGCATCCACCGCCACAGCTCCCGGTCGAGCGCCATATCGAACGGGCACACCATCCCAATGCCCACCTGATGCTGGGGGACACCCGTTACCTCTACCGGTTTCATGCTGGAATGATGACACGTTGTCGGATTGTCAACAATCTGTGCGAGATGACATTTGTGTTACGCGATCGACGCTGGTCAGTCGCCCATTTCGATGGCGATGACGCGGGTTCTCTCGGTCCACGCGGGACGACACCGTTCCCGCAGGTCGATTCCGTTCCCGCAGGTCGTCGACGGCCCGCGCGACCCCAGCCGACCGGCGTCAGCCGATTGGACCCGCAGGACGTGCCGCTGCCCGCGCGGCCGCGACCCGCTCGCGCGTCACACACTGCACCGCGTGGTCGTTGACGATCCCGCTGGCCTGCAGCAACGCGAACATCGTGGTGGGTCCGACGAATTTCCAGCCTCGCTTCTTGAGGTCCTTGGACAGCGCAACCGACTCCACCGACGTGGTCTGCGACTGTGGCTCCGCCTCCGCCTCCGCCTCGAAGCGCCAGAAAAAACCCGGTAGTGAGCCCTCCTTCTCGATGAGCTCCTCCGCGCGGCGGGCGTTGTTGATGGTCGCCTCGATCTTGCCACGGTGACGGATGATGCCCGCATCGCCGAGGAGCCGGTCGACATCGGAGTCGGTGAAACGGGCGACCTTCTCGATGGAGAATCCGACGAACGCGGCCCGGAAGTTCTCCCGCTTGGTGAGGATGGTGCGCCAACTCAAGCCGGACTGGAACCCTTCGAGGGCGACCCGCTCGAAGAACGCATCGTCGCCCTCGAGCGGGAATCCCCATTCCTCGTCGTGATACGTCGTCTCCGGCTCGACAGCGGCCCAGCCGCAGCGCGTCGCGCCATCGGCTCCGGTGGTCACGAACGACATGGCACTCCTCGGGTTCGGTGATCAACCGCACCGTACCGCCGTGCACCGACACGTCCGATGGTCAACGGATGACGACGGTTTTCCCGATGGCTCCGCCGCTCTCGGAGATGCGGTGCGCCTCGCGGAGATTCTCGACGGTGAATCCCTCGAAGACCTGATTCACCGTGCTGCGGATCGTGCCGTCGTCGACAAACCGCGCCACCTCATCGAGTATTCGATGCTGACTGTCGTCGGACGGAAGATAATGCGGTTTGCTGAACATGAGCTCCCAGTGCCAGCTCTGACTCTTGCTCTTCAGCGGCAACGTGTCGAGTCCCTCCGGTTCGTCGATGGCCACCACCTGACCGTGCACGCCCATGATCTCGGCGTAGGTCTCCACGTTGCCGCGGGAGTGGGGTGAGAACACGTAGTCGACCCCTTCCGGCGCCAAGGCGCCAACCTGATCGCGCATCTCTCGCGGAGCCACCACGTGGTGTGCCCCCAGATCCCGTACCCAGTCGGCCGAGCCGGGCCGCGACGCGGTTGCGATCGCGGTCACTCCCGTCAGCTTCCGCGCCAACTGCGTGACCATCGAACCCACGCCACCTGCCCCGGCGACCACCAGAAGTGTTCCAGCGGAGGACTCCTCGAGCCGCAACTTGTCGAACAGCACCTCCCACGCGGTCAGCGACGTGAGCGGCAAAGCCGCCGCATCACCGAAGCTCAGTGATGCCGGCTTGTGCCCCACGATGCGCTCGTCAACCAGCTGGACAGCGGCGTTGCTACCCGGACGGTTGATGACACCCGCGTAGTAGACCTCGTCACCCACAGCGAAGCGGGTGACTGCCGATCCGACCCCGACCACGACACCGGCCGCGTCGAAGCCGAGCACCTTCGGTCCGTCGGCGGGATCGAACGAGGCGCGGACCTTGACGTCGACCGGGTTGACCGAGACGGCCCGAACCTCCACGAGCAGATCATGTGGGCCGGGGTCGTCCACGACGACGTCGAGCGTGACGAACGACGTGTCGGCGTCGATCGGACCGGGTGCGGTGGCGGCGATGGCAGATGTGGTTGTCGGCATGGCGCTGACAGTATCCAGAGGACCCTGGTTACCCGCAAGGGATATTGGTATCCTTCGGGAACCTATGCACGTCAGGAGGATAAATGAGCACAGCTCAACACCGCGGTGACGCCTACTCGGCCACATGCCCCTGCCGAGGGATGCTCGACCTCCTCGCCGACAAATGGAGCGCCCTCATCATCGGTGCCCTGCGGTCGGGCCCGATGCGTTTCGGTGAGCTCCGCACGCGACTCGACGGCATCAGCCCGAAGGTGCTCACCGCCACGCTGCGCCGACTCGAAGAGCACGGCATCCTGACGCGCACCGTGTATCCGGCGGTGCCCCTACACGTGGAGTACGCACTGACCGACCTGGGCGCCGACGCCTCGGTGCCGCTTGACGCACTTCGCGACTGGGTGGAGGACAACTTGCCGCGCTTTCCGCACTGATCCGACGCCTCAGGCCGACGCGGTGATCGGCATCTGCAGTTCGGTCTGCCACTTCTCCTCGGGCTCGGGATGACTGAGCAGGTACACCTCACGTGCGGTGCCGTCGGTGATGTAGCCGTTGTCGTCGATCCAGGTGGCCAGGATCTGATAACCCTCACCGATGTTGGCCATCTCGCCGTGGTGCACATACGAAGCAACCTGCTCCTGCGCCGGCAGGGTGGAGATCACGAGACCGTCGACGGTCACCCCGTCGGCGACGGTGCATGCCGCGCTGACGGACAATTTGCCGTCTGCCGTGGGTGCATAGGTCGCGACGATCGGACCCGCGGGTTCCACACCGGCCGGCCCGAGTGCGGCGAACAATTGACCGAACAGCGGTTGGATGACGGGCGCGACATCGGCGGAGTCGGTGCTCTCGGCGACTCCGCTGATCGACGCGATCCGGAGTGCCTCGACGGATTTCACAGTGACAGAGGTGGTGCTCATGGTGCCTTCCCTTTCGATCATCCGAAGTCTCGCCTCGATGCGCCGGAGCCGGTCGGTGTCGGCCTCGATCTGGGCGGCCACCTGCGATTGCCGCAGAGTCAGCATGCCGCGCAGCTCGGCGGTGTCGACGTCGGCGTCGATGATCCGGGTCACCTCGGACAAGGTGAACCCGAGATCCTTCAGCGCGACGAGCCGGTTGAGTCGACGCAGCTGATCGGCCTCGTAGTATTGGTAGCCCGTGTACTCGTCGACGCGTGCCGGTTGCAGGAGCCCGATCGAGTCGTAGTGCCGCAGCATCCGCACCGACACCCGACCCATGGTGGCGAAATCTCCGATGGTGAACATGACACGATCACACTCCTGCCTCACAGGGTGTCAGGGTCAAGCGCCCGCGGCCCGACGACCCATCGATATCGAATCTTGGCATCGGATCACGACTCTGTGACCGTATGCGGTCGACGGCGGCCGCGGGCGCGGGCGCCTGCCTACGGTGCGGATATGTCCACCCGCTGCGACGGCGCCACCACCACGTCCTCCCCCACGCCCGCGTATCTCCCGATCGCCGACCATGGCGTCATAGGCGATCTACGCACCGCCGCGGTGATCGGGGTCGACGGACGCATCGACTGGTTCTGTTGCCCGCGTTTCGACTCCCCGAGCGTGTTCGGTTCGCTGCTCGACGCCGAGCATGGCGGCGCGTGGACGATAGAGCAGATCGATGGGGATGTGACGACCCGGCAGTTCTATCTGCCTGACTCCAACGTCCTGGTGACCCGCTTCATGAGCGACGACGGTGTGGCCGAGGTCCAGGACCTGATGCCCATCGCGCGACCACACGATCCCGAGCACCGCACCCGCATCGTGCGGCGAGTGGTGTGTGTCCGCGGCAAGGTGAGATTCCGAATGCGCATCGCGCCGCGATTCGACTACGGGCGCGCCCCGCACACCGTCGAGGTCGGCGGTAACGGCCGCGCGACGTTCGAGACCGCCGAAACACGCCTGCACATCGCCTCCGACGCCGAGTGGCACGCCATCGACGACCGCGACCTCGAAGGCGTGTTCAGTCTCCGCACCGGCGAATCGATGACCACCGTCGCGGCCCCGGAATCCATCGCCGATGACTGCTTCACGCATGACCGTCGCCCCGAGGTCGTTGCCGAGACGGTTACCTTCTGGCAAGACTGGATCTCGCAGTCGACCTACACCGGGCGGTGGCGCGAGATGGTGCATCGCTCGGCCCTGACCTTGAAGTTGCTCACCCACGAACCGAGCGGCGCGGTGGTGTCCGCGGTCACCGCGGGATTGCCCGAGAGCATCGGTGGGGAACGCAACTGGGACTACCGCTATGTCTGGATCCGCGACACCGCGTTCACCCTGTACGCCTTGCTGCGACTCGGGTTCACCGACGAGGCCGCCGCGTTCATGCAGTGGCTGACGTGCCGCTTCGCCGACGGCGAGGACGACCTGACGGGTCCGCTACGCCTGATGTACACCCTCGACGGCGATCCCCCGCCGGAGGAGACACGGTTGGACTGGGAGGGCTATCGCGGGTCGTCGCCGGTGGTGATCGGCAACGCCGCCGCCCAGCAACGCCAACTCGACATCTATGGCGAGCTCATCGACTCGGTGTATCTGTTCAACAAGTACGGACCGGGCATCTCGTATCAGTCGTGGACTCAGCTCTGCGACGTAGCGGCCTGGCTGGTCGACAACTGGGACGCACCGGATCAGAGCATCTGGGAGGTCCGCACCGAACCGCGCCATCATGTGTACTCGCGGCTGATGTGCTGGGTAGGGCTGGAGCGGATGATCCGGATGAGTCGCCAGCGCGGCCTGCCCGGCGACATCGCCGGCTGGATGACGGCCCGCGACGAGATCTTCACCCAGATCATGGAACGCGGCTGGAACGAGAAGCTGGGCGCCTTCGTGCAGACCCTCGACGCCGACCGCCTGGACGCCTCGCTGCTCCTGATTCCGGCCGTGAAACTGTTGGCGCCCACCGACGACCGTTTCCAGAGCACGCTTCGGGCCATCGAAGACGAACTCGTCAGCGACTCGCTGGTGTTCCGCTACGACACCACCGACGGCCACGACGGCCTCGACGGCGGCGAGGGCACTTTCTCGCTGTGCTCGTTTTGGTACGTCGAGGCGTTGACACGCTCGGGCCGTCTCGCCGACGCCCGGCTGGCGATGGAGAAGATGTTCACCCACGCCAATCATCTGGGCCTCTACGCCGAGCAGATCGGGTTGACCGGCGAGCAGCTCGGCAACCTGCCGCAGGCCTTCACTCACCTGTCGCTGATCAGTGCGGCCATCAACCTCGATCGACGGCTGGCCGGCGGATGAACCGCCGTTACCTTTCCGTTATCCGAGTTGCAAATGCATCGCAGATGGTCTGCCGACAGCGGGTGTGGACCCGAATCGTCGATAGCGTTTTCGTATCGGCTGCAACACTCATGACGCGACAGGTTCATCCATGACGGTTCTCGACATTTCGCCCGCCACCGCGACGCGCACCGTGACCGATTCGGATATCGACCTCGCCGACCTACTCCGACGTGTCGGTGGCGGCGACCATGCCGCGTTCGCCGCCCTCTACGACAGCACGTGCGAGCGGGTCTTCGGAATGGTCCAGCGTGTGCTGCGCGACCCCGGATACAGCGAGGAGACCACTCAGGAGGTCTATCTGGAGGTGTGGCGGTCGGCATCGGCGTTCGATCCCGCCGCGGGGTCGGCGTTGTCGTGGCTGATCACCATGGCGCATCGCCGCGCGGTGGACCGCGTGCGGTCGGAGACGGCATCGCATCGGCGCACCACCGAATACGGGCTGGCCTCGCTACGCCCCGAGGTCGACGAGGTATCCGATGCCGTGGAGATCCGCGCCCGACGCCGGGAAGTCCGAGACGGCATGGACTCGCTGACCAACCTGCAGCGAGAATCTGTGGAGCTGGCCTACTTTCAGGGTCTGACCTATCGCGAGGTCGCCGACCGGCTGGGCATCGGGTTGCCGGCCGTCAAATCCCGCATCCGCGACGGCATGCGCAGACTTCGCACCCACTTGGAGCCGGGTCACGCTGCCTAGGGTGGAGTCGTGACCGCACACCAGTACGTCCTCAACTCCCCCGACACCTTCATCACCGACGCACTGCGCGGCTTTCTCGCCGCCAACCCGCGCATCGCCTGGCGGCCCGACCCCGGTTTCCTGCACCGTCGCGAGGCTCCGGGCTCCGGTGTCGCGGTGATCTCCGGCGGCGGGTCGGGCCACGAACCGATGCACGCCGGGCTGATCGGCGCGGGCCTGCTCGACGCCGCCTGCCCAGGCCTGGTGTTCACATCACCGAACGCACTGCAGATCGTCGGCGCCACCCGATGGGCCGACCGCGGGCAGGGCGTGTTGCACGTGGTGAAGAACTACACCGGCGACGTGATGAACTTCCGGATCGCCCGTCACCTGCTCCGCGAGGAAGTCGCCACCGATCACGTCCTCGTCGACGACGACGCCGCGACCGAGTCCGAGTCCGGTCCCGGTCGCCGCGGGACCGGGGCGACCATCGTCGTCGAAAAGATCTGTGGCGCAGCGGCCGCCCGCGGGGACGACCTCGCAACAGTCGCCGAACTCGGTCGCCGGACCGCCGACAACGCCCGCAGCTTCGCGGTTGCCTACCGCGCGTGCACCATCCCCGGAGCGCAGTCGGCGACCTTCGACCTCGAACCGGGCCAGATGGAGTTCGGTGTCGGCATCCACGGTGAGGCCGGCGAGGCGCGGACCCAGCAGGTCGGGGCACGGGAGTTGGTTCACCGCATGCTCGATCGCATCGTGGAATCACTGGGGCTCAGTACGGGCGAGCGGGTGATCTGCCTGGTGAACGGCCTGGGCTCAGCTCACCCGCTCGAGCTGTCGCTGGTGTTCGGGGAGGTGGTCGCCGATCTGTCGCAGCGCGGCGTCACGGTCGATCGCTCGATGGTCGGCACCTATGTCACCGCACTGGACATGACCGGCTTCTCGATCACCCTCGTCCGTCACGACGACGAGATCCTGGACCTGTTCGACGCCGACACCGAGGCACCGGTGTGGCCGTCACACATCGGCCGCGGTCCGGCGGAGGTGAGCGATGTCGAGTTCGCCGAACCCGACGACGCCGCATCCGAGGGCGCCGAGTCGGCGTGGCTGACGACCTTTGTCACCCGCGTTCGCGATTCGATCGACGACCTGACCGCGCTGGACCAGCAGGCCGGCGACGGTGACTTCGGTGCCAACATGGATGCGGCCCTCGGCCATTTCGAGGCGCCGCTTCGCGGGACGGATGCCGAGGTGTTGACGGCGATCAGCACCTCGTTCCTGGTGCGCGCCGGCGGTACCTCGGGTGCGGTGTTCGGGGTGCTGTTCCGTCAGCTCGCCTCCGCGTTCGCGGAATCCGATGACTTCGCTGCGGCCCTGCGCGACGGCACGGGCGCAGCGCTCGCCGAGATCAAGGACCTCGGTGGTGCCGAGGTCGGCGACAACACGATGGTCGACGCGTTGGCCCCGGCAGCCGGCGCGTTGAACGATGGCGCGGCGCTCGATGAGGTCGCGCAGGCAGCCGAGGACGGCGCCGAATCCACCCGCGACACCACCGCCGCCAAGGGACGGGCCAGCTATGTGGGCGAGAATGCCCGCGGCGTGGTCGATCCGGGTGCGCTGGTCGTCTCGTGGTTGTATCGGGCCGCGGCCGAGATCGGTAGCTGAGGCCGGTCTCGATACGTCACTCGCTGCCGCTCGCGACTACTCGACCACCGAGTTGGGGGCCTCATCGCCGTGGCGGGTTTCGCAGCGGCCAGACCCCACCCCCGCGGGTTGGAGTAGCGCCGAGCGAGCTTGCGAGCCCGGCGCGTATCGAAACCCGTAACGCAAGAATCCGCCCGTGACTGAAATCGGCCCCCTCGGACGGCTCCGAGGGGATATCCCCTCGGTCCGACCTGAGGGAGCCGATTTCAGTCAGTTGCGACTCTGCCGGCTCAGCCGAGCACCAACGACTCCCCGTCGGCACCCACATTCACCGGCACCACGTCGCCGTCGTGAATGTCGCCGGCCAGCAACGCCTTCGCGAGCTGGTCGCCGATCGCCTGCTGCACCAGCCGCCGTAGCGGACGGGCACCGTAGAGCGGATCGAAGCCACGCTCGGCCAGCCACTCCTTGGCCTTCGGGGTGACCGACAGCTCCAGGCGACGCTGCGCCAGGCGCTTGCCCAGCTGGGCGAGCTGGATGTCGACGATGGACACCAGCTCCTCCGGGCTCAGCGCGTCGAAGACGATCACATCGTCGAGACGGTTGATGAACTCCGGCTTGAACCGACTGCGCACGGCCATCATCACCTGGTCCTTGTCGCCACCCGCGCCCAGGTTGGACGTGAGGATGAGGATGGTGTTGCGGAAGTCCACCGTGCGGCCCTGACCGTCGGTGAGGCGACCCTCGTCGAGCACCTGCAGCAGCACGTCGAACACGTCCGGGTGCGCTTTCTCGATCTCGTCGAACAGCACCACCGTGTACGGCCGACGCCGCACCGCCTCGGTCAGCTGACCGCCCGCCTCATACCCGACATAGCCGGGAGGCGCGCCGACGAGCCGTGCGACGCTGTGCTTTTCTCCGTACTCGCTCATGTCGATGCGGACCATCGCACGTTCGTCGTCGAACAGGAACTCGGCCAGGGCCTTGGCCAGCTCGGTCTTACCGACACCGGTGGGGCCGAGGAACATGAACGAGCCCAGCGGACGATTCGGATCGGCCACCCCGGCGCGGGCGCGACGGACCGCATCCGACACCGCCTGCACGGCGTCCTTCTGGCCGATGACCCGTTGTCCGAGTTCATCTTCCATGCGCAGCAGCTTGGCGGTCTCACCTTCCAGCATGCGGCCGGCGGGGATTCCGGTCCACGACGACACGACCTGCGCCACATCGTCGGGTCCGACCTCCTCCTGCAGCATCACGTCCTGGCCGGGATCGGTGCCGGTCTTCTCCAGCGCGGCCGCCAGTTCCTTTTCGAGGCCCGGGATCCGGCCGTAGCGCAGTTCGGCGGCACGGCCGAGATCGCTTTCGCGCTCGGCGCGATCCGCTTCTCCGCGAAGCCGTTCCAGCTCCTCCTTGACGTCGCGCACAGCATCGATGGCGGTCTTCTCCGACTGCCAGCGAGCCGAGAGTTCGTTGAGCTTCTCCTTCTGGTCGGCGAGTTCGCCGCGCAGCTTCTCCAGGCGCTCCTTCGAGGCCTCGTCGGTCTCCTTCTGCAGGGCGACCTCCTCGACCTCGAGCCGGCGCACGATGCGCTCGACCTCGTCGATCTCGACCGGACGCGAATCGATCTCCATCCGCAGGCGCGACGCGGCCTCGTCGACCAGGTCGATGGCCTTGTCCGGCAGGAAGCGCGAGGTGATGTAGCGATCGGACAGCGTCGCCGCCGACACCAGCGCGGAGTCGGTGATGCGCACACCGTGGTGCACCTCGTAACGATCCTTGAGTCCGCGCAGGATGCCGATGGTGTCCTCCACCGACGGCTCGCCGACGTAGACCTGCTGGAAGCGGCGTTCGAGCGCGGCGTCCTTCTCGATGTGCTGGCGATACTCTTCCAACGTCGTCGCGCCGACCAACCGCAGCTCGCCGCGGGCGAGCATCGGCTTGATCATGTTTCCGGCGTCCATCGCGGAGTCGCCGGTCGCACCGGCGCCGACGATGGTGTGCAGCTCGTCGATGAAGGTGATGACCTGACCGGCCGATCCCTTGATCTCGTCGAGCACCGCCTTGAGGCGTTCCTCGAACTCACCGCGGTACTTGGCACCGGCCACCATCGAACCCATGTCCAGGGAAATGACCGTCTTGTTGCGGAGCGATTCAGGGACGTCGCCGGCGATGATGCGCTGCGCCAGCCCCTCGACGATGGCCGTCTTGCCGACGCCGGGTTCACCGATGAGCACCGGATTGTTCTTGGTGCGGCGGCTCAGTACCTGCACCACGCGGCGGATCTCGGTGTCACGTCCGATGACCGGGTCGAGTTTGCCCTCACGGGCGGCCGCGGTCAGGTCGGTGGAGTACTTCTCCAACGCCTGATATGTCGACTCCGGGTCCTCGCTGGTCACGCGGGCACTACCGCGCACCGAGACGAACGCATCCCGCAGGGTCTGCGGGGTCGCGCCGGCGTTGGCCAGCAGCTTGGCGACCTCCGAGTCTCCGGTGGCCAGCCCGACCAGGATGTGCTCGGTCGACACGTACTCGTCGTCGAGCTCACCGGCGAGCTGCTGAGCTGCACTGATTGCCGCGATCGACTCGCGGGAGAGCTGCGGCTGCGCGCTCGCGCTGGACACCGTCGGCGCTCGGTTCACCAGTGCCTGAGCCTGCGAACGAACCGTCGACGGGTCCACCCCGACCGCCTTGAGCAGCGGCGCGGCGATGCCGTCGGACTGATCGAGCAGGGCCACCAGGATGTGGGCCGGGCGCACGTCGGAATTACCAGCAGAGGCCGCCGCCTGCACAGCAGCGCTCAGGGCCTGCTGCGTCTTGGTGGTCGGGTTGAAGCTGTCCACGGGCGTGTACCTTTCTCTCTTTAGTCCAACAGGCTCAAGTATGAGCCATACGAGAGGTGTAACGCCAACAAACTTGAGTCTATTTCACTCAACTTGAGCTTCATCGGTGACGCAGGACACGTCCACGGGCGCGAGGAGTAGGCGCTTGCGGAGAGCGATAGGCGGCCGCCCCAACACTCACAACTGCGCCCGGTTGCGTGCCATGACCTGTTGTCGATTCGCTTCCAGCGCCGACCACTCCGGCGCCGCCGCCGCTGCCAACTCCCCTTCCACATCGAGGGCCGCCCCGGTTGTCGCATCCCAGCCCGCGTCGTAGATCCGCTTGACCGACCGCATCATCTCACCGTCGGCATCAGCGATCCGCCGTGCGAGGTCCCATGCGCGTCCCAGCAGATCCTCGTGTGCGACGACCTCGGTCACCAGGCCGATGCGCAATGCCAGGGCCGCATCCACCACTTCCCCGGTGAATGCCGCACCATTTACCGCACCCACCACGGGTGTGGCGAGCTCACCAACCAGCCGGATGCAGTTCGACTCGCGGATGGCCTCGAGGTAGGCGGGTCCGTCGGCGGCCAGGCTCTTGAGGTCGAGTCCCGCGCAGAATGCCGGGTCGGCACCGGTGAGCACGATCGCCCGAACGGCGTCGTCCGCGTCGAGTCGGCGCAGTGCCGCGCTCAGGCCATCGGCCAGATCCGGGCTGAGCGCGTTGCGCGCCTGCGGCCGATCGAGAGTCACCAGTGCGGCACCGTCACGCACATCCACCAGCAGCGGTTCGGTCACCGCTGTGACACTACGCGCGGAACCACGGCCGATACTTGCGATTGCCCTCGATGATCTCGGTGGCCATCGACAGCGCCGCGCTCACCACGTCGACACCGTTTCGCTCCGAACGGTTCACCATGTCGCGGGCCGTGTCCGCGATGGCATCGACGCGGTCGGCGAGGCCGCTCTCGTCGTCGCGGAGTTCGGCTTCTACCGCGATGAGCCCACCGGCGTTGGCGACGAAGTCGGGGACGTGCACGATGCCACGCTCGCGCAGATCGCGGGCGAGCGCCGGGGTCGTGAGCATGTTGTTGGCGGCACCGACGAGTGCCGAAGCCCGCAACCGGGGGACCGCATGCTCGTCGATGACCCCGCCGGCGGCGCATGGTGCCAGCACATCGGCGTCGGCAAACAGAATGTCGGCCAAATCCGTGGCGGTGACCCCGAGTTCGTCGACCGCGTCGTGCACCCGTACCGGATCGATGTCGGCGGCGAGCACCTCCACTTCGGCAGCACACAGCATCCGGGCGACGTGCAGACCGACATTCCCCAGCCCCTGGATCGCCACGCGACTGCCCGCGACGGATCGACCACAGGCCTCCAGCGCGACCTCGATGCTGCGCACCACGCCACGCGCGGTGAAGTAGGACGGGTCGCCGCGCTGCGCGCACACCACCGGGACGTGACGTCCGATCAGCTCCAGATCGCGCACCGACGTGCCCATGTCGAGTGCCGGGATATAGCGACCATTCAATGCCGCAACATATTTGGCGTGAGCGATCAAGACCTCGTCACGGTTGGCCACGCGCGAATCGGCGTTGATCACACTCTTGCCGCCGCCGAGCGGCACTCCGGCGAGCGCGGCCTTGTAGGTCATCGCCTGGGCGAGATCCATCGCATCCGCCACCGCGGCCGCCCGAGACGGATAGCGACGCATCCGCACACCGCCCAGCGATGGCCCAAGCGTCGTATCATGTACGGCGATAACCGATTCCAGTCCCACCTCGGGATCTCGGCAGATGACGAGCTGTTCGAAATCGCGCTGGTGGAGTTCGGCGGTCAAGTCGGATGCTGCGAAGGTTGTGGTCATGGCGCCCGACGCTATGACCGACCGAAATGCGGCCGCAAGGACTTGGCGCGAACTGACCCTCGTGACGCAAACGTTTATCACCGGGAGAGCGCTTTCGATAAATTGTTGCGCATGGTCGATCTCGATGATGTTGATCTGGCCCTGCTGGCCTTGCTGTCCGAGGACGGCCGCGCCACCTTCTCGGAGCTGGCCGGCCGGGTCAATCTGTCCGTCGCAGCGACCAAGCGCCGAGTCGATCGGTTACGTGCCCAGCAGGTGATCACCGGATTCACCGCCACGATCGACCAGACGGCACTCGGCTGGCCGGTGCATGCCTTCACCGAGGTGCGCTACGTGGGCACGTCGCAACCCGAGGAGATGATGCAGGCGATGACGGAGATACCCGAGGTGGAGGCCGTCTACACGATCGCCGGCGACCCCGACATGCTGGTGAAGGTGCGCGCCCGCGACCACAGCCACCTGCAGCAGGTCATCAACCATCTACGTCGGGGCGGCAAGGCGACCGGGACGAAGACGATGATCGTGCTCGGCTCGTGGCATCGGTGACGACGCACCAACGGCACCCGGCGAGCGTCGTCACGACTCTGCGCGCAAGAAATTTCCACACGAAGCCGGTCAATACGACGATCTTTGCGTCCTGACCCGGATTTCGCGTCTTCATCTGGCGTGTGCCACATCACACTGCTTGCATGGCGGGCAATGCCGGCACTCACCTGACAGGCCGGGGCGCAGCCCGCGGACACCGATCCCGCGCACCCCGGCCGACCGCCACAAGCGGGAGTTCCCGGCAGCCGGATGCACACTGCGCGAGCACAACTCGCATTGAGGAGACACCATGCCCGGAGTCGGCATATGGCGGACGAAGTCGGTCGAGCAGTCGATCGCCGAAACCGATGAGCCGCGCAGTCGATTACGCAAGGACCTGACCACGCGGGATTTGACGACCTTCGGTGTCGCGGTCGTCATCGGTGCCGGCATCTTCACCCTCACGGCCCGCACGGCCGGTGACGTCGCCGGACCATCGGTGTCGCTGGCCTTCGTCCTCGCCGCCGTCGCCTGCGGCCTGGCGGCCTTGTGTTACGCGGAGTTCGCCTCGACGGTCCCGGTCGCCGGCAGCGCCTACACCTTCTCTTACGCCACGTTCGGCGAGTTCATCGCCTGGATCATCGGGTGGGACCTGATCCTCGAGTTCGCTCTGGCCAGTTCGGTGGTGGCCAAGGGGTGGTCACTGTATCTGGCCGACTTCCTCGGCACTGCGACCACGGTCGAGATCGGCGGTGTCAGCCTGGATCTGGGCGCGGTGGTGATCATCGGTGCCATCACGCTGACGCTGGCCTTCGGCGTCAAACTGTCGTCGCGGGTATCGGCGATCGTCACCGCCATCAAGGTGGCGGTGGTGCTGTTGGTCATCATCGTCGGCGCCTTCTTCATCAACACCGACAACTACCGGCCCTTCGTCCCACCGACGGAGGCGAACACCGAGAGCGGGGCCGGTCTGCAGCAGACGCTGTTCTCGCTGCTCAGCGGCTCCCACGGCAGCGACTACGGCTGGTACGGCCTGTTGGCCGCCGCCAGCCTGCTGTTCTTTGCCTTCATCGGGTTCGACGTCGTGGCGACCACCGCCGAGGAGACCAAGAATCCGCAGAAGTCCATTCCCCGGGGCATTCTGGGCTCGCTGGCCATCGTCACCGTCCTCTACGTGGCCGTCACCGTCGTCCTCACCGGCATGGTCAGTTATCAACAGCTGCGCACCGACGGACCACTCGTCGACGACGGCACGGCCACCCTGGCAACCGCATTCGAGTACCACGGGGTGACCTGGGCGCAGACAGCGATCAACGTCGGCGCACTGGCCGGCCTGACCACCGTCGTGATGGTGATGATGCTGGGGCAGACACGGGTGCTGTTCGCGATGTCCCGCGACGGGCTCGTCCCCCGGTCGTGGGGCACAACCAACAAGTCCGGCAATCCGATTCGCATCACGATGCTCGTCGGCGGAATCGTCGCGGTGATCGCGGCGGTGTTCCCCATCGAGACACTCGAGCAGATGGTCAACATCGGCACCCTGTTCGCCTTCGTCCTCGTCTGCGCCGGTGTCATCGTGTTGCGGCGCACGCGGCCCGACCTGAAGCGCGGCTTCCGGGTTCCCGGCAGCCCGATCGTTCCGGCGATCGCGATCATCGCGTGCGGATGGCTGATGATCAATCTGTCCGTGGAGACCTGGATTCGCTTCGTCGCATGGATGGTGCTGGGTGTCGTCGTCTACCTTATCTACGGTCGGCGCCATTCGGTCCTGGGACGGCGACTGGCCGCTCCTCCCGCAACACTCGCAACTGAGCCCGAGTACGTCTCGACCGGCGCACGCGCAGAGCAAGCGTCGACCGACGACTGACCACCGTTTCTCTCACGTATCACGCGGGTCGACCCGACCATCCCACATGGTCGGGTCTTCCTGCGGCGAGGGCAGATCCAGTCCGAGTGCGGACATGTGCGGCAACACACGATCGATGACCGAGTTCAGGTGTGCGAGATCATCGGCGTCCAGGGCATCGAAGATCAGTCGCTGCGCCTCGGTGCTGTGTCTCGGCGCAGCCGCACGCACCAGGTCCATTCCGGCTTCGGTGAGCATCACCGACACGGCACGACGGTCGCTGCCGTCGGACGACTTGACCCGTCGCACCCACCCCCGACCCTCCATCACCGTGACGGCGTGCGACAACCGACTCTGCTCACTGTGCGCGAGGACCACCAGACGCCGCATGCCGATGGTCTTCTCTGGCGCCTCCGACAGCCGGAACAGGATCATGTACTGCGAGTGGGTCAGCCCGCTGTCGCGCCGCAACTGAACATCGAGAGCATCGTCGAGCAGCATCGACAACGTCAGGAACCCACGAAACGCCCGCTGTTCGTCCGGAGTGAGCGTCATGATCGCAGCGTAGCAAGTTCTTGAACTTTCATACAGATGGTCGTACGATCAGAATTCATGAAGATTCATGCACACTCGCATGCGCTTCCTCGACCGACTGCGAAGGAACGACAATGACCGCTGCATCCCCCTCGACGATGCCGATGGCGTTCCTCGGGCACGGCAGCCCCATGAACGCGATCGAACACAACCGCTTCACCCAGTCGTGGGCAGAATTCGGCCGGTCGGTCCCCCGCCCGCGAGCCATCCTGATGATCAGTGCCCACTGGTACATCAACGCCACCGCGGTCACCGGCATGGCGCGGCCCCGCACGATTCACGACTTCTACGGATTTCCGCGCGAGCTGTTCGATTTCGACTATCCGGCACCGGGATTGCCCGATCTCGCCGGTGAGGTCGCCGACGTCGTCAAACCCACCTGGGTGGGCACCGATGCCGACAGCTGGGGTATCGATCACGGCGCGTGGTCGGTGCTCGCGCATGCCTTCCCCGACGCCGACATCCCGATCGTCCAATTGAGTATCAACGGCGAACGCGATCTCGACTACCACTTCGATCTCGGCGCACAACTGGCCCCGCTGCGCGAATCGGGTGTGTTGATCATCGGCAGCGGCAACATCGTGCACAATCTGCGCGCCGTCGACTTCTCCGTTCCGGAGTCCGGCTACGACTGGGCACAACGCTTCGACGATGCCGCACGTCAGGTCATGCTCACCAACCCCGCCGACTACCCGACACTGGCCGGCCACCACGACTATGCCGCGGCCGTGCCCACGCCCGACCACTTCCTACCCTCGGTGTATCTCGCCGGCCTGGCGGCCGGCACCTCCGACGACTCGTCCACAACCGTCCTCGTTGACGGTTGCTCGTACGGGTCGCTGTCGATGACGTCCTATGTGGTGGACTGACACGTACGCGTCACCGCAACGGATTTCCCCACCTCACCTCGTCCCGGATCCTGCGCTTGAGCAGCTTCCCACCCGCGTTACGCGGCAACGCTTCTCCCGACACGGCGGCAAACTGCGGCACCTTGAAGTCGGCCAGGCTGCGCCGGCAATGGTCGAGGACGGCGTCGAGGTCGAGCTCCCCGGACTCCGACACCAGCACCGCACCGACCTTCTCGCCCATCACGTCGTCGGGCACCGGCAGCACCGCGGCGTCCAGCACGCCGGGGGCCGACAACAGCACCGCCTCCACCTCGATACTGGACACGTTCTCGCCCCCACGATTGATGATGTCCTTGATCCGGTCGACGATGTGCACGCGACCGGCATCGTCGACCCGAACGACGTCCCCGGTGTGTAACCACCCGCCGATGATGGTGTCCGCATCCGCATCCGGGCGTTGCCAGTAGCCGCCGGTCACGTTGGCACCGCGGACCACGAGTTCGCCGACACTCCGGTCGTCGCCGATCGGCACGATGCCGATGTCCACCGACGGTACGGCGTAGCCCACCGAGTCGGCGTGGGCGACGGCATCCGCGTCGGGCAACACCGTGATGAGTGACGCGGACTCGGTCATTCCGTAGCCGTTCATCACCGTCGCCCGCGGGAAGGCAGCCTGGAGTTGTTGGACGAGCGTGGGCGCGATCGGCGCCCCGCCGTAGCCGACGACCCGCACCCCGGACACGTCCGCGCCGGCAAAGGCGGGATGTCTCAACAGCAATGCGTAGACCGCCGGAACCGTGATCAGGTAGCCGATCCGCTCGACCACCACGACGTCGGCCATGGTCGCAACGTCGAGCTGCGGCATGATCACCGACGTACCGCCGACATAAGCGGCCACCAACAGCTGCGAGTTGCAGCCGGTCACATGAAACAGCGGCACCGAGACCAGGGTGCGGTAATCCGAACCCAGATCGCGGGAGATGCCAGAGCACCGGATCATGTTCTCGGCGTTGGTGATGAACGCCTCGTGGGTGGTGGGCACCCCTTTCGGCCGGCCGGTCGTTCCCGAGGTGTAGAAGAACGCTGCGACGTCGCGAGCCGTGAGGTCGTCGGCGACGTACGGCTCCCCGATAGGCAGCGGCGTGTCCGGGGTGAGATCCACCCGCACCGCGGCATCGTCGAGCACGAATTGCACTTCGGCGTCGGCCATTCGTGTGTTGACCGCCACCACCACACCGCCGGCCAGCACGGTGCCCCAGAAGGCCAGCACCCAGTCCACACCCGCCGCGTACCGTAGTGCGACTCGATCGCCCTTTGTCACGCCCTGCTCTCGCAAACCGCCCGCCACGCGGCACGCCTCGTCCCACAACTGGGCGTACGTCAGGCGGCGTCCACCGAGTTCGACGACGGCCTCGTCCTTCGGAGCCGACAGGGCACGCTCGCGGACAACGTCGACCAGCGTCGCCGGCAGACCCGTGTACCGGGGCACGCCATCGTCGTCGCGGACGACGCCGGAGACGCCGAAGGGATTCCGGTCACGACCGATCTCGATGACGGCGCTGTCACTCATTCTTCGTTTGTACTCCGGGACAGCCGCCGACGCCCCCGCTTCGACGCATCGACGCGCGCGAGTACTCAAACCCGTCGCAACGCCAGCACCGGGATCGTGCGGACACCTGCGGTCTTGGCCTCGTACTCGGCGAACCCCGGATACCGCTTGGCCTGTTCGGCGTAGATACGGTCGCGGTTGTCGCCGACGACCTCATTGACGGCGACGTCGAAGGTCTCGGTGCCCACCTCCACACGGGCGCTTCCGGACGCGGTGAGGTTGTGATACCAGGCGGGATGAGAGGGGGCACCGGCCTTGGACGCGAAGATGTACATCAGCGCCGCATCGTCGTCATCGGGCATGAACATCAGCGGGGTGACGTTCTGCTTGCCGCTCTTGCGACCCGTGTGATGCAGCAGGACCATCGGCGCACCTTCGAACGGGCCACCCACCTTGCCCTCATTCGCACGGAACTCGTTGATGATCTGGGTATTCCAGTCGTCGGTCTCGCTCATGGTCACTTCCTTCGTCGCACGGTGGATCCCCCTGCGACCATTCCTACCCCGCCCGGGACGATCGGACGCGCGAACCGGCCAGAACGCGGCCGATGTCACGGCGACTCTCGACCGTCTGATGCACCAGGTAGTGACGTAGTGCACACAACTCGCGTTGAGACTTACTGCCTAGTAACCTTCGGGGTGATAGTCGGGGGTTGGTCATGAGTGAAGATGCGAGTATGCACCCACTGGTGCTTTCTGCAGCGGAATTGTCACGAAAACTATTGACACCATTGCCATCACGTTTGAGGCACACCGAAGGTGTGGTGTCCAGGACGCCGGGGCTGGCCAAGACGGTACCCACCGCGGATCGGCCGACGCTGATCGCGGCGGCGTGGTTGCACGACGTCGGGTACGCGCCACAATTGGCGTCCTGCGGATTCCATCCGATCGACGGTGCCCACCACCTCGAGTCGCTGGGATGGTCGCCGGAGATCTGCGCTCTGGTGGCCCACCACTCCGGAGCGCGATTCTGCGCCGAGATACACGGCCTCGGCGAGGAACTCAGCAGCTTCGAGTTCACCGAAGACGCCGTCAGCGACGCCTTGACCGTGGCCGACCAGACGTCGGGACCACAGGGACAGTATCTGCCCCTCGACGAGCGCATGCAGAACATGCTGACGCGCCACGGCCCCGACTCGGTCAACGCCCGCGCCCACGCGCAGCGCGAACCGTACTTCCGGTGCGCCTGGGCCCGCGTCGCCGTACGCCGACTATTCGCCGATTGCGCCGTCGATCATCGCGTACTCATCGCTGGTTGACCGCGGCCAACGCCACTACGACGTGGCCAGAGCCGAGGCCGCATCCGCTGCCGGCGCCGACACTCACGGCCAGAAGATCGTCCCGTTGGCGAAGTCCTGGGCGAAGCGCGACCCGACACGGTACTCGCCGCCGAGCGGCACACCGTAATACCCGCCGGCCGCCCCCGTGGCCCGCCACTTCTGCAGGATACCGCCCCACACGATCTGCGCACCGCCGGTCTTGCTCCAGCAGATCGACCCCCCGGTGAAGTCGTTGGCGCGTCCGCTGCCGGCCTTGAACTCATTGGTGACCGGGAATCCGAGCGGTCCGCGCTCGGCGCCCGCCGCCTGCCACCGCTGCCGGATGGCGCCGCCGATCTGGTGCGCGGTGCCATTGTCGGCCGACGGGTGCCAGTAGAAGGTGACATCGCGGGCGAAGGTCTGGTAGCGACCGCCCTTGGCCGCAGCGCGTTCGTCGGAGGTCGGCACACCCCACTTGAACACGCCACCGCTGCCGAGATAGGCCTCGCCGATCTTGCCGCCTACCGCGTGGCCACCGAGGACCACGTCCGCGGACGCCGGTTGGATGAATCCGAGCGCACCGAACACGAGAGTCATCATGACTACCGCGGTGGTGCGGAGGGCTCGTCGGGCCAGCGGACGCGGAGTTGGATCAGGATTCGGCATCCCCGGCAGTGTACGGACCCACCGAAACCGGCTGCCGGTGAGGCATCGGACATCCGTCGCGGGAGGTCGTATTCACCTGGGCCGCCATCGTTTCCACACCGCATGTCCGGTGGCGCGGACCTTCTCGTCGAAACGCAGTTCGACATCACAGACGATCTCGGCCTCGACCGATTCGACGATCGTCGCGCGGAGCTCGACCGGCAGATCGAGCGGGCTCGGTCGGACATAGCGGACGTCGATACCCGCGGTGACGAACGGCAACAGCGCTCCGTCGAGTGAGTGCCACCCCTGCACCGACGCCTCGTTCATGACCGCCGCGGCGCTGTGGCAGTCGAGCAGTGTGGCGATGATGCCGCCGTTCAGATACCCGATCCCGTTGTCGTGCTCGGGCCACGGTGTGAACGTGGCGACGACGCAACCGCCGTCGACAAAACTCTTCAGGCGCAACCCGCGCTCGTTGGCCGGTCCGCAACCGAAGCAGTTCATCGTCGGGAACAGCCGGTCCTGCACTGCGATGGTGTCCACAGACTGCAAGTATCCGCCTGGACGCCCGACCTGGCGAGACTTTGCCTCGGCCCGTCGTCACCGCTCCAGCGAGATCCGCATCGGCCACGGGGTCGACGTCACGATGTCGCCGACGAAGCCGGTCGCCACGTAACCGCCCGGTGTCAGCTCCAATGCAGTCACCGAGAGGTCTTCATCGACGATCCAGTAGTGCGGGATGCCCGCCTCGGCGTATTCGCTGCTCTTGGTGACGCGATCGGTGCGTCGCGAGCCCGGCGACATCACCTCGATGGCCAGCGCCAGCTGATCGGCGGTGATCGGGAACTCCACGGACGTCGTGGAGCGAACGATGAGGTCGGGCACGCGCACGGTGGCCGGGGTGTTGGGATCGATCACGACATCGACCTCGATCAGCACCTCGAAGCCCGGTGGGAGCTGGTCGCTGAGTTGAGTGGCGAGACTCAACACCACGCGTGCGTGCGCGGGTCGCGGCCGAGGCGCCACTATCCGCACACCCTCTTGCAGTTCGACTCGGACCTCACGGTCCTCGCCGCTTTCCCACCACTCATCCAGCGACAGCAAATGGGCGCGAGCTGGGCGGGACATGCTCAGGAGTGTAGTCGGGTTGGTGAGCTCGGGATGGAAGGCCGCAGCTCATCGGATCGGACGAATCGAGTACGAGACCTCGCGCTCTGCAGGGTGAATGGCCACGGAGCCGAATCTGTCATGTCGAGGCTCAATCGTCAGACGATGACCCGATCTGTGCACAACCTGGTCAACATTCCACGGAAACGCCGGCCACCCATCGTGCGCGCTATGGTCGAGTCCGAGACCCGTCCGCAACCGGAAGCGACACCGATGTCCGACATCAACTTCTACTTCGACCCGGTCTGCCCCTTCGCCTGGATGACCAGCAAGTGGGTTCGAAAGGTCCAGGCGCAACGCGACTACAACGTCGACTGGCGGTTCATCTCGCTTCGGCTGCTCAACTCGCACATCGACTACGACAGTCATTTCCCGCCCGAATACGAGGCCGGGCACACTGCGGGACTGCGATTGCTCCGGGCCGCCGCAAGCGTGCGACGCGAACACGGACGAGAACCGATCGGACGACTGTACGAGGCGTTCGGCACGCGGATCTTCGACTCGCACACCGGGACCTACATCGTCGATGGACGCGATGATCGAGGCACCGAGAACTTTCTGAAACCCGTGCTGGACGAACTGGGCCTGCCGGCCCATCACGCCGCCGCGCTGGACGACACATCGTTGGACGCGGAGATCCGGGCCGAGACCGACGAAGCGCTGGGGCTGACCGGCCGCGACGTCGGCACGCCGATCATCCACTTCGAGCCGCCAGAGGGGGTGGCGTTCTTCGGCCCGGTCATCAGCCGCCTGCCCAGCGACGAAGATGCCGTCGAACTGTGGGATCACGTCGTCGGGCTGGCCCGCTTTCCCGGTTTCGCCGAACTGAAGCGCAGCCTGCGCGAGCGTCCCCAGCTGACCGCGTTCGGGGTGGACACCACCGAAGCCGGGTTGCAAGAGGACTGGCACGGCGGGAGCCGGCGCACCAAGAAGTGAGTGGCCGGACCGGCCGGGATCGGATCACCGCGCGACCACGACCACCGGCGGCTGCTCGGTCGACTCGGTGGCAGGTGCGGGGCTCTCGGCAACGGCGAACATGATCAGTCCCATCATCAGGATCTGCGGGACGGCGACCGCGGTGGTGTCCAGCATCGACGTCCAGCGGCGATGCGCCCAGCGCGGCGTCGGGACCGTGTGTGTTCGCGCGGCCATGGTGTACTCCTCGTCTCGGTGTCCTCACCGATGAGGTTCGCCGACCACGCTTGGGGATCACTTGAGGTTCACTGGTCGCGAGCTGTGTAGCACCCGCCTTCTGTGTGTCGATCCAGCAGAAATGCGCCCCACAGAAGCACCCCGCACAGCACCTTCGCAAACACTGTGTTCACGAACGTGCTGGTAGGGGCGCTATTGTGGGGCGCATTTCGCCTAGCGGCCGTCCGACGTCCCGGGCCGGGCCGAGCCGGTCGGCTGTGCTCAGATGATGCTCACGACCAGATTCCAGATGGCGACGCCCAGGTTGTAGATGGCGATGATCATTGGTGTTCCTCTCGTAGACCCGGTTGGGGTTCCGGCCCATCGGCCGAACGAGAGTAGGACGTTGCCGGAGTTCGCGAATGTTCCCGGTTCGCGCCGTCAGTTCCTGTGACTCGCGCCGACTACGGTTGCGCGCATGGCGGCGCCGCCGCGTCCTGTGACAACGGCTTGCCCAGCGGAATCAGATAGAGCACGTCGAGCACCACGGGTACGTCGCCGAGATTCTCGCCCTCATGCGTATTCTGCTGCCCGCGCGGCTCTTCGATGATCGTCCCAGGACCGTAGATCGTCGGGACGCAGTCCGGGCCGGGGTGGGTCAGCGTCCCCGATCGCACCAGTCCGACCAGATCGCCGTCGTGATAATGCCAGCCGGTGGTGCCACCGGGAGCGATCGTGATCTCCCGCACGGCCACATGGACGCCGTCGGGGACGAACGGCAGCAGTCCGGCCGGGACGTCCCCCTCTGCCACCGTCACCGCGGAGATCCCCGACGACGGTGTGGCGAGCGCGGGTGAGGTGCCGACACCGGAGAGCGCCGCAACCACGCACAGTCCGGCGAGAACGCGCAGGGATCGCAGCATGGTCGAAAGGTACCGCGCGCACCGGGCGCGTTCACCGTGTTCGGACAACCTGCCCGGTCGCTGTGCGAAGTCCGCGGCCACGCCACCGGCAACCACAGCCCGGCCGGTGACGAAAGTGTGACCGTCGTGCCAATCTGCGCCCCCGACCGGAGTTCCTCGGTGATGATGGCTGCATGGTCGAACGAGACGCAGCGATCGGGGTCATCGGCGGTTCGGGCTTCTATTCGTGGTTGGCCGAGGAGGCGGCATTCGACGACGTCGTCGAGCATCGTGTCCAGACCCCCTTCGGCGATCCGTCGGCGGTCCTGACCGAGGCCACCCTCGACGGTCGGCGCATCGTCTTCCTCCCCCGCCACGGCGCGCGCCACGAATACCTGCCACACACCGTCCCTTACCGGGCGAACCTGTGGGCGCTGCGGTCGGTGGGCGTTCGCCGCATCCTCAGCGCATCCGCAGTTGGCGGGCTGCAGCCAGACAACGGGCCGGGCACGGTGATCGTCCCGGATCAGCTGGTGGACCGTACCGGAGGACGCGCCCAGACCTTCTTCGATCGGCTACCAACCGGCCACTCGCACGGGCCGATCCACGTGTCGCTGGCCGACCCCTACTGCCCTGCGCTGCGAGCGGCGATGACCCGGTCGGACGCGGTCGATGGCGGCACGCTGGTGGTGATCGACGGCCCACGGTTCTCCACGCGCGCCGAAAGTCGTTGGTATGCCGCCCAGGGTTGGTCGGTCATCAACATGACCGGGCACCCCGAGGCGGCGTTGGCTCGCGAACTGCAGATCTGCTACGCGAATGCCTGCCTGGTCACCGATCTCGACGCCGGCGTGTCCGAAGGCGATGGGGTGACCGCGGCGGAGGTGTTCGCCGAGTTCTCCCGAAATCTGCCGACATTCGCCGGCCTGCTGCTCGACGCGATCCGCACAATCGATGTGTCAACCCACTGCCCCTGCGCAACAGGTGATCACGATGTGGACGCCGTGCTCGCGGAGATCTCGTGACCCGGGTTCTGGTCACCGGCGCAGCCGGATTCATCGGGTCACGCATCGTCGGTCAGTTGCGCGAGCAGGACATCGACACCGTGGCCGTCGACGCAATGATCGCCGAGGCCCACGGCCGCCGGCCGCTCACCCCGGACGGGGTGACGCAGGTGGATGTGACCGACGTCGACGCGATCGCCGACCTACTCGACGGCGTCGACGTGGTGTGCCATCAGGCGGCGATGGTCGGGATGGGCGTCACCGCCTCGGATGCACCGCTGTACGCTCGACACAACGACCTCGGCACCGCGGCCGTGCTGGCGGCGATGCATCGCGCCGGGTGTGGCCGGCTCGTTCTGGCGTCGTCGATGGTGGTTTACGGCTCTGGTCGGTTGCGGGCAGCCGACGGTAGTCGGGTCGAGCAGCTCCCAGTCCGCGATCCGGCCCGCACCGACGCCGGAGATTTCGAGTATCACACCGAGGACGGGCAGCTCATCTCCTGGGAACTGACCGGTGAGGACGCACCGCTGCGCCCCACCAGTCTGTATGCGGCGAGCAAAGTGGCCCAAGAGCATTACGCGCGTGCGTGGTCCATCGCGACCGGCGGTGCAGTGGTCGCGTTGCGCTACCACAACGTGTACGGACCGGGAATGCCGCGGGACACCCCGTACGCGGGAGTCGCGTCGATCTTCCGCTCCCGACTCGCCGCCGGACAGGCCCCGCTGGTGTTCGAAGACGGCGGCCAGATGCGCGATTTCGTCCACGTCGACGACGTGGCACGGGCGAACACTATGGCGATCACCGCGCACACCGAAGGTTTCTCCGCACTGAACGTGTGTTCGGGACAACCGATCTCGATCGGCGAAGTGGCCGGTGTGTTGGCGCGGCGCATCACCGGACCGACTCCCATGGTGACCGGCGAGGTGCGGCCCGGCGACATCCGGCACATCGTCGCCGATCCGACCCGAGCACGGGAGACGCTGGGTTTCACCGCGCGCATCGGCCCCGACGAGGGTCTCGCCGAATTCGCGACGGCGCCGCTACGTGATGCGGCGCGCTGACCGGCCGAGTTCGGCGCGGACCGACGTATCCGTACGCGGTGCGCGCGGTGTGTGGGGCAGCACCACCTCGAATCGGCTGCCCCGTTCGGTGTTGGCCGCGACGATCTCACCGGCGTGCGCCTCGATCAGACCGCGGGCGATCGCCAGACCCATACCGGAGCCGACGGGCAATCCGTCGGCGTTGACCGGACTACGCGACGTGGTGCCCCGGTAGGCCACCTCGAAGATCCGGGGCAGGTCCTCGTCGGGGATTCCGGAGCCGTCGTCGTCCACCGCGATCGACACGCTCGCGCCGAGGTCGGCGACCACCAGATCCACCGCTCCACCGCGCCCGGTGTGCGCGATCGCATTGACGACCAGGTTGGTCAGGACACGTGAGAGCGCCGACGAACTCGCCGTGGCCACCACCGGCGTATTCGGGGCGACGACACCGAGGGAGATGTCGGCGCGGCGAGCGGCGCCACCGAGAGCGGTGGTCACCTCGTCGACCACCTCCCGGACGTCGACCGGCTCCAACTCCAGGGTCATCGCACCGGAATTGATGCGCGACATCTCGAACAGGTCATCCACCATCTGCGACAACCGGATCGTGTTGGTGTCGATCTCGCGGGCGAAGTCGGCGATCTCGTCCGGCGAGGTGACCACCTGATCCGACAGTGCCTCGGCCAGCGCCTTGATGTCGGCCAGCGGAGTCCGCAGATCGTGGCTCACCCAGGCGATCAGTTCGCGACGCGAATGTTCGGCGGCACGTTCCTGCGCACGCATCTGACGTTCCCACACGGTGCGTTTGGCCTGTAAATGGCCGAGCAGCAGGGCCAGCGGCGCGGTCACCAACGCCACCGCCGCAAGCACTGCGACCACCCGCGAACTGTCGTCGGTGAACATGAAGCCGCTGACCCCGAAGATCGCGGTGAAGGTTGCCGCCAACGGCACCAAGATGATGGCGACCATGTTGGCACGCAACGACATTCCCCGGATGAGATAGATCACGGCGGCGCCCGCCGCAGCGATCGGCGCCGTCATCGCCAGCGCCACCGCGAAGATGCGTAGGGTCTCGGTGTTCACCTGTTGCTCCGCTCTCGCGGCGCCGGCGCCGCGTTCCATCGGTACCCGCGACCCCACACCGTCTCGATCCGTGCCGCCGCACCGAGTTTGGCGCGCAGCCGTTTGACGTGGACGGTGACCGTCGAGATGTCGCCGAACGTCCACCCCCACACCCGGTCGAGCAGTTCCTCGCGCGTGAACACCGCGTCCGGGTGCGCGACGAAGAACTCCAACAGATCGAATTCGCGTTTGGTGGTCGAGATCTCACGCGTCCCGACCAACACGGCACAGGACGCCGGGTCCACCGAGATCTCGCCGTCGGTGATCGACGCCGCCGGCGCGGTGTGGTTCGCCCGTGCCCGCCGCAACACCGACTGCACCCGCAGGCTCAGTTCGCGGGGGCTGAAGGGTTTCGCCACGTAATCGTCGGCGCCGGATTCGAGCCCGGCGACACGGTCGTCGGCTTCGCCGAGCGCGGTCAACATGATGACGGGCAGGTCGGCGTGGCGGCCGGCGCGGATCGTCTCGCACACCTCGATGCCGTCGCCCTCGGGCATCATCACGTCGAGGATGGCGAGATCGATGGGCTCGGCGGCGATGTGGGCAAGTGCCGCGGCACCGGTGTCCACCACCGTCACCTCCATTCCGTCGCGTTGCAGATAACGCCGTACGACGTCGGCGACCACCCGGTCGTCGTCGGCCACGAGTATGCGCACCATCACCCACCTCTCGACTCACCAATAGGTCAACAGCAGATGGTTGACGAGCAGCGCCAGGGTTGCCTGTAGCACCAACCAGATTCGCTGATGCCGGATCGGCAGCAGTCCGGTACCGACCATCACCCACAGCGAGAACGGTAACCAGATCCGTTCCGTCTCCGCCTTGCTGAGCGCGCTGAGGTCGGCGATCACGATGGCCGCGAGCCCACCGAGCAACAACACCGTGGGCGCACTGTGCCACATCCGTCGCGGTGGCCACCGAAATGCGCGCCCGACTCCGGCCGCAGCCGCCGGACCGAGTACGCAGAGGGTGGCCGCCAGATTGGCCCAGCCCCAGTACGCGAACGGCCGATCGCTCGCGATGCCCTGGTAGTACCGCTCGACAACCAGGTGATAGCCGTCGAGCCACCAGAATCCGCTGGCCCAGAACGCCACCACCGCGATGAGCGCACCGGCACACGCCCACGGCAGCGGACGCGCGGTCCGGGCGGCGAGCAGAACCGCCAGCGCCACCACCCCCACCAGGATGAGTCCGTAACTGAGGAAGATCCCGAAACCGAGCAGCACGCCCGCCACCGTCGCCCACAGTGCTCGTCGCCAGCCACGTTCGGTCGCGGCCACCGCGATCAGGGCCACGCCCCATGCCGCGACCGCCATGAAGTAGCCGTCTGCCGAGACGCCTACCCACACCCAGCCGGGAAACAGCACCAGAAACGGTGCGCATCGTCGTGCCCATCGTTCGTCACCGAGTCGTCGCACGGCGATCAGCACGGCGACCGCAGCACTGGTACCGGTCACGATGCACCAGGTACCCGCCCAGGCCCCGCCGCCGAGACCCATCCGATCGAGCACCACGAAGCTCAGCAACGCGCCGGGCGGGTGTCCGGACACATGCGTCGTCCACGAATCGGGCTGACCGTCGACGATGCGGTCGGCGAACTCCCGCAGCATCGTCGGGATGCTCGCCACGCCGGACACCTCCGAGAGGTACTCGTCGGGTCGCTCCAACCGTCCCGCGTAGCCACGCTGTGGACCATCGATCAGCGCAAGACTCACCGTCCACGCCAGAGCCCAGGCCCAGGTCACCACGCACAATCCCACAAATGACAGGCGCAGCGCCAACGCCGGCATGGCCACCACCGCCAGTACCGCGATCACGATCGCCGGAACGGTACCCGGGCCCGTATGCGGCAGCCAGTGCGCGAACAACGGTGGCGCCTCGGCGAAGATCCGGGCCAGCAGCGTTCGGTCGAACACCAACGGCACCAGAGCGGCAACGGATACCAGAAGCACTGCGATACAGACGCTTACGATGTCTCGACGCAGGCGAACAGGAGGCGGCGCGGCAACGTCTGCGCCGTTGTGCCCCTCCCGTTCGTCCTCGGTCACCGTGTCGGCCATGCTGCAACGCTATTGGTTTCACACCGTCGGCGGGCGTCGACTGTCAACCCGTCACACTTCTGTCATCACCGAAACCCTGTCGCTTCACCGGTCCCGCTCCTACCGTGGACAGGGTGAATGCCAGCGAGATCGCGGTGATCATCCCCTGCCGGAACGAGGCAGGGTCCATCTCGGATGTGCTGGCCCGGGTTCCCGAGGGCGTGCAGAGCATCGTGGTCGACAACGGTTCCGACGATGACACCGCCGCGGCGGCGCGCGCAGCCGGGGCGACGGTGGTGTACGAGCCCGAGCCCGGCTACGGGTCCGCAGTGGGTGCCGGTGTTGCGGCCGCCCGCCGGCCGGTGGTGTGCACCATCGACGGCGACGGCTCGATGGACCCACAGGAGCTGTTGATGCTGGTAGCGGAACTCGATCGCGGCGCTGACCTCGCCGTCGGGCGCCGCCGCCCCGACCATCCCCGGACCTGGCCCCTGCATGCACGCGCGGGTTCCGCGGTCGTCGCCGCCTACCTGCGCCGCCGCTACCGTCTGCCCATCCACGACATCGGACCGATGCGCGCCATCCGCCGCGACACGCTCAACGGACTGAACGTCGGTGATCGACAGAGCGGATACCCCGTGGAACTGCTGCTCCGGGCCGGGCAGCACGGCTTGCGCGTCGTCGAACGCGATGTGCGCTACACCGTGCGCACCGCCGGCGAGTCCAAGGTGTCCGGGTCCATCCGAGGGTCGGCACGAGCCGCGCGGGACTTCCTGGTGGTGTTGCGATGAGCAGCGCGGCAGTACTCATCGTCGCCAAGGCCCCGGTGCCCGGCCTCGCCAAGACCCGCCTGGCCGGCGAGTTCGGTGATGTCGGCGCAGCAACCCTGGCCGCCGCCGCCCTGCTCGACACCGTGCGCACCGCTCGTGGAGTGGCCGGGGCCTCGGTGATCGTGGCGCTCACCGGCCGGCTCGCCGACGCGGTGCGCAGCGTCGACCTCATCGAGGCGCTGAGCGGTTGCACGCTCATCACCCAGCGTGGCGACGGGTTCGCGCAGCGACTGGTCAATGCCCATCTCGATGCCGCGGACACCGGTGCACAGCGGGTCATCCAGATCGGGATGGATACGCCACAGGTGCGGGCCGACCAGCTGCGCAGCGCACTGCGGCGACTCGAGCCGCGCGCCCGACGCTGTGTTCTGGGTATCGCCGACGACGGTGGGTGGTGGGCGTTCGGCACCGCACTGGGCCGGGGGGCCCGGGCACTGTCGACCGTCACGATGTCGCGTCCGGACACCGGCATCGCAACCCAGGCCGCGTTACGCCACGCGGGATTGACCGTCGCCCTGCTCGACCCGATGACAGATGTGGATCTGCCCACCGACATCGCCGAAGTGGCCCGGGAATGTCCGGACACCAGTGAGTTCGCCCGTACTGCCGAACTTCTCGGAGCAGTGCGATGACCACTTCGGCGGGAGCGCCGAATCCGTTCGACGCGATGTTCGCGTCACGGCACACCGTGCTGCGCCGCACCGACGGTTCGGCGCAGCAGTGGCCGGTGCACCGCTGGTGCGACACGGACTCCGCGGCTGACGATCTCGACCGGCAGTTCGACACGTTGGTTGCCGACCGGTGTCACGGCGCGACGATCGACCTCGGCTGCGGGCCGGGACGTTTGGTCGACGAGTTGGTCACCCGACGTCTCATCGCGCTCGGCGTCGACAGTTCCACCGTCGCGGTGGCCATGGCGCGTGCCCGCGGGGTGACAGTGCTGCACCGCGACATCCACGGCCCGCTGCCCGGCGAGGGACGATGGACCACCGCCCTGCTGATCGACGGCAACATCGGCATCGGTGGTGCACCTGATCGCGTGCTCTCCCGCGCCGCTGCGCTCGTCCGGCCCGGTGGGACGGTGCTCGTCGAAATCGACCCGGCGGTCGAACACATCGAGTACGAGGAAGTGCGGGTGGAAGGCGACAGTTACGCCAGCACCTGGTTCCCGTGGGCACGGATCGGCTTACTGGGCGCCGAGAGTCTTTGTCACGGATGCGGTTTGACTATCCTGGGCACCTGGGAGCATGCCGGGCGCCAGGTGGTGGAGATGATCCGGCCGTGACCACCACCGACGACGACGCGGGCATCCGTAGCCCGCGGGTCACCGCACGGATCGGTGTGGCGCTGGGCATCAGCTTCGGTATCTGCTTTGCCACCGGCCTGTTGAGCCACGGCATCCAGCATCCACCGTCGTGGTTCGAGTGGATCGCCCGGCCCATCTGGCTCTACCGCGTCACCCAAGGGGTGCATGTGATCTCGGGGTGTGTCGCGATCCCGCTGCTGCTGGCCAAGCTCGCCGTGGTGTACCCGAAGCTGTTCGACCGGCCACTGATCGGGCCACCGGCACGCGCCCTGGAACGTGCGTCGATCGCGGTTCTGGTGGCAGCCGGCATCTTCCAATTGCTCACCGGGTTGCTCAACATCGCTCAGTGGTATCCGTGGGCGTTTTTCTTCCCGACGGCACATTACGCGATGGCCTATGTGGCGATCGGTGCGCTGGCCATCCACATCGCGGTGAAGCTGCCGGTGATCCGGGCCGCGCTCGACGGCCCAGTCGATTCTCGGCCGGTGGCACAGCGTCGCGGACCGTCCGGGCTCACGCGGCGCGGCTTCCTCAACCTGACCTGGGTGGCCGGTGGTCTGGGCGCGCTGGCGTTCGCGGGCCAGACCATCCCCCTGCTGCGGCCGGTGGCCTTCCTCGCCCCGCGCAGCGGCGACGGCCCGCAGGGGCTGCCGATCAATCGCACCGCCGAGGCCGCCGGGGTCATCACGGCGGCCACCGACACCGACTACCGATTGAGCATCGCCAGCGGCGGCGCCGATCGGGAGTTGTCCTCGGCCGATCTGCGCGCCCTTCCCCAGCACACCGTTGACCTGCCGATTGCGTGTGTGGAGGGATGGAGCGTCGGCGCGACGTGGACGGGAGTGCGGTTGGTTGACCTCGCCGAACTGGTCGGCGCCACCGGCGCACGTGGTATCCGGGTGATCTCACTGGAGCGTGGACTGTATGCGGTCAGCACCCTGCCCACGGCTCAGTCGCAGGACCCGTTGACGCTGCTGGCGTTGCAGCTCAACGGCGAGACACTCGACATCGATCACGGCTACCCCGCCCGCCTCATCGCCCCGAACCTGCCGGGTGTGATGCAGACCAAGTGGGTGTCGCGGATCGAGGTCCTGTGATGGGCGTGGTGCAGTGATCGAGCGGTCCGTGCGAATCATCTTGGTGTCCTGCGGGATCGCCGCGTGCGGCTACGGCGGATGGCTGCTGTGGGAGCTGACGCCGGCCGATCGCCTGTCTGTCGTCGTCTGGCTGGCGGTCGGCTTGTTCGCCCACGACGCGGTCCTGGCACCGATCGCGCTCGGTGTCTCGTGGCTACTGCGGGATCGTCTTCCGGTGTGGTGGAGCCGCACACTCCTCATCGCGTTGGGTCTGACAAATGTACTCATCCTGTTGGCGCTGCCGGTGATCGCACCCCGTCCCGCCGACGATCAGATCGCCAACAGCACCATCCTGGACCGCAACTTCGGGCTGGGCCTGACCATCGTCCTCCTCGCGGTGTGGGTGACGGTGGTCGGCGCGGCGGTCTGGTTGCGCCGCGGGGGCGAGAGTCTGCGCCCCGTTCCCGACCCCGCGCTGTTCACGCCCCCTGCTCCCTGAGGAGCCAACGAGCGCCACCACCTGCCCCTGAGGGCGAGCGAGGAACGAGCGGCCCTCATCACCTGCCCCCTGAGGGCGAGCGAGCGTCACGAAGGGCCCTACGCACGGGGCTTCCGCAAGCTCCAGCCCCGTTCAGCGACCCAGTGCGGATCGATACACTGGGCGCGATGGGTACAGCGAGTGTGACCAGTCACGGAACTGACCCGGCGATGATGTTTGCCAGCGACAACGCCGCCGGTACCAGCGCCGGGATCGTCGATGCGGTGGTGGCGGTATCGGCGCAGGCACATCTGGCCTATGGCAATGACACGGTGACCGCATCGGCGGGCCAACGGGTCGCCGAGCTTTTCGGCACCGACGTCGACCTGCATTGCGTGTCCACCGGTTCGGCCGCCAATTCCCTTGCGTTGGCGGCGCTGACGCGTCCGTGGGGATCGATTCTGTGCCATCGCAGCGCACACATCGAGGTCGACGAATGCGGCGGGCCCGAATTCTTCAGCGGCGGAGCGAAACTCGTTCTCCTCGATGGCGATGACGGTAAGATCGACCCCGACGAGATGCGGCGGGCGGTGCGCCATCGCGTCGGCGACGTGCACAGCGCGCAACCACAGGTGCTCAGCCTGACGCAGGCCACCGAGACCGGCTCGGTGTACTCGCTCGACGAGATCCGCACTCTCACCGCGATCGCCCGTGACGCCGGTCTGCGGATACACATGGACGGTGCACGCTTCGCCAATGCGATCGTCCACCTCGGCGTGTCACCGGCCGAGATGACGTGGCGCAGCGGTGTCGACGTCCTTTCGTTCGGCATCACGAAGAACGGCGGGATGACCACCGACGCCATCGTCTCGTTCGACCCCACCCTGCATGATGAACTCCGATTCCGGGTCAAACGTGGCGGCCAGTTGGCCTCCAAGATGCGTTTCGAGTCGGCTCAGGTGCTGGCCTACCTGGCCGACGACCTGTGGTTGCGGAACGCGGGACACGCCAACGAGATGGCCCAGCGACTGATATCCGGACTGCGCACCACCGCCGGTGTCACGGTCCAGGGTGCCGCGCAGGCGAACCTGGTGTTCTGCGCGCTCCCCGAGCGGGTCATCGACGGCCTCACCGCACAGGGGTACGTCTTCCATCACGGCATCCCCGCACCCGGCGTTGCCCGCTTGGTGACCTCGCATGCCACCACCGCCGACGCAGTCGATGGACTTCTCGCCACCATCGAAGACCTCACGACGACCACCGCAACCGATAACCCGCAGCACTCATGACGCACTCCACGGCGCGTGTCACCGCGACCACCGACCTGACCCTGCGGCTGCGGCGGGTGCAATTCCACGTGCCCGACCTGGCCCGCCTCGCCCTGCCCGGTGACCCTGACGAGGCGGTGGGCATCTACTTCCCGCTTCCCGGCGAAACTGCCACACCGGAAATGGAGTGCCGCAACGGCGTGTGGGGCTATCACGATCCGGAATCGGCCCCCGAGGCACGCAACTATTCGGTGCGCGCCATAGATCACGCCACCGGGACGATGACGGTGGACTTCGTCGTCCACTCCCACGGGCCGGCCACCGCATGGGCGCAACGCGCCGAGCCAGGCCACCAGGTGGTGATGGCACATGCCCGCGGCTGGTACCGACCTCCGCCCACCCAGTGGCGACTGCTGGCCGCCGACCTCGCCGGACTCCCCGCGTTGGCGCGGATTCTGCAGGAAGACAACGGAACCACATCAACCATCGCGGTCGTCGAGGTACCGGCTGCCATCGAGCTCGACTACCTGGACGACGTCGCTCACGACGCGGATATCGTGCTGGTTCCCGGTAGCGGCAACGGGATCGGACCAAGTGTGCTGGCGGAGACGATGCGGCACCTGACACTTCCGGCCGGACCCGGTTACTGCTGGTTCGCCGGTGAGGCCGCAGAGTCCCGCGCGGTGCGCAAGTGGCTACGTAACGAGCACCATTGGCGACGCGAAAGCTACGACACCATCGGGTACTGGCGATCAGACGGCGAGGAGTGGTCCCGTCGGTATGCGGCGTACGGCGACGAGTTGTTCGACGTCTATCAAGGTGCGATCGCTGCCGGCAAGGGCGAGAAGGCCGCGGCCGAGGAGTTCGACGAGGCGCTTGAGCGGCGCGGTCTGTAGCCGGTAATCGTTGGCGGAGCTCAGTCGAGCAACTCGGAGACGATGCGCAACGACTCGTCGGTAAGCAGATACGAGAGATGATGTGTGCCAGACGAACTCGGGACCCGATGGATGTCGGTGGCCGCAACCTCCGCCCCGTCGATCAGCGACATGCTGCCGACATCGACGACCAGATCGTTGGCGGCGTCACCCATCAGTGGATCCACCACCTCGTCGGCGATCCGCGCCAGCGCCGCACCAAGATTCTGCGAAATGTCGGCGACCTCGCTCGGTTCGAAGTCGGTGACGACCGTCGAGTACGTCACCCCGCCGTCCGGAGCCGAACCCGCGTTGAGCCGGTCCAGAAAGGCCGACCCCGGCGTCATGGCGGCCAGCCCGGGCACCTGCTCGGCATCGAGAGCCTGGTCGATGATGCCCTTCACCACCGCAAAGATCAGCGTCAGCACCCGTTGCGCCGCAGCACCTCCGGCGGCACCGGCGAATCGACGGATCACGTCGGCGAGCAGCGTGGTGTAGAGGTCGAGCAACGTCGACCAGTTGCTGCGGTCGGCCAGCAACGTTCCGGCATTCGGCCCGCCCAGCATGGTCACGTCACGGACGACGACGCCGACGGGCATGCCGACCAGTTCGATGGCGCTGCGCGCGACGAGCGCGCCGCGGCTGTAGGTGAGGATGTCGAGATCGATCCGATCGGCCTGCAGTTGGTCGAGCAGGGCGACGAGTTGCCGGGCATTCTGCTCGGGATCTTCGCTCAGGGTGCGGTGGGTGAAGCCGAGCACGGTCGTGCCCTCGGCGCCGATCAGGTCGTCGAGCACCGCACGCCAGCCCGCGTCCCGCCAGCCGAAGCCGGTGCGGGTGGTGCTGAACGTGCCGTGGACCAACAGCACCACGCGACTGGTCCCGGCACCGAAGCTGACGTCCGCGGGCTGGATCGGCGTCCAGGTGGTGGGATCGGAATCGGCGATCTCGACCAGCGATGGCCGCGCTATTCGCGACTCCAACGCAGCCACGATGTCACCGGCGAGCGGTCGACGAAGGCGAATCCCGAACAGCCGCAATGTGTTCTCCGCGACACCGGCCGCGGCGAGGCGGATACTCAGCTCGGGCTCGCCGCGCCGCGGTTCGTCGAACACCGTCGGCCGCACTGCACTGACGTTGTGGTCGTCCGGCGGTGTGCCGCGGTGCGTGGCCCACGAGTAGCATCCGCCGCGTTCACACAGCAGCACGTCACCGTCGCCGACCGACCGCACGCGAAGCAGTGGGGCGACCGGACGCCCCCACGTCGACGCCTCGACGGTGCGGAACAGCGGCCGCTCGATTGTGATGGCCACCCTGTGCACCAGCGCGAGATCGTCAGCGGCGGACAGCGCCTGCACGAGCGGGTCGTCGTCGCCGATGTCGCGCACGGCGACCTCGTCCGGTGACAGATCATCGGGGACCTCGATGACGAGGTCACCGTGACGAATGGTGGCCACCGCGACTCCTTCCGGCTCGCGCTATCAGCACATCGACCGCTCTGGGATCAGGACTGAACCGACTGCGACTGGTCGTTGTCTTTCATCTCGCCCCAGCCGAACCACCGCTGCACCTCCATCACCGCGGTGGTACGTGGACGGTCGCGCTGCGGGTATGGACTGCCGGTGTAATGCCGCGACAGCCGGTCGATGTCGGCGAGACCCTCGTCTGCGCGGAACTCGATCACCCGACCGATCAGAGTGACGTGGGTGTACCAGTTCTCGGCCAACACCGTGAGCGTCACCCGCGGATCGCGGCGCAAGTGACCGAGCCGCGCCCGTCCGTCATCCATATTGAGGATCACGTGGTCGCCGTCCATGAGGTACCACGTGGCCGCCGAGACCGGTGATCCATCCTTGCGCAACGTGGCCATCACGCTGGGATTCGGTTGAGCCAGCATCTCGGTGACCGCCGGCGGCAGTGGGCCGGTGGACATCAGCGGCCCTGTTCCAGTCGCTCGACCATGGCTCGGGCCAACGGAGCCGACGATGCCGGGTTCTGGCCGGTGTAGAGCGCGCCGTCGGTCTCCACGTGTGGGGCCCACGGGTCACCGGCGATCACCTTCAGTCCGGCTTCGGTGAGTCGATCCTGCAACAACCATGGCGCCTGGTCGGCAAGGCCGGCCTGCTCCTCCTCGGCGTTGGTGAAGGCGGTGACCGTACGACCGGCAAATGCGCTCTGGCCGTTGGCATCACTGGCCGACAGCAACGCTGCGGGACCGTGGCAGACGATGCCGAGCAGAACATCACCGCCGATCGCCGCGGTCAGCACGGCGGCCGCGTCGGCATCGGTGGCGAGATCCTCCATCGGACCGTGCCCGCCCGGGAAGAACACCGCGTCGTAGTCGGAGACCTTCACGTCGGCCAACGCGATCGGCTTCTGGAACTCGGGCGCGTTGTCGATGACCTCCCGATAGTGCGCGGCCGCCTCTTCGGAACCGGCGCTCCGCGCACTGAGACTGCCTTCGTCCACGGGTGGCCGGACCCCGCCCGGCGTGGCCACGGTCACCTGATAGCCCGCGTCGACGAAGGCCTCGAGTGGGACCACCGCTTCCTCGGCCCAGAACCCGGTGGGGTGCCGCGTTCCGTCCTTCAGGGTCCAGTGGTCGGATCCGGTCATCACGAACAGCACCGTCTGTGCCATGTCGGCCTCCTTCGGTCTCGTCTGTGGCGCTCCGATGTTCCCCACGGTACTCACGATCGGCGGGGCGTCACCCGGTCTCGGCCGGACGGGACGGATTCGCCGACCATTGCGACCACGACCCGGGGTACAACGCGGCGGACCGCCCGGCGATCTGCAACGCCGCGACGGCATGGGCGGCGTTGACCCCGGAGCCGCAATAGGTGATCACCTCGTCGTCGTCGCCGATTCCCAAGGCCACGAACCGCTCCCGGAGTTCCTCGGCGGGTAGGAACCGACCATCGGGGCCGAGGTTGGCAGCCGTGGGTGCGCTGATGGCGCCCGGGATATGACCTGCGCGCGGATCGACCGGCTCCACCTCGCCTCGGTATCGCTCGGCGGCGCGCGCGTCCACGAGGATCGCCGATGTCGTTGCCACGTCATCGATCTCCGCCACCGGCAGGTGTCCCGCGTCGAGTGTCACCGACCCGGCGCGAGGCGTCGTGTCGCCGGCAGAGACGCGAAGTCCGGCGGCACGCCACGCACCGAGGCCACCGTCGAGCATCCGGACGTCGTGGCGCCCACCCCACCGCAGCAACCACCATGCCCGCGCCGACGCCAGATTTCCGATGTCGTCGTAGACCACCACCGGCGACGAGTCGTCGATCCCCCAACGCCGGGCCGCGGCCTGCAGGTCGGCGATATCGGGCAGCGGATGGCGCCCGTCCTCCGGCGACGGGGGTGCGGCGAGTTCGCGGTCGAGATCGACGTACACCGCACCCGGGATGTGTCCGTCGCGGTAGTGCTCGTGACCGTGACTGTCACCGAGCTGCCACCGCACGTCGAGGATCACCGGCGGCCGGTCGGAGAGCATCGCTTCGGTGAGTTCGTCCACACTGATGAGCATGTCGTCGATCTTGTCACTGCCGACGACGACGCCGCGTCGCGCGACCGGCGTTACCTCGCCGTGATCGCCGTCGCGATCGTGTTGCACCTTCGCGCGCACGCGCGACGCGCCGGGGTTGAACCTCGTAGCGTCGGGGTATGAACAACTGGCAGCGACCATGCCCAGGGGGACTTCGATGAGACTGTTCGTCACCGGCGCGACCGGATATGTCGGGTCGCGGCTGGTCTGCTCGCTGCTCGCGGCCGGACACGAGGTGGTGGTCAGCAGCCGGCGGACCGCATCCTTGCGGCAGTTCAGCTGGTACGACGCCGTGACCGCCGTCGAGATGAATGCCGACGACCAATGGTCGGCGCACGCTGCGCTGCAGGACGCCGGCCAGATCGACGCCCTCTACTACCTGGTGCACGGCATCGGTCAGGACGACTTCGACGATGCCGATGTGCGCGCGGCGAACAACGTGGCGTTGGCCGCCCGCGACGCGTCGGTTCGCCGCATCATCTACCTCGGCGGGTTTGTTCCCGACGTCGACCGCAACCGCCTGTCGCCGCATCTGCGCAGTCGCGCCGACGCCGCCGATGCGCTCAACATCCCGGGCGGCGCCGATCTGGTGTGGTTGCGGGCCGCGGTGATCCTGGGTGCCGGGTCCACCTCGTTCGAGATCATCCGTTACGTCGCCGACCGGCTCGCGGTGATCCCGGAACCGGGGTGGACCCGCAACCCGATGGACCCGATCTCCATACGCGATGTGCTGCACTATCTGACCGCTGTTGCACGGCCCGAGGTCCCGGCCGGCGCCTACGACATCGCCGGCCCCGATGAGGGCGTCCGCTACGGCGAAGTCCTCACCGAGTATCTGCGGGCCATCGGGCAACCTCGGCTGCGCCTCCCCTTCCCCGACGTGAGTACGCGGCTGGTCGGCAAGGTCGCCGGACGCATCGTGCCGGTACCGACGTCGCTGACCGAAGACCTGGTGACCTCGCTGGATCAGCCGATGGCCGCGTCCGAACACACGATCCGCGAGATCGTGCCGGCGCTGCCCGGCGGCCTGACCCCTATGCGCAAGGCCATCGCCGCGGCCGTGCGCAGTCCCGCACCCCGGCCGGTTTGCGAATTGTCGAATCTGCATCATCTGGCCGAGACCGACCCCATGTGGGCGGGCGGAGATGTGATGCGGGTGCGCCGCATGATCGGTTCCACGGTGTCCACGACGGTGTCGTCGACGGGACGAGTAGCGCAAAGCATGGTATCCCTGCTGACAGGATGACTGCCGACCTCACGACCTTCGCCCAGCGACTGACCGAGCCCGCTCCCGGCACCACGCGCGACGACCCCGATGCGTTGCGGCGCCGGCGGATCGTCGTCGCCGTCTTCGTGGTGATCGGGGCGATCATCCTGGGTTTCTCGCTGTCCGCCGAACCGGGGGCTGCATCCTTTGTCCCGATGACGATCGCGTTGGCGGCCGCCTGGCTGATCGGTGGGTTTCTGTCGGGGCCGATCCGGCTGGGACGGTTCGGGTGGCGACCGCCGGAGTCCGAGACGTCGCCGAAGGCGTCGACCGGGTCGGCGTCTGCGGTCGGTGCGGCCGCGCTCGGCATCGCGGTGGGTCTCGCCGTGGGTGCCGCCTTCGTCCTGGGCGCGCTCATCACCCGCGAAATCGAGGTGCTGGCCTCCCTGGTGCGCAACGTGCTCGCGTTCCGCGACGAGGGCAGCGTGGTGCTGATCACTGCGATCACCCTCGGCAACGGTCTGGCCGAGGAGATCTTCTTCCGGGGAGCGGTGTATTCGGCGGTGCAGAAGCATCAACCGTTGATCTGGTCGACGCTGCTCTACGCTCTCGTCACGCTGGCCAGCGGCAACGTGATGCTCGGGTTCGCCGCCATCGTGCTGGGCTCGGTGTGCGCGGTGTTGCGTCGCGCGACCGACGGAGTCCTCGCGGCGATCTGTACCCACGTGATCTGGGGCGCGATCATCCTGTTCTGTCTGCCGCCGATCTTCGGTACGTGAGTGTCACGAGGACTCGCCCAGCTCGATCCCTTCACCCGGTTGCAGCTCGATGGCGGCCACCGCGTTGTCCGCTAAGAGTGATACGAAGTCCGCGCCCGGCCGAAAGAAGCGGTCCGGCCGCACACGTTCGAGTCCGATCGGCCACAGAGTCCCGAAGTGCACCGGAATGGCCAGTCCGGCATGGACGATCTCGGCTGCTTCGGCCGCCCGCGTCGGGTTCATGTGCCCGGGCCCCAGGTTCGGCCCCCAACCGCCAACCGGCAGCAGCGCGAGGTCACAGCGGGGAACCCAGTCGCCGATATCGGGATAGAGGTCGGTGTCGCCGGCGAAGTAGGTCGTCCGCTGCCCGCTGATCACATAGCCGAGCGCGACGGTATCGGCCGGCCCGCGACGCCATCGCCTGCCGTCGTGATCGGCGGGCACGGCCCGTATCCCCAACCCACCGATCGTGATCTCGTCGCCCGCCACGACCTCGATGAGCCGACCCCCGACGGCTCGCAAGGCAGGGAGTACGTCGGGCGCGTGGCGCGGCACCACGATCGGCACGTCCTGACCGAGCAGCCGCAGGGACGGCAGGTGCGTGTGGTCGGCGTGCAGATGCGACAACAGCACCACATCGGGAGCACGAACGTCGGGGTCGCTCGGAATGGGGCCGCGTCGCCGCCGCAGATGGGCAACCCGTCCGGTGAGGATGGGGTCGGTCAGCACGGTGGTCTGCCGATCGACGAGCAGAGTGCTCGCATGACCCAGCCAGCGCAGTTCGGAGTCCGGGCGGGTATCGCGGCGGGTCGCAGGGTCGTCGCCGGGATGGGTCATGCCATTACCATCGCAGGGCAATCGAAAGGACGCCATGCGCAGCACCGCCCGAGTCGTCGGCATCGTCGTCGAACTCATCGTCTTGTGGCTGATCTCGGCACTCGCCCTGTTGGTTCTCGACGCCGTCTTCGGTGGGGTCACCCTCGACACGGTCGTGGTGGACGGCCGGGCGACCACGCTGCCGGCGGCGTTGGCGTTGGCGCTGGTGTTCGGTCTGCTCAACGCGATCCTGTGGCCGCTGGTGGTGCGCGCGATGGCATGGATCGGACCGGTGATGCTGTTCGTCGCGGTCTTTTTGGCCGGCGGGCTGTTGCTGATGCTGTCGATGATCCTCGTGCCGGTCGCCAGCGTGGACCGCACATTCGACCTGTTCGTGATGGCCGCGCTGCTCTCGGTGTTCAGTTCCGTGGTCGGTGGTGTGATCGCATCCCGCTCGGACACCTCCTACCGGATCATGCAGGTGCGTCGGCAACGTTTCCGCCGGCGCCCGTCGGTACCGGCCACCACCACTCCGGGTCTGCTGTGCCTACAGATCGACGGCCTCGGTCATGGCGTGCTGCGGCGCGCCATCGCCGATGGGGTCACCCCCACGATGGCGAAGCTGGTCCGCGACACCCACCGGCTGGTGCCCTGGCACACCGACTGGAGCAGCCAGACCGGTGCGTCCCAACTGGGCATCCTGCACGGCTGCAACCACAACGTCCCCGCGTTTCGCTGGTACGACAAGACCACCGGCACCGTTGCGGTGTTCAGCAACCCCCGCGACAACGAACAACGCGAGGCCGAACGCGCCGACCGACCGGGGCTGCTGGCGTTCGACGGCGCCAGCCGCGGCAACCTGTTCACCGGCGGCGCCGACGACAACGTGCTGGTGGTCAGCCGGATGCGGGGCGCCCGACTCGGCGGCGACGCCGGCTACGCGTCGTACTTCTTCGACCCGTCGAGCGCACTGCGCACAGTGGTGCGGATGATCGCCGAGATCCAGCGCGAACTGCGCCAGGGGTTTCATCAACGGCGGCGCGACATCCGGCCACGGGTCCGACGCGGCGGCGTCTACCCGTTCGTGCGGGCCTTCACCACCGTGGTGGCCAACGACATCACGGTGGCCGCGGTGGTCCGCGATCTCATCGACGGTCGCAGCATCATCTACGCGGACCTGATCGGCTACGACGAGGTGTCGCATCACTCGGGTATTTCGCGGCCGGAAACCCTTGCGGTGCTGACGAAGATCGACGAGACCATCCGACTGCTGTTGGCCACCGTGGAACAGGCCGACCGCGACTACCGGGTTGTGCTGCTGTCCGATCACGGGCAGAGTCAGGGCGCCACCTTCAGTCGGCGCTACGGCGAGAGTCTGGCACAGCTGGTCGACCGGCTGTGCGGCGATCCCGAACGGCCGGAGTCCGAAGACCTCTCGGCGCAGGCCGATGCCGAGGGGCGGCTCTATGCCTCGGCCAGTATGGGTTCTGCGGGTGAGAAAACCGACGTGTCCCCGCCGTCTGATCGACCGGTTGTGCTGGGCTCAGGGAACCTGGGCCTGATCAGCTTCCCGCGCATCGACGGCCGCGCCGATACCGAGTCGATCGAGGACGCCTATCCAGGTTTACTCGCGGGACTATGCGGCCACCCCGGGATCGGTTTCCTGCTGGTTGCTGTGCCCGGCGGCGGGTCGGTGGTGCTCGGCGCCGACGGTTCGGTCGACGTGGCCACCGGGGCGGTCACCGGCACCGACCCGCTGCGCGGGTTCGGCCCGGATGCACTCGAGAAGATCCGGCGCACAGATACATTCGACAATGTCGCAGACATCATGGTCGGTGGCGCCTATTGGCCCGAGACCGACGAGGTCGCTGCCTTCGAGGAACAGGTAGGCTCGCACGGCGGGATGGGCGGCCCGCAGAGCACACCGTTCCTGCTGTTCCCGAAAGACCTCCCGCACCCACCCGACCCCCTGCACGGCGCCGAAGCCGTCCACGCGGTGCTGACCGGTTGGCGCGACGCCCCTTCGCCGGCCGAGTAGCCACCAACCCTATCGCTGGTCGAGTAGTCACCAACCCGCGTCGCTCCCCACTTTGCCAACAACCATATCGCTGGTCGAGTAGCCACGAGCCGCTAGGCGAGTGACGTATCGAGACCAGACCCGCCGCACCCGCCCCCGAACCTCAACACGAGCTCACACCTGCCGCCGCGAAAACGTCAGATGGACAACCCCACTCGGCGACGACACCGGTTCGATGTGGAACCCCTCATCGAGACCCTCGAGACCGTCCCAGAGCCGCTCACCGCGACCCAGCAGAATGGGCACGACGACGATGTGCATCTCGTCGATCAGGTCCGCCGCCAGGAACTCGCGGATGGTGGTGGTGCCACCGCCGATTCGGACATCTTTGCCCTCTGCAAGTTCTCTGGCCCGCTGCAATGCCTCGGCGGGCGCGGCGTCGACGAAGTGAAAGCTTGTGCCGCCGTTCATCTGCAGCGTCGGACGCGGGTGGTGGGTGAGCACGATGACCGGGGTGTGAAACGGCGGGTCGTCGCCCCACCACCCGCGCCATTGTTCGTCGGCCCAGGGACCGCGTTGCGGCCCGAATTTGTTGCGCCCCATGATCTCGACGCCGATGTCGGTAGCCCACCGGCTCGCGAACGCCTCGTCGACGCCAGTATCGCCCGGGCCCTCACCGTGGAAGCCCATCTGGGTGAATGTCCGCGTGGGAAACGCCCACTGCATGAGACGATGTCCGGCGTGGCCGAACGGCGCGTCGAGTTGTTGGCCTTCGCCGACGCCGAAACCGTCGAGTGAGACCGAGAAGTTGTGTACCCGAACCAGAGACATGCGCTTGTCCTACTCGCGCCCGGTGGCAGCGTTCGGGGCGGCACCGTCTTGGACGAGTTCGTCGACGTAGGACGCCAGATTGCCCAGCGTCTGCTCGCCGCCTTCGATCGCGTGATAGCGCTGCACCGCCTCGTCGCGGAGTTCGCGGGTGGGAAACACCGTGCGCATCACGATCCGGGTCTGATCACCGATCGGTTCGAAGGTGAGGACCGAGGTGAAGGCGTCGGGATCATCGCGAAAGGCTCCGTGCAGCAGTTCGATTCGCTCGGAGGGAATGATCTCTTGCCAGGTGATCCACTCCTGGTAGTCGGTCCCGTCCGGCCCGTGCATGACGAAATCCCAGATTCCTCCGGACCGGAACTCGAACGATCGGGTGGTGGTGGAGAATCCGTCCGGCCCCCACCATCGGGACAGATGACGAACCTGCGTGAACGCCTCGAATACCAATTCCATTGGTGCGCTGATCATCCGCGACACCACAACCTCACGGTCGACGGTCACCTCGGCGGCGTCAGCCTCGTTGTTCGCTGTCATCGAAATCTCCCTCTCTTCGCGCCTGCTTCAGGTCGTGGACGTACTCGTCGAGCCGATCGAAGCTCTCGTTCCAGAACCGTTCGAAACCGCCCAACCACTCGCGAACCGGTTGCAGCCCTCGGGCGTCGAGGTCATACAGGCGCTGTTTTCCCGCGCCGCGAACCTGTACCAGCCCGACCTCCCGCAGCACGCGCAGATGCTTGGACGCCTGCGGCTGACTCATGCCGAGATCCTGCGCGACGTCGCTCACCGGCCGCTCGCCGCCGCGCAATAGGATCAGGATCTCGCGACGCTGCGGCTCGGCAATCGCATTGAATGCGTCGGAGGTCGTCGCCGCTCGCGCCATGAAGCCATCATATTCCTATATCGGAAAATGTAAAGGTCTACAGCAGCGACGCCGGTCGAATGTCGTAGAGAATGATCAGGAACTACGCGAGGCCATCTCGACGATCGATTCGAACCGCTCGCCCATCTGTTTGGCCAACGCTTCCGCGGCACGCAACGGACGAACCATCACCATGAAATCGACGATCTTGCCGTCGTCGTCGAATCGGAGGAAGTCGCAACCGGTGATGGCCAGTCCGTCGACCTTGGCCTCGAAGACGAGAGCATGATCACGGCCACCCGACTCGCCGATCTCGCGCACATAGTGGAAGTCTTCGAAGACCTGGACGACGGTGCGTAGGATCGCGCTCGTGATCGCTTTGCCCTCATAGGGTTTGAATGCGACCGGACTTCGGAACACCACGTCGTCGGCGAGCATCTGCTCCACCGTATCCATGTCGCGTACGTCTATCGCCTGCCGGAATGCGGACATGCCCGTCCTCTCGCCTGTGATGCCGACCGGTGGACCGCACCCTCAATACTGTGCGACACGACCGTCCCGAGGGGCACGGTACATCGTCCACAACATGCGCGGAAGAGCATGCATCGGAAGCTGCCGCGGCCAGCCGTCGGGCCGCAGCAAGGCATCGGTTCCGCCGTCGACGGTCAGCACGCTGCCGACGAGGAAATCCGCGCTCGGCGAGAGCATCATCGTGATCCAGTCGGCGAGTTGGTGCGGGGTGCCGTATTGCCGGATCGGGACCGGGAAGGACCGCACCTGAGCACCGGTGCTGCTGTCGAGCTGAGCACGGAGCAGCGGGGTCAATACCGGTCCGGGCGCGATCACGTTCAACCTGATTCCCGCACCGGCCCACTCATCGGCGACCGCGCGCTGCCTACACCACCTCGCCACCGCCAGTTTCGATGCGGCATAGGCCACCGGCGCCGCCACACCACGACGACGTCGAATCAGCCGAACGGCACGCTCGTCGTCACCGTCGAGCAGCAGACGTATGGCACGTCGTGGCACAAAGGGGGTCGTGGCGGCCGAGTTCGAGCCCAACACCACCACTTTTGCGTCGGTGGCGGCCGCGAGCGCTGGACGGAGGCCCTCGAGCAGTTCGATGACACCGAGCAGGTTCACCGCCACGATGCTGTCCTCACGCCCTTTCGCGGGCCCGAGACCGGCGGCCATAACCGCACCATCGAGCCGGCCGCCGGCCGAGGCGAGCACCGCTTCGACCGCACCGCGCCGCCCGGCGGGGGTGGACAGATCCGCGCACACGTCGACGTCACGCAAATCCAGACCGATCACCCGGTGCCCGGCAACGCACAGCCGATCCGCGACGGCAAGGCCGATCCCGGAGGCGGCTCCGGTCACCAGGTAGGTGCCGGAGGAAGCCACCTCAGGCCCGGTCGGATCGGTGTCGGTCACCGCTGGGCAGTTTCGTGCTGGCGGACGTAGGTGCGCTCGTAGGCGTCATTGAATGCGCGCAACTCGTGCAGCAGCGCTTCGGGTGTCCCGGGATCGAGGTCGGCGAACACCCGCCGGAGCCGATCGGCACGCAACTGTCCGTCGTGCTCGAACGCCGCCTCGCCGGCTGCGGTGGGCCGGATCAGCCGACTCGCCTGACCGGCCACCTCGAAACGTTCCAGGTGGCCGTGCTTGATGGCCGCGTTGACCTGCCGATTGACCGTTGACCGATCCAGGTCGAGTTCGTCGGCGAGATCACGCAGCGTGCGCGGGGCGCCGTCGGAGAGCGTCCACAGAATCGCGAACGCCGAGGCTTCCAACATGGCCCCGGGAACGATATGGGTCTTACGTCGACTCATCCGCAGCAGCTCTTCGGCCAACCCTTGGTAGAGCGGCGTCTGCCACACCGACTCGTCCCCGATTTCCGGCATATCCGACATCCCCTCCCGGTCACGACACCTGGCAATCTACCCACGAGTTGGTATGTGCATCGTACATATGTACGCTACACATCAGTTTCGGGGAGTCTTGCGAATGAGGAAAGGGAGCCCATGAGCACTTCGCCATCCGGCGAGCAGTCGGCCGTCCCGGTGGACGCCGAGTTGACCGACGACAAGCACACCGGCGCCGCGATCGCGGTGGTTGCCGTCCTGTGTTTCGGCGGTCTCGTCGCATCCTTGATGCAGACGCTGGTGATCCCGATCCAGCCGGAACTGCCCCGACTGCTGGACACGTCGATCTCCAATGCGTCCTGGGTCATCACCGCCACGCTGTTGGCCGCGGCGGTGGCCATGCCCATCGCAGGGCGCCTGGGCGACATGTTCGGCAAACAGCGAATCATGCTCGGCAGCGCGATGCTGCTGGTGGTGGGGTCGCTGATCTGTGCGCTCGGCGGGTCATTGATCCCGATGATCGTGGGCCGAGCCGTGCAGGGCCTGGCCATGGGCTTCATCCCGGTCGGCATCAGTCTGATGCGGGAGGTCACACCGCCCAAGCTGACGTCGATGGCGGTTGCCGCGATGAGCGCCACGCTCGGTGTCGGCGGCGCGATCGGCCTGCCGTTGTCTGCCTGGGTGGCCCAGGAATTCGACTGGCGCGCACTGTTCTGGGTGTCGGCCGCGCTGGCCCTGGTGGTCACCGTGCTGGTCGCGGTACTCGTCCCGCACATCGACGACAGCAACGGCGGACACTTCGATATCGGCGGCGCCGTCGGTCTTGCGCTGGGCCTGTCCGGCATCCTGATCGCCGTATCGAAGGGCAACGATTGGGGCTGGGGATCGGCCAGCACGTTGGGCTTGCTGTTCGGCGGTCTCGTGCTGCTGCTGATCTGGGCCGCCTACGAATTGCGCCATACCGATCCGCTGGTGGACCTACGCACCACCGCCCGCCCGGCCGTGCTGCTCACCAACATCGCCGCCATCGCCATCGGCTTCGGCATGATGGCCCAGGCCGTGGTGATGCCGCAGCTGCTGGAGATCCCGGTGGCGATGGGCGGCCTCGGCCAGACGCTGCTCGCCGCCGGCCTGTGGATGGCTCCCGGTGGCCTGATGATGCTGGTGTTCGCGCCGGTCTCGGGCACGCTGATCAACACGATCGGCGCGAAGTTCACGATGGCCATCGGTGCCACCGTGCTCGGACTGGGTTACCTCGGCGCCTTCCTACTGATGAACGCGCCCTGGCAGCTCGCGCTGGCCTCGGTCATCTGCTCGGCGGGTGTCGGCATCGGCTACGCCGCCATGCCCACGTTGATCATGAACTCGGTGCCGATCCGCGAGGCCGGGGCAGCCGTGGGCCTCAACGGGTTGATGCGCTCGATCGGCACCACCAGTGCCTCCGCGGTGATGGCACTGGTGCTGACCAGCTCGACCGTCACCTACGGTTCCTTCGATGTGCCCAGCCACTCGGCGTTCCGGTGGTGCTTCCTGATCGGCGCGATCGCCGCATTCGTCGGCGTCGCCATCACGATGTTCATCCCGGTCCTACGCAAGAAGGCCGACCACCAGACCGCCCCCGCGGCGAGCGAGACGGTGACCGCGGCGCGTACCTGAGCACTGGTACGACGAGCTCCCCCTCTCGAGGACTCTTGAGAGGGGGAGCTCGTGTGTTTGTCAGCGGTGTGCCAGGTAATCCGGGCGCGCCTGCTCGGCCGCGAACGGCTCACCGATGGCGTTCGACTTTGCGTTGAACACCACGAACAGGTTGCTCCGCGGGAATGGGGTGATGTTGCCCGACGACGCGTGCATGCAATTCGAGTCGAAGTACAGCGCGGAACCCGCAGGGCCGGTGACCATATCGATGCCATGCTCCTCGGCCAGCGCGGTCACGTCGTCCTCCTCCGGCGTGCCGAAGGGCGGCCGGTAAGAGGTCAACGATTCGCGGTGATAGTCACCCGGAGTCTCTCCCACGCAAGTCAGGAACTTCTTGTGCGACCCCGGGATGATCATCAGCGCGCCGTTGTACTCGTAGTTCGGTGTCAGCGCGAGTGACACGCTCAGCGCCCGCGGCTTGGGCATGCCGTCCTCGGCGTGCCAGGTCTCGAAGTCGGAGTGCCAGTAGAACGGCCCACCCGCGAACCCTGGCTTGAGGTTCATCCGGCTCTGATGGACATAGACCTCGTCATCGAGGATCTGCTCGGCAACGCCGACGATGTCGCGGCGCGAGCAAATCTCGGCGATGGCATCGCTGAGCTGGTGCACCGCGAACAGTGACCGCACGTCGCCCGACGATGATTCGCGGATCACCCGCTCGTCGTCGCCGAGCCGCTCGGTGATGGCATCGACCTCACCCATGCAGGTCCGGATGTCTCCGTCGCTCAGTACATTTGTCGCTGTGTGGAAGCCGCGCTCGTCGTACGCCGCGAGCTGGTCGGCCGAGAGTGGTCCGCGTCCAGACGTGTCCCCCCAGACGGTCGGATGCGGCCGTGGCTCGATCTGGCCACGCTTGGCCAACCGGGTCCGGTAAACGTCAACTGGTTTCGTTGCTGTTTGAGTTATCACGATCTTCGCTGATCCTTTCCCTCAATCGGCATCTTCGCCGTGTTCTGTTGTCATGTTTCGCAAATATTGCGGGCAGTTCAGCGTGGTGTTTCAGCTTCGTGCGCCACACCGAGGTTGCCACCCGAAAAGACGGGGTGCAAGGCAGACCTAAAATGGCGACGACCTCCGACAATGGCGCGAATCGGTCGGTTTCGCGGGCTTATCTGCGAAGACGTCGCGACCACGCACTCCACCGGCCGAGAAAAGCGATAAATGAGACTTCCGCCACAAGCGCCCCCCTAACCTCGATCTTTCGTGAGGTGGCGGTCCCTTGTCGAGTGGCCCGGACTGGTGGTCTGAGGACCAGATGTCCGGGTGTA